>JALYWW010000152.1 GCA_030852515.1 Pseudomonadota bacterium
CAGCAGGCGGTCGCCGAAGCTCTTGGAGACGCCCTTGAACTCGATGACCTTGCTGCCCAGGCGCTCGCCCGGCGGAATGAAGATCTCGTTGGTTTCCTGGCGCTTCTGGTAGTCGACCGCCTGCAGCTCCTCGATGCGCGCCAGGCGCGCCTTGCCCTTGCTGCGTCCGCCCTTGGCGTTCGAGCGCGCCCACTCCAGCTCCTTGGCGATCGCCTTCTGGCGGGCCTTCTCGCCGGACTCCTCGCGCTTGAGGCGGTCTTCCTTCTGCACCAGCCAGTCGGTGTAGTTGCCCTTCCACGGGATGCCACGGCCGCGATCCAGCTCGAGGATCCACTCGGCGGCGTTGTCGAGGAAGTAGCGGTCATGGGTCACTGCCACCACGGTGCCGGTGTAGCGGGCGAGGAACTGCTCCAGCCACTCGACCGACTCGGCGTCGAGGTGGTTGGTCGGCTCGTCGAGCAGCAGCATGTCGGGCTTCTGCAGCAGCAGGCGGCACAGCGCGACGCGACGCTTCTCGCCGCCGGACAGCTTGCCGATCACCGCGTCCCACGGCGGCAAACGCAGCGCGTCGGCGGCCACTTCCAGCTGGTTTTCCAGGGTGTGCGCGTCGCCGGCGGCGAGGATCGCCTCGAGCCGCTCCTGCTCCTTGGCCAGCTTGTCGAAGTCGGCGCCTTCCTCGGCGTAGGCGGCGTAGACCTGCTCCAGCGCGGCCTGCGCCTGCAGGACCTCGCCGACGCCTTCCTCGACCGCTTCGCGCACGGTCTTGTCCGGATCGAGCTGCGGCTCCTGGGCCAGGTAGCCGACCTTGATCCCGGCCTGCGGCCGCGCCTCGCCCGAGAAATCGGTGTCCACGCCGGCCATGATCTTCAGCACCGTCGACTTGCCGGCACCGTTCAGGCCCAGCAGGCCGATCTTGGCGCCGGGGAAGAACGACAGCGAGATATCCTTGATGATCTGGCGCTTCGGCGGCACGGTCTTGCTGACGCCGTTCATGGTGTAGATGTATTGCGACATGGGGACTCCGGGTAAGACAGGCCGCACCCGCGCGGTCAGCGCTGGCGGGAAGGAAATCGGGGAACCCCGAATTATACCGGCTGAACCGGCAGCAGGACCGCTTGCCGCTGGCTGAATGCCACGCGTGGCGGGCCATTCCGGGAGGATTGGATTCAGCCTCGCTCGCCCATGCTCACACCACGCAAACACGTGGAGACCGCCCGCATGCACGCCCCTCTGAAATTCGCCGCCCTGCTGCTCGCCTTCGCCGCCGTCGCGATGCCCGCTTCCGCAGCCGGCCGCGACCATGATCGTGGCCACCGCGATCGCGACCACCACGGCCAGTACGACCGCCATCGTGGCAATCGCCACGACCGCGACAATCATGATCGCTACGAGCGCCGCAGCGCCTATCGCCACGGCTACCGGGACGGACGTCGCCACGATCGCCGGGTGGTCTATCGCCCCGCGCCGCGCGTGATTTATCGCGAGCGCTACTACGCCCCGCGGCCGGTCATCGTGCATCGCGGCCCACCGCGCTGGAGCCGCGGCCATCGCTACTACGATCCGGGCTACGGCCGGACCTACGTGGTCAACGATTACTACGGCTACGGCCTGCGCCAGCCGCCGCGGGGCCACTACTGGCGCCGCAGCGACGCCGGCGATTTCCTGCTGGTGGCGGTGGCGACCGGCATCATCACCGACCTGATCCTGCACCACTAGGGGGGGCGGGCGGATCGACCGAGGGCGCGCCGGCTGGCGCGCCCTTTTTTTTTGGGCTTTCGTGAGGCGACCAGGGCCACGATCGGAGGTCGGACGCGCCGTCGCGGCCATGGCCCGCTCCCACGGGGGGCGCGGGCTACAATTGGCCCATTCCCGTGCTGCCCTGGAGTGACGATGTTTCCGCGCGACGCCCGCATCGAAGGTTACGATCCCGAACTGGCCGCGGCGATCGCGTCCGAGAACCGCCGCCAGGAAGACCACGTCGAGCTGATCGCGAGCGAGAACTACGCCAGCCCGCGGGTGATGGAAGCGCAGGGCAGCCAGCTGACCAACAAGTACGCCGAAGGCTATCCCGGCAAGCGCTATTACGGCGGCTGTGAATACGTGGACATCGCCGAGCGCCTGGCTCTGGACCGGGTCAAGGCGCTGTTCGGCGCGGGCTCCACGGAAGGGATGTACGCCAACGTGCAGCCGCATTCTGGCTCGCAGGCCAACCAGGCCGTGTACCTGGCGCTGCTGCAGCCGGGCGATACGATCCTCGGCATGTCGCTGGCCCACGGCGGCCATCTCACCCACGGCGCGAAGCCCAACATCAGCGGCAAGCTGTTCAACGCCGTGCAGTACGGCGTCAACGACGAGGGCCTGATCGACTACGACGAGGTCGAGCGCCTGGCGCTCGAGCACAAGCCGAAGATGGTCGTCGCCGGCTTCAGTGCGTACTCGCAGGTGGTCGACTGGGCGCGCTTCCGCGCCATCGCCGACAAGGTCGGCGCGTACCTGTTCGTCGACATGGCCCACGTCGCCGGCCTGGTCGCCGCGGGCGTCTACCCGAACCCGGTGCCGCACGCGCACATCGTCACGTCCACCACCCACAAGACGCTGCGCGGCCCGCGTGGCGGCATCATCGTCGCCAGCCGCGCGGCGATGGGCGACGCGGCCGACGAGATCGAGAAGAAGCTGCAGTCGATCGTCTTCCCCGGCATCCAGGGCGGCCCGCTGATGCACGTGATCGCGGCCAAGGCGGTGGCATTCAAGGAAGCGCTGGAGCCGGAGTTCAAGGCCTACCAGCAGCAGGTCGTGAAGAATGCGCAGGCGATGGCCAAGGTGATCATCGATCGCGGCTACCGGATCGTGTCCGGC
>JALYWW010000087.1 GCA_030852515.1 Pseudomonadota bacterium
TCGGGACACGCCGTGAACCCATCCATGGGGGCTTGTCGTCGACATCCATGTCTCCGACAGTCCCGCCTTGGGCAAGGCCTTTCCACGACGCTAACCCAAGCGGGTGGGTCGATGCTTCGGCTGTTGTTCGAAGCGGGGCGCTTCGCTTGCGAAGGCGTGAGGATGTGTGTGTCCCTGCGCCCAATCAAGGAAGCGAGAACCGCGCTTCGCGGCTGCCGCCGCTCCTACTTGCAGGTATCGAGCTTGATGCCCTGGCCGATGCGGATCGCGTAGGAAGGCGCCTTGAGCTTGTTGCTGCGCGCCAGGTCGCGGGTCGAACACTCGTACTTGCGCGCGATCGAACTGAGGGTGTCGCCGCGCTCCACCCGGTGCACGCCGGAACGCCCCGCCGCGGAAGCAACGGCACGCGGCGCCGGCGCGCCCCTGTCGTCCAGGACCGCCTTGCTTGCGTCGCTCTGCATCAGCACCCGCGCAAGGTCCGCGCGCGGCCCCTGCACGCAGTAACGTTCGTACAGGCCGGCAATGCGCTTGCCCGCGTTGAGCGAGGTACCCGCGGGCAGCGGGCTGTCGGCCATGTAGCGCGGGTTGAGGTTGCGCAGCGTGCGCAGGTACCCGTCGCGGGTGCCGCGATTGCCCAGGCAGATCGCCAGTTCGTAGATCGATGCCGGCTTGCGCAGTTGCAAGGTTGCCGGCTGCGCGTGGATGTCGTTGAAGTCCAGTCCGTACTGCTTCGGGTGCAGGAACAGCCAGGCCGCGGCGATCACCATCGGTACGTAGTCGCGGGTTTCCGGCGGGAATTCGTTGTAGACCTCGGCGTTCCAGAACCCGCGGCCGCCGTGGCGCTGGAAGACGCGCCGCGCGCGTCCTTCGCCGCCGTTGTAGGCGGCCAGGGCCAGCTCGATGTTGCCGTTGAGCTCGCGCATGCGCTCGTTGAGGTAGGCGGCGCTGGCTTCGGCCGAAGCGTTGGGATCGTAGCGGGTGTCGAAGCCGGTGGCATCGACGCCCAGGCCGAAGCGCTTGCCGGTGGCGAACATGAACTGCATCGGCCCGGCCGCGCCCGCGCGCGAAGTCGCGTGGACCTTGCCGTTGGATTCCTTGGCCATGATCCCGAACAGCAACGCTTCCGGCAGCCCGCCGCGGTCGTAGTGCGGCCACATTTCCGCGCGCAGGTACTGGTAGTTCTCGTGGGTGTCCAGCAATTGCCCGCGCATGTCGGTCAGCCAGCGACGGATCGCGGCCTGCACCGCGGGGTTGTACTGGACCATGTCGTCGAAGCAGTGGGTGTCGCTGTCCAGCAGGGTCGCGGCGCGGCCTGATTCGGGTACGGCGGCAACAACCGGACTGGCGTGATCGTCCTCGACATCCTCGCCCTCCTCGATCACCGCGCCCTCGGCATCCACTTCCAGTTTCAACAACCGCTTGTAGGTCGCCAGCAGGTTCGACACCTCGCAGCCGCGCTGCTGCACGCAGGCCGCGACCGCGTCCTCCATGTCCTCGAGCGCGGCATCGGCTTCACCCTGGCCCTCGGGGTCGGCGTTGCCGACCTTCACCAGCGCCTCGCCGTAACGCGCCTCGGCGGCGGCCATGCGCGCGGCGATCGCGGCGGCAGCCGCTTCGTCGCGGCGCGATGCGGCCCCGGCCTCGGGGGCCGCGACCAGGACGGCGACGACGGCAGCGACGATGAGGAACGGCACGGGCGCCAGGCGCCCTGCAACAGCATGGAATGTCATGGACGCAGGTTAGCCGGTTCCACCGCTAGAATCGACGACATGGATCCCATTCTCGTCGGCAAGTCGATCACCACGCCCGCCTCCGGGCAGGTCCACCTTTTGCCGCAGTACGGCAACCGCCACGGCCTGGTCGCCGGCGCCACGGGCACCGGCAAGACGGTCACCCTGATGACGCTGGCGGAAGGTTTCTCGCGGATCGGCGTTCCCGTGTTCATGGCCGACGTCAAGGGCGACGTCGCCGGTCTTGCGGTTCCCGGGACCGTCAACGAGAAGCTGCTCGAGCGCGCCGACACGATCGGCATCGACGGCTACACGGCCGAAGCCAGTCCGGTCGTGTTCTGGGACCTGTACGGCAAGCTCGGCCATCCGGTGCGGGCCACCGTCAGCGAGATCGGCCCGACCCTGCTCGCGCGCATGCTGGAGCTCAACGACACCCAGTCGGGCGTGCTCGACATCACCTTCCGCATCGCCGACGACCGCGGCCTGCTGCTGGTCGACCTCGACGACCTGCGCGCCCTGCTCGGCCTGGTCGCGGCCGAGCGCAAGACCATTTCGACGACCTATGGCCTCGTCAGCAGCCCGTCCATCGGTGCGATCCAGCGCGCCCTGCTGCGGCTGGAGAACGAAGGCGCGCAGATGTTCTTCGGCGAACCGGCGCTGGAACTGGCCGACCTGATGCGGACCACCACCGACGGCCGCGGCGTGATCGGCATCCTCGCCGCCGACCAGCTGATCCTCATGCCAAGGCTGTACTCGAGTTTCCTGCTGTGGCTGCTGTCGGAACTGTTCGAGACCCTGCCCGAGGTCGGCGACCTGGACAAGCCGAAGCTTGTGTTCGTGTTCGACGAGGCGCACCTGCTGTTCGACGACGCACCGCCGGCGCTGCGCCAGCGCATCGAGCAGGTGGTGCGCATCATCCGCTCCAAGGGCGTGGGCGTGTATTTCTGCTCGCAATTCCCGGACGACGTGCCCGACGAGATCCTCGGCCAGATGGGCAACCGTTTCCAGCATGCGCTGCGCGCGTTCACCCCGCGCGACCGCAAGGCGGTGAAGACCGCGGCGGAGACCTTCGTCGAGAACCCGGCGCTGGACGTGGCCAGGACGATCGGCCAGCTCGGCACCGGCGAAGCCCTGGTGTCGACGCTTCAGGCCAAGGGCATCCCGATGCCGGTCGAGCACACCCTGGTGTCGCCGCCGCGCTGCCGGATGGGCGCCATCACCGATGCCGAGCGTGCGCAGGTGCGTGCCGGCAGCCCGGTCGGCGCGAAGTACGACAAGGCCGTCGATCGCGATTCGGCCGCCGAGATGCTGGCGAAGAAAACCGAAGCTGCCACCGCCAAGGCCGATGCGCCACCGGCGAAAACCGCCGAGGCCGATGACGCCAGCGGCGGCATCGGCAAGAAGATCGGCGAATGGATGTGGGGCACCAAGCGCCGCCAGGGAGCGGTCGAAACCATGACCAAGCAGGCCGCGCGCACTGTCGGCAGCCAGATCGGCCGCAAGATCCTGCGCGGCGTGCTTGGCGGAATTCTTGGAGGACGCAAATGAACCGATGGACCGTTCCGACGATTGCCATGCTAGCGCTTGCCGCCTGCCAGGCCGAAGCCCCAGCCCCAGCCCCGGCACCCGCCACGACCGAAGCGGTTGCCGTCGAGCCCGGGGCCGCCGCCACCGTGGTTGAAACCACCATGGCCGAGCCGGGGGTCCAGCCCGATGCCGCCGCCAGCGATGCGCGCGCACTGGCCGGGACCTATGCCGGCCTGCTGCCTTGCGCCGATTGCCCGGGCATCGATGAAACCCTGGTCCTCGACGCCGACGGCGGCTACGTCCTCACCGATACCTACCGCGAGAGCGATGGCGCGGCGCATGTCGTCCAGGGCACCTGGTCGATCGAGCCCGACGGCAAGCGCATTCGCCTGGATCCGGGCAACAAGGGCGATGCGGACCGCTTCTTCGCCATCGAAGCCGATGCCCTGGTGAACCTCGACACGGACGGCAAGCCGATCGACAGCCCGTTCGACATGCGCCTGGTGCGCGAACGGTAAGCCGCTTGGGTCGCTGGCGTCCGCCCGCAGCGCAGTCGACTGCGCTGGTCACCCCGCAAGGCCATGCCCGGCTCAAGGCCGAGCTGGATGATCTGTGGCGGGTGCGCCGGCCCGAGGTGGTCCGGGCGCTGGCCGCGGCGGCCGCCGAAGGCGACCGCTCCGAGAACGCGGAGTACACCTACCGCAAGAAGCAGCTCGGCGAGATCGATCGCCGCGTGCGCTATCTCGGCAAGCGGCTCGAGGCGCTGCGCGTCGTGGATACCGTGCCTTCGGATCCGGAAGCGGTGTTCTTCGGCGCCACCGTGGAAGTGGAGCGTCTCGACGACGGCAGCCTGGCCCGCTACCGGATCGTCGGTCCCGACGAAACCGATGCCCGTCTCGGCCACATCAGCATCGATTCGCCGCTGGCGCGGGCGATGCTGAAGAAGCGCATCGACGACGAGTTCGAAGCCGAGTTGCCCGGCGGTATTGCCCGCTTCGCGATCGTCGCGGTCGAGTACTGACGCTGCCCTTCAGATCCCTGCGTACCAGTCGTAGTTGCGGTCTTCCCAGAAGCCGCCACGTCCGCCGTCGATTCCGGCGTAGCTGTCGACGACCTCGATCGCGTGCACGTACTTCGCGTGCTTGTAGCCCAGCTTGCGCTCGATCCGCATCCGCACCGGCGCGCCATTGGCGATGGGCAGCGGTGCATCGTTCAGGCGGTAGGCGGCGATGGTTTGCGGATGACGGGCATCCACCAGGTCGATGCTTTCGTAATAGCGCGAGCCATTCGCGGCGATGTCGTCCATGCAATGGAACACCACATGGCGCGCGCCCGGCAGCGGACGCGCGAGGTCGAGCAGGTGGGCCAGCGGAACGCCCTGCCACTTGCCGATCACGCTCCAGCCCTCGACGCAGTCGTGGCGCGTCACCTGGGTGCGCTGCGGCAGGCCGCGGAGTGCGTCCAGGCTGAACTCCAGCGGCGACTGCACGCGGCCGTACACCTTCAGGCGATAACCGGCGAAGCCGTCCGCCTTCAGTGCCAGGTATTCAGGCGTGCGCGGGTTGATCGAGCCATTGGGCCGGAACACCGGCGAGATCATCGATTCCGGGAACTCCTCGGCCAGCCGGTCACCGGTCAGCGCGCGCTGCGCGCCCATGGTCAGCGGTTCGGCCTGCTCGAGAAGCTCGACGAAACGCCGGCTCCGCGACAGCGCATCGCAACCGGCCAGCATGCCGGCGCCCGCTACGGCCAAGGCTCCGCGCAGCAGGCGGCGGCGCGACGGGACCAGCAGCTCATTCACCATGCCCGCCCTCCCCGTCGCGCGGCCAGCGCGCGCGGAAGCGGCCGGTGATCATCGAGCGCAGTTCATTCACCGGCCCGGCGTACACGACCATCACCAGGTGCACCGCCGCGAACAGCACGAACAGCGCCATCGCCACGAAGTGCAGCGTGCGCGCCGATTGCCGGCCGCCGACCAGGTCCAGCCACCAGCCCAGCACCGTGTCCATCTGCGGCGACATCGCCAGCCCGGTCAGGATCGCCAGCGGCGCGAGCACGAATACCACGCCCAGGTAGGCCAGCTTCTGCAGCGGGTTGTAGCGCAGCGCGGCTTCGCCGACCGGATGCCGGAAGCGCAGGTGGTCGCCGATCGCACGCGGGATCGCGCGCCAGTCGCGCCCCCGCATCGCCATGTCGTCGCGCAGGTGCCGGCTCGCCAGCGACCACGCCAGGTACAGCGCGCCGTTGATCACCCACAGCCAGGCAAAGAAGAAATGCCAGCGCCGGCCCAGCGCCAGCGACTGGTAGCCCGGGATCGTCGCCCACCCGGGAAAGTCGCCGGGCGCGAACAGCGGCCGCGCGAAATCGGAAACTTCGCCCCAGTACAGCGCCGGATGGGCGTTGAACACCTGCAGTCCGCTCCCGACCAGGGCCAGCATGCAGGCGAAGTTGATCCAGTGCATCCAGCGCAACGGCCAGCGATGGCGCAATACCGTGCGCCATTCGTATGCAGGTGCGGACCGGGCCTGGACCATGGCCCGATCCTACTACGCCCGTCAGGCGTACGAGACCTCGCCGTAGAGATCGTGCTCGTCGCTGCCCAGGATCTCGACATCGACGAACTGGCCGGGCACCAGGCCCGCATCGCGCCCGTCCTGCACCTGGACCAGGCCATCGATCTCGGGCGCGTCGGCCATCGAGCGCGCGATCGCAAGCTCGCCGTCGATCGCGTCGACGATGCAGCGCTGCACGCTGCCAACCTTGGCCTCGAGCCGGGCGGCACTGATCGCTGCCTGCCGCTGCATGAAGCGCGCCAGGCGCTCCTGCTTCACTTCCTCGGGGACGGGATCGGGCAAGGCATTGGCGGCCGCGCCTTGCACCGGCGAATAGGCGAAGGCGCCGACCCGGTCGAGCTGCGCCTCGTCGAGGAAATCCAGCAGCTGTTCGAACTCGCCCTCGGTCTCGCCGGGGAAGCCGACGATGAAGGTCGAGCGGATGGTCAGTTCGGGGCGCAGCGCACGCCAGCGTTGCACGCGCTCGAGGGTCTTCTCGACCGCGCCCGGCCGCTTCATCAGCTTGAGGATGCGCGGGCTGGCGTGCTGGAACGGGATGTCCAGATACGGCAGGATCCCACCCTCACCCATCAGCGGCACGATGTCGTCGACGTGCGGATACGGGTACACGTAGTGCAGGCGCACCCAGGCGCCCAATTGCGACAGGCCCTCGCACAGCGCCTTCATCCGCGTCTGGTACTGCGCGCCACGCCATTCGCGCGGCGCGTATTTGACATCCACGCCATAGGCGCTGGTGTCCTGCGAGACCACCAGCAGCTCCCGCACGCCGCCCTTGACCAGGCGTTCGGCTTCGCGCAGCACATCGTCGACCGGGCGCGACACCAGGTCGCCGCGCATCGACGGGATGATGCAGAAGCTGCAGCGGTGGTTGCAGCCTTCGGAAATCTTCAGGTAGGCGTAATGCTTCGGCGTCAGCTTCAGCCCGTAGTCGGGCAGCAGGTCGACGAACGGGTCGTGCTTCGGCGGCACCGCCGCGTGCACCGCGTCCATCACGCTCGCGTAGTCCTGCGGCCCGCTGATCGACAGCACGCCCGGGTGCGCCTGGCGGATCACCTCCTCGCGCTTGCCCAGGCAACCGGTGACGATGACCTTGCCGTTCTCGGCCATCGCCTCGCCGATCGCGTCCAGCGACTCGGCAACCGCCGAGTCGATGAAGCCGCAGGTGTTGACCACGACCACGTCGGCGGCGTCGTAGGACGGCACCAGCTCGTAACCCTCGACCCGCAGTTGGGTCAGGATCCGCTCCGAATCCACCAGCGCCTTGGGGCAGCCGAGACTGACGAAACCGACCTTGGGATTGGCTGCATTGGGGCTGCTGGCTGGCATGGAATCACGGGGGCGGGGCGACCGCGGATTATACGGGGCTAGAATCGACCCAACGGCATCGCCAGCGCACGGGAACAAGCATGGGCCGCGACATCGCCTTCGACACCCCGGCAGGCAGCATCGGCGCCTGGCGCGCGGACCCGGTTTCGGCGCCGCGCGGCGGGCTGGTGGTGGTGCAGGAGATCTTCGGGGTGAATCCGCACGTGCGCAGCGTCGTCGACCGCTATGCCGCCGCCGGTTACGTGGCCGTGGCGCCGGCCTTCTTCGACCCGGTCGAGCGCGGCGTGGAGCTGGACTACGACGCCGAAGGCTTCGCCCGCGGGCGCGAACTGGTCGCGGAGCTCGGGATGGATCGCGCCGTGCTGGTGCTCGGGGCCGCGGCGGAACTGCTGCTGGCCGAGGGCCTGAAGGTCGGCGTGGTCGGCTTCTGCTGGGGCGGCACCGTGGCCCTGCTCGGCAATACCAGGCTCGGCCTGCCCGCTTCCAGCTATTACGGCGCGCGCAACCTGCAATTCCTGGACGAACCGCTGCGCGCGCCGATGCAGTTCCACTTCGGCCAGGACGACCCGTCGATCCCGGCCGAGGCCGTTGCCGCCCATCGCGAGCGCCAACCCGATGCCAGGGTCTTCACCTACCCCGGCGCAGGCCACGCATTCAACCGCGAGGTCGATCCCAGGGCTTACGATGCCGCGAGCGCGCAGAAGGCGCACGGGCGCACCATGCGGATGTTCGAGCAGGCACTGGAATGATGGCACTGGCATGAAAGCGCCGACGCGATACGAGCTGCATCCGCAACTGGCGGCCGATACCCAGCCGATGGCGAGCTTCGCCCTGTGCGAGCTGCGGTTGATGGACGACGCCAACTATCCGTGGCTGATCCTGGTGCCACGGCTGCCGGTCGCGCGCGAACTGCACGACCTGGACCAGCAACAGCGGCACCAGCTGGTCGACGAGATCGAACGCGCCAGCCTCCTGCTGCGCGACGTGTTCCAGCCGCATAAGATCAATGTCGCGGCGCTCGGCAACCTGGTGCCGCAGTTGCACGTGCACGTCATCGCCCGCTACGAAAACGACCCAGCGTGGCCCGCGCCGGTGTGGGGACGGGTCGCTGCCCGCCCGCACACGCCGGAAGAACTCATCGAACGCATCTCGCGATTGCGCGATGCCCTGTCAACCGAGGATTGATCGATGCGCACCAATGCAATGCGCCCCATGCTGGTCGCCGCCCTGCTCGCCTGCGCGAGCGCGCTCCCGGCGCAGGCCGCGCTGTTCGACAAGAAGCCCGAGAAGGTCGCCGCCGAAGCCGCCGCGGCGAACATGGCCGCGCTCACCCTGTGGGTCGATGCAAGCTGGGGCTTCCGCAACCAGGGCGCCGCCAACGACCTGACGCGCGCCCACAACGCCTTCGCAGCATTCGGCTACAAGGTGGCCAGCGTGGAGCCATACATCGAGAACGGCGACCTGCAGGGCTTCTTCGTCACTTACCAGCGCTGACCCTTCCCCCGCCTGCGGGAGAAGGTGCCC
>JALYWW010000088.1 GCA_030852515.1 Pseudomonadota bacterium
CTTAAAAAGCGCTTTAGGAGGCAAGGGGCTCCCGCGTCTGCGCCGGCGGTCCCTCAAGAGAGGCGTGCCAGGAAACTCAGCCGAAGGCGGCCTTCATGGCGGCGGCGTCGGGGGAGTGGACGACACCGCGCTCGGTGACGATCGCATCGATGAGCGAATGAGGCGTGACGTCGAAGACCGGATTCCAGGCAGCGATGCCCTCGGCCACCGTGCGGCTGCCACCGACGGCGTGGAGCTCGGCCGCGTCGCGCTCCTCGATCTCGATCAGGTCGCCGCAGGACGTGTCCATGTCGACCGTGGAGGACGGCGCCACGACCATGAACTTCACCCCATGGTGGCGCGCGGCGATCGCCAGCTGGTAGGTGCCGATCTTGTTGGCGACGTCGCCGTTGGCGCAGATCCGGTCCGCGCCGACGACCACCCATTGCACCCTGCCCGACTTCATCAGGTGCGAGGCCGCGGCATCGGCGATGAGGGTGGCGTCGATGCCATCCTGCTGCAACTCCCATACCGTCAGGCGCGCGCCCTGCAGCCACGGCCGGGTCTCGCCCGCGAATACCTGGCCGATCCTGTCCTGGGCGACGCCTGCGCGGATCACGCCCAGTGCGGTACCGAAACCGGCGGTCGCCAGCGACCCGGTATTGCAGTGGGTGAGCACGCCGCTGCCCGGTTCGATCAGCGCCGCGCCGAGGTTGCCCATGTGCCGGTTGGCGGCAAGATCCTCGCGCTCGACCGCCGCGGCTTCCTGTTCCAGCGCTTCGCGCCAGTCGCTGTCCCCGGCGCGAGCCAGTGCCGCGCGCATGCGCGCCAGCGCCCAGGCCAGGTTGACCGCCGTCGGCCGCGCGGCGTTGAGCCGCTGCAGCGCGGGTTCGAGTTGCGTCGCGGCATCCGCCACGTCGGTGGCATCGATGTCGCGCGCGGCCAGGACCACGCCCCAGGCCGCGGCAATGCCGATCGCCGGCGCGCCGCGCACGGCCAGCGCGTGGATCGCTGCTGCCACTTCATCGCTGTCGTTGCAGGCCAGGTACTCGGTGCTGAACGGCAGCTTGCGCTGGTCGAGCAGCTCCAGCGCATGCCCGGTCCAGCGGATCGGGCGGATGCGGTCGTAGCGGGCGTAATCGATGTCGTCGGCCATGCGCCGATTGTAATCCGTCAGGCCCGCGCGAAATCGAAGGCCAGCACGTCGGCGATGCGGTCGGTGCCGAGCATCGCCATCAGCAGGCGATCGATGCCCAGGGCAACGCCCGCGCATTCGGGCAGGCCGTGCCCGAGCGCGGCGAGGAAAGCTTCGTCCACGGGTGGCTGCGTCGCGCCGCGTGCGCTGCGCACGGACAGGTCGCGTTCGAAGCGTGTGCGTTGCTCGGTGGCATCGCGCAGCTCGTGGTAACCGTTGGCCAGCTCGACCGACCCGAGGTAGAGCTCGAAACGCTCGGCCACGGCGATGCCGTCGTCACCGACGCGCAGTCGCGCCAGGGCGCATTGCGTCGCCGGCCAATCGTGTACCGCCAGCATCGTCCCGCCGTCGAAGGCGGGTTGCAGGCGATGCGTCATCAACAGGTCGAGCCAGTCGTCACGGGTCAGGCCCTCGGGATCGATGACCACGTTGCCCAGCGCGTTGCGCAGTTCGCCCTCGGCGGCAAGGAAAGGATCGAGCCCAAGCCGCTCGCGGTACAGATCCCGATAGGCCACCTGCTCCAGTACTGCATCGCGCCCGACCAGCATCAATGCCATGCGCACCAGTTCCGCGGTCTCGCCGGCCAGCCGCCGGTGATCCCAACCGATGCGGTACCACTCCAGCATGGTGAACTCGGGGTTGTGGCGCCCGCCCGCTTCGCCATCGCGGAACACCCGCCCGAGTTCATAGCAGTCGCCGATCCCCGCCGCGAGCAGGCGCTTGAGCGCGTACTCCGGCGAGGTCCGCAACCAGCGCGTGCGCGGCGCGCCGTCGGTACGCCCGGAGAACTCCAGCTGGAACGGCGCGATGTTCGGCTCGGTGTTGCCGCCCAGCGACATCACCGGCGTCTCGACTTCCAGCACCCCGCGCGCAGCGAAGAACCCCCGCACCCCCGCGTTCAACCACGCCCGCAACCGCAGCGCCTCGGGGTTTGCAGCCGGCTGCCACTGGGTTGGCATATTGGAGTTCTCTTTTGACACGGATCAACGCGGATTTGAAAAGATGATTGACGCAGATGAAGCGGTAGTGGTGCAAGGCTGCCTGAGCCCATTTCATATTCTGTCTTGCCTGATCCGCGTCGATCCGCTCTTGTATCCGCGTTAATCCGCGTCAGAAGAGTCCTGTTCCGCTAGATAGGCAAGGAGACGCGGCTCGTCCCAAATGTCGAGGCCGAGCTCGCGGGCCTTGGCGAGTTTGCTGCCGGCGGCTTCGCCGGCGACGACGAAGCTGGTCTTCTTCGAGACGCTGCCGGAGACCTTGGCGCCGAGCGCTTCCAGGCGCGCGCCGGCTTCGTCGCGCGACATCGACGCCAGGCCGCCGGTCAGGACCACGGTGCTGCCCGCCAGCGGGCCTTCGCTGGAGCGGCGCGGGGCGCCCTCCTTCCAGTGCACGCCGGCTGCGCGCAGGGCCGCGATGACCTCGCGGTTGTGCGGCTGCTCGAAGAAGTGCGCGATCCGCCTGGCCACCACCGGACCCACGTCGGGCACCTGCTTCAGCGCTTCCTCGTCGGCGGACATGATCGGGTCCAGCGCACCGAAGTGTCGCGCCAGGGTCTTGGCGGTGCTCTCGCCGACGTCGCGAATCCCCAGCGCGAACAGCACGCGTTCCAGGCTGGAATTGCGGCTTGCGCCGATCGCCGCGACCAGGTTTTCCGCCCAGCGCGTGGCGATCCTGCCTGCCTTCACGGTTTCCGGGACGGTGCCCGCCATCTCGTCGGCGCGCCGCTTCATGGCGACGAAGTCGTCGACCGTGAGGCGATAGAGATCGGCCACCGTGTGCACGTAATCGAGATCGACGAGGGCTTCGATGAAGCGCTCGCCCAGGCCCTCGATGTCCATCGCCCGGCGCGACGCGAAATGGAACAGCGACTGCTTGCGCTGCGCCGGGCAGAACAGGCCACCGCTGCAGCGGGCGACGACCTCGCCTTCCTCGCGCTCCACCGCCGAGCCGCAGTCCGGGCATTCAGCGGGTAGCTGGAACGGCTGGTGCAGTGGTTTTCCGCGCTTGTCCAGCGGTCGCTTTTCCTCGACCACGCGCACGACCTCGGGGATCACGTCGCCGGCCCGGCGCACGATCACCGTGTCGCCGACGCGCACGTCCAGGCGCGCGACCTGGTCTGCGTTGTGCAGGGTCGCGCGGGTCACGGTGACACCGCCGACATGCACCGGCGCCATCAGTACCCAGGGCGTCACCGCACCGGTCCGGCCGACGTTGACCTCGATCGATTCGACCGTGGTCACCTCTTCCTGCGCCGGGAACTTGTGCGCCAGCGCCCAGCGCGGCGCACGCGACACGAAACCCATGGCGCGCTGCTGGTCGTACCGGTCCAGCTTGTAGACCACGCCGTCGATGTCGTACGGCAGCGAATCGCGCGCGCCGCCAATGCGCGCGTAGTACGCGAGCAGTCCCTCGGTGCCATCGGCGACATCGACCTGCGCGCTCACCGGAAATCCGAGTTCGCGCAGCCAGGCCAGCGTGCCCGAGTGGGTTGGCGGCAATGTCGCTCCCTGCACCTGGCCCAGCGCGTAGGCGTAGAACGCCAGCGGCCGCTGCGCGGTGATGCGTGGATCGAGCTGGCGCAGCGAACCGGCGGCGCCATTGCGCGGGTTGGCCATCGGCTTGTCGCCGCGGGCTCGCGCCGCCTCGTTCCAGCGTTCGAAGTCGGCATTGGGCATGATCACCTCGCCGCGCACCTCCAGCACCGCCGGCGCTGCGCCGCGCAGGCGCAGCGGGATGCTGCGGATGGTGCGAAGGTTGGATGTCACGTCCTCGCCGCTGCTGCCGTCGCCGCGGGTGGCGCCGCGCACGAACGCGCCATCCTCGTAGCGCAGGCTGATCGCCAGGCCGTCGAGCTTGGGCTCGACCGAGAATGCCGGATGCGCATCGCCCGTTTCCTTCTCGATCCGGGCAACGAACTCGCGTACCTCGTCGTCGCTGAAGGCATTACCCAGCGACAACATAGGCACGTCATGGGCGACCGTGGCGAACTTGCCCGAGGGCGCCGCGCCGACCCGCACCGTCGGCGAGTTGGGATCCTGCAGTTCCGGATGCGCTGCCTCGAGGTCCGCCAGCTCGCGCAACATCCGGTCGTACTCGATATCCGCGAGATTCGGATCGTCGAGGATGTAATACCGGTAGTTCGCGTCCTCCAGCACCCGCCGGAGCTCCGCTACCCGAGAAGAGGCGTTTTTAGCCACAGATTTCACAGATCACACAGATTGGATACAGGACAACGACAGTCTCCACGATCGCACCACACCCATCTGTGTTCATCTGTGAAATCTGTGGCAAAAAAGCTCTCGTCGTTACCAGCGCGAGCGCGGGGGCGGCGGGGCTTCCTGCTGGCGGTCCCAGGCGCGGAGTTCGTCGCGCAGGTGCTGGATGCGCTGGCGGCCGAGGGCGTTGCGCGATTCGTCCAGGAGCACGCCGTCGAGCAGCTCGGCCATGCGCTGCGCGGTCGGCAGCATGGTCTCCCAGGCATCGAGGGCCGGTACCGGCGCCGGCAGGGTCAGGAAGAACGCGATCGCCGGCGTTTCCAGCGACTGGATCGTCGCCATCTCGAAACTGCCCGGCTTCATGATGTTGGCGACGCTGAAGATCGGGCCGCGCTCCGGGTGGCCTTCGACCAGGCGGTGGAACACGTTCATGTGGCCATAGGCCAGGCCGGTCTTCTCGGCGGCGACGACGATGTCCGGGCCACGCAGCTTCTCGCCGGCCTTGGCCGCGATGTACAGGGTCACGATCTTGTCGAACTCGTCGCTGACCCGGCGTCCGGCATCGCTGGACGGACCGGGATCGGCCGTGTCGTCGAGGCCGAGGTCGGCCTGGACCGCTTCCGCGCCATTGCCGGCGCCGCTACCCACGATCGGGTCCTGCGACAGGAGTTCGCCCAGGGTCGGCTCGACCCGGCGCTCGCCGCTGGCGCCCGGGCGCCCGCCTTCGATGCGACGGCCCTGCCCCGGCTTGCGCGGGCGGCCGAAGAAGTAGATCGCGCCGACCAGCACCAGGCCGGCGATGATGATCCCGATTCGCAGCATCCACGCGTCGGACATTCGAACTCTCCCTTGTACTCAGCGCGTCGGTCAGGCCGCCCCTGCCAACCGCGCCGCCTCGGCCAGGTCGACCGAGACCAGGCGGCTGACGCCGGGCTCCCGCATGGTAACGCCGGACAGCTGTTGCGCGGCTTCCATCGTCGCCTTGTTGTGGGTGACGAACAGGAACTGCACGTGCTCGCTCATCTCGCTGACCATGGCGGTGAAGCGGCCGACGTTGGCCTCGTCCAGCGGCGCGTCGACCTCGTCCAGCAGGCAGAACGGCGCCGGGTTGAGGCGGAAGATCGCGAATACCAGCGCGACCGCGGTCATCGCCTTCTCGCCGCCGGACAGCAACGAGATGTTGGACACGCGCTTGCCGGGCGGGCGCGCCATGATCGCCACGCCGGTGTCGAGCAGGTCGTCGCCGGTCAGTTCGAGGTAGGCATGGCCGCCGCCGAACAGGCGCGGATAGAGCTCCTGCACGCCGGAGTTGACCCGGTCGAAGGTGTCCTTGAAGCGGCCGCGGGTCTCGCGGTCGATCTTGCGGATCGCTTCCTCGAGGGTCTCCAGCGCCGAGTTGAGGTCGGCGTCCTGCGCATCCAGGTATTCCTTGCGCGTGGCGGCCTCGGCGTGCTCCTGGATCGCCGCCAGGTTGACCGGCTCCAGCCGGCGCAGCTTGGCGTCGAAGTCGGTGACCGCCTTTTCCCAGCTGGCGACGTCGGCATCCTCGGCCAGCGAATTGACCACGTCATCGAGCACGAAGCCGGCTTCGACCACGGCCGCCGAGAGCTGGTCGGCCTTGATCGCCAGCGCCTGCTGGTCGAGCTTGCGCTGGCCGATGCGCTCGCGCTGCGCCAATGCCTGCTCGTCGCGTTGGTGGCGGGTCTGCTCGTAGCCGCGCAGTTCGTTGTCGATGCCGTCGAGCGCCGCGCGTGCCGCGGCCAGCGCCTTCTCGGTGCGGACCCGCTCCTCGAGCGCGGCCTGGCGCTCGGACTCCAGGACGCTGACCGGGGAATCGCCCTCGGCCAGCTGCGAGGCAAGCTCGCCCAGGCGCGTGTCGAGCTGGCCGCGCTGGCCGCCCATGCGCTCCAGCGACTGGGCCAGGGCAGCGACCTGCGCGCGCTGCGTTTCCATGCCCAGGGCCAGCGCATGCGCGGCGTCGCGCGACTCGCGGGCGGCGGCACGGGCGCTGTCGCGTGCTTCGTAGAGGCTGCTGCGTTCGCTGTCGAGCACCCGCCGCGCATCCTCGAAGCCGGCCATGCTGGACACGGACGCTTCCAGCTTGCCGCGGGCTTCGCGCGCCTGGCTGGCGCTGGCCTCGAGCGTCTCGGCCAGCTGCGCGAGCTCGTTGTCGATTTTCTCGATCCGGCCGCGCGCCGAATCGAGCCGACCCTGCTGGCCCTGCAGTTGCCCGGCGAGCTCGGAGACGCCGCGGTGCGCAAGGTACAGCGCGCGCTGCGCGTCTTCGCGCTGCTGCTCGGCGACCAGGGCGCGATCGCGCCACGCGGCCAGGCCGCGCTCGAGTTCGGTCTCGCGCTGCTGCAGTTCCTTGATCTCGCCGCGCAGTTCCTGGATCTCGCGCTCGCGCAGCAGCGCGCCCTGCTTCGCCGCGCCCGAACGCAGTACCCGCACCCAACCGGCGCCGATGCGCTCGCCATGGCGGGTGATGATCGATTCGCCGTCGCCCAGGCGCGGCAGCAGCGCGCGCGCATCGGCCAGCGTTTCGGCTGCATGCAGCTTGGCCAGGATGCGCAGGATCGCGGCCGGGCCGCGCACTTTCGCTGCCAGGGAAGTCGGCGCATGGTCGACGCCACCGGCCTCGGCCGAGACCAGGGTCAGGCGGCCTTCGCCCAGTTCGCCGAGCGCATCGACCAGCGCCTCGGGCGCCTCGACCAGGACGCCTTCGATCAGCTGACCGAGCGCGCCCTCGACCGCGTTTTCCCAACCCGGCTCGACGACGAGCTTCTCGCCCACGCGCGCGGCCGAATCCAGGCCGCGCTGGCGCAGCCATTCGACCGCCGCGCCCTGCTCCTGGCCCAGCGCGGCATGCTGCAGCGTTTCCAGCGAGGCCAGGCGGCCGCGCTTCTCCTGGGCCTGCTTGCGTACTTCGGCCAGTTCCGACTGCGCGTTGCGCTGCTGGTCCTGCAGTTCGGTGACAGCCTGCTTGCGCGATTCGACCTCCGCACCCATGCCGTCGAGCGCTGCCTTCTGCTCGTCGTGCTGGGCCTGGATCGCGGTGAAGGCGTCGGCCAGCGCCGCGACGTCCAGTCCGGCGCGTTCGCCCGCAAGCTGCTCGCGGCGGCGCTCGGCGTCCAGCGCCTGGCGGTCGAGATAGTCGACGCGGGTGCGCTCGACGTCGCCGGCGCGGGCCGACTCCGACTGCGCCCGGGTGTGCGTGTCCCAGCGCTGCTGCCAGTCGGCCAGTTTCGCTTCGGCATCGCGCAGGGCTTCCTGCGCGGCCTGGTCGCGCGCCTGCAACCGGGCCAGTTCCGGTTCCGCGGTGGCGATCGCGCCGCGCAATTCCTGCAGCCTCGATTCATCGCCGCTGATGTGTCCGCCGATCTCCGCCAGCGCCGCCTGCGCTTCGTCGCGCGCGCGCTGCAATCGCTCGGTCATCTCGCGCTGGTGGGCGATCTGCTGTTCGATCCGGGCCAGGGTGCCGCCGACCTGGTAGACCTCCGCCTGCGCCTTGTTCAGGGCTTCGCTGGCTTCCTCGCGGCGCACGCGGTCGTCTTCGATCCTGCGTTCGGCTTCGCGCTGCTCGGCGATCAGCTGCTGCAGCTTCGTCTCGTCCTGGTCGAGCTTCTCGCGCAGGCCCCGCAGGCGCGCATCGAGGCCGCGATACTCCAGCGCCTTCCACTCCGCATCCCTGATCCGGCGCTCGGCCTGGATGGTCTGGTACTGCTCGGCCTGGCGCGCCTGGCGCTTGAGGTGTTCGAGCTGCTTGCCGACCTCGTCGCGCAGGTCGGTCAGGCGCTCCAGGTTCTCGCGGGTATGCCGGATGCGGGTCTCGGTTTCCTTGCGCCGTTCCTTGTACTTGGAGATGCCGGCGGCTTCCTCCAGGTACACGCGCAGGTCCTCGGGCCGGGCCTCGATGATCTGGCTGATCATGCCCTGCTCGATGATCGAATAGCTGCGCGGCCCCAGGCCGGTGCCCAGGAACAGGTCGGTGATGTCGCGGCGGCGGCACTTGCTGCCGTTGAGGTAGTAGTTGCTCTGTCCGTCGCGGCCCACGCTGCGCTTGACCGAAATCTCGTCGAACGCGCCGTACTCGCCGGTGATGGTGTGGTCGGAGTTGTCGAAGATCAGTTCGACCGTCGCCTGCGACACCGGCTTGCGCGCCGAGGAACCGGAGAAGATCACGTCGGTGAGCGAGTCGCCACGCAGCCGGCTGGCCGCACTTTCGCCCA
>JALYWW010000089.1 GCA_030852515.1 Pseudomonadota bacterium
GTCGACTTAAAAAGCGCTCTAGGAGGCCCCGGGCCCATCCGGCCTCGTGGCCCGAAACCCCGGAGCCAACAAGGTGAACCGCAGCAGTCGCGGAACCTGAGACCACCTCCGGCCAGACTGGGGAAGGAGCGGGTTTGCCCCCAGATCGGTGGGTCGCTACGCTCCCCTGTTCGGTCCCGCTCCAGCCGGGACCACCCCCACCCGCAGCCCCGAGGCCAGTTCCCCCATGGCGATGGACACCATCCGCATCCGCGGCGCACGGACGCACAACCTCAAGAACATCGACCTCGAGCTGCCGCGCGACCGGCTGATCGTGATCACCGGGCTGTCCGGCTCGGGCAAGTCCTCGCTTGCGTTCGACACCATCTACGCCGAGGGCCAGCGCCGCTATGTCGAATCGCTGTCGTCCTACGCCCGCCAGTTCCTGAGCGTGATGGAGAAGCCGGACGTCGACCATATCGAGGGCCTGTCGCCGGCGATCTCGATCGAGCAGAAGTCGACCTCGCACAATCCGCGTTCCACCGTCGGCACCATCACCGAGATCTACGACTACCTGCGCCTGCTGTACGCGCGTGTGGGCATTCCGCGCTGCCCGGACCACGGCTATCCGCTGGAAGCGCAGACGGTCAGCCAGATGGTCGACCAGGTGCTGGCGCTGCAGAAGGACCCGGCCCGCGCCGAGCAGCGCTGGATGCTGCTGGCGCCGGTGATCCGCGAGCGCAAGGGCGAGCATGCCCAGGTATTCGACCAGCTGCGCGCGCAGGGCTTCGTGCGCGTGCGCGTGGACGGCGTCCTGCACGAGATCGACGCGGTGCCGCCGCTGGCCCTGCGCCAGAAGCACACCATCGAAGCGGTGATCGACCGCTTCAAGGTGCGCGACGACCTGCAGCAGCGCCTGAGCGAGAGTTTCGAAACGGCACTCAAGCTCGGCGACGGGATGGCGATCGTGCAGTCGATCGACGACACCGCTGCGCCGCCGCTCCTGTTCTCGTCCAAGTACAGCTGCCCGGTGTGCGACTACTCGCTACCCGAGCTCGAGCCGCGCCTGTTTTCGTTCAATGCGCCGATGGGCGCATGCCCGTCCTGCGACGGCCTCGGGGTATCGGAGTTCTTCGATCCGACGCGCGTCGTGGTGCATCCGGAGCTGTCGCTGGCTGCCGGCGCGGTGCGCGGCTGGGACCGCCGCAACGCCTACTACTTCCAGCTGATCGCATCGCTGGCCAAGCACTACGCCTTCAGCGTCGACCTGCCCTGGCAGGACCTGGACGAGTACGTGCAGGAAGCGATCCTGCACGGCAGCAAGGGCGAGCTGATCAGCTTCACCTACCTCACCGATGCCGGCGGACGTACCCAGCGCCGGCACAAGTTCGAGGGCATCATCCCCAACCTCGAGCGCCGCTACCGCGAGACCGAGTCGGCGGCGGTGCGCGAGGAACTGACCAAGTACATCAGCCAGCAACCATGCACCGAGTGCGGTGGCGCGCGGCTGAACCGTAGCGCGCGCAACGTGTTCGTCGGCGAGACCCCGCTGCACTCGGTCGTGGTGCTGCCGATCGACGAGGCGCTGGCGTTCTTCGGCAATCTGCAGCTCAGCGGCTGGCGCGGCGAAGTCGCGGCCAAGATCGTCAAGGAAATCCGCGAGCGCCTGACCTTCCTGGTCGACGTCGGCCTCGACTACCTGACCCTGGAGCGCAAGGCCGACACCCTGTCCGGCGGCGAAGCCCAGCGCATCCGCCTTGCCTCGCAGATCGGCGCCGGCCTGGTGGGCGTGATGTACGTGCTCGACGAGCCTTCGATCGGCCTGCACCAGCGCGACAACGAACGCCTGCTGGGCACCCTCACCCGCCTGCGCGACCTCGGCAACACCGTGATCGTGGTCGAGCACGACGAGGACGCGATCCGCCTGGCCGACCATATCGTCGACATCGGGCCGGGCGCCGGCGTGCACGGCGGCGAAGTCGTCGCCCAGGGCAGCTATGCCGACGTGCTCAAAGCGCCGCGTTCGGTGACCGGGCAGTTCCTCAGCGGCAAGCGCCGGATCGAGGTGCCGCGCAAGCGCCACAGGGGCGATCCGAAGTTCACGCTGCGGCTCGAGGGCGCCAGCGGCAACAACCTCAAGAACGTCGACCTGTCGATTCCCGCCGGGCTGTTCACCGCGATCACCGGCGTCTCCGGCTCCGGCAAGTCGACGCTGATCAACGACACCCTGTACGCGCTGGCCGCCAACGAGATCAACGGCGCCTCGCACAAGCCCGCGCCGTACCGCTCGGTCGAGGGCCTGGACCTGTTCGACAAGGTCGTGGACATCGACCAGTCGCCGATCGGGCGCACGCCGCGCAGCAACCCGGCGACCTACACCGGGCTGTTCACGCCATTGCGCGAACTGTTCGCGCAGGTGCCGGAGTCGCGCGCGCGCGGCTACGCGCCCGGGCGTTTCTCGTTCAACGTGCGCGGCGGCCGCTGCGAGGCCTGCCAGGGCGACGGCCTGATCAAGGTCGAGATGCATTTCCTGCCGGACGTGTACGTGCCCTGCGACGTCTGCCACGGCAAGCGCTACAACCGCGAGACCCTGGAGATCCTATACAAGGGCCACAACATCCACGACGTGCTCGAGATGACGATCGAGGACGCGCTGAAGCTGTTCGAACCGGTGCCTTCGATCGCGCGCAAGCTCGAGACCCTGGTCGACGTCGG
Source organism: Pseudomonadota bacterium (assembly GCA_030852515.1). Classification (GTDB taxonomy): domain Bacteria; phylum Pseudomonadota; class Gammaproteobacteria; order Xanthomonadales; family Xanthomonadaceae; genus Cognatiluteimonas. Next base: position 2,695 of record JALYWW010000089.1, read on the forward strand.
CCTGAGCTACGTCAAGCTCGGCCAGAGCGCGACCACGCTGTCCGGCGGCGAGGCGCAGCGGGTCAAGCTGTCCAAGGAACTGTCGCGCCGCGATACCGGCCGCACCCTGTACATCCTCGACGAGCCGACCACCGGCCTGCACTTCCACGACATCGAGCACCTGCTCGCGGTGCTGCACAAGCTGCGCGACGACGGCAACACCATCGTCGTGATCGAACACAACCTGGACGTGATCAAGACAGCCGACTGGGTGGTCGACCTCGGTCCCGAAGGCGGGCATCGTGGCGGCATGATCATCGCCGAGGGCACGCCGGAAGACCTGGCGAAGGAGAAGGCGTCGTACACCGGCCAGTTCCTCGCCCGCACGCTCGGCGTTGCCGAAACTGGCAAGAAGACTTCGAAGAGGAAAACGGCCGCATGAGCACTTCGGCTCCCGATTCCCGGCTCCCGGCTCCCGTGCTCTACCGGCATCCCGTCACGCCGCGCTGGCGCGACCTGGACGCCTTCGACCACGTCAACAATTCCAACTTCCTCACCTACCTCGAGGAAGCGCGGATCCGCTGGTTCATGGGCCTGGACAAGCCATGGGTGACCGACACCATCGCGCCGTTGCTGGCCGCGGTGCAGATCAACTACAAGCTGCCGATCCCGTATCCGTCGGAGATCGCGATCGAGCTGTTCGCCGAGCGGGTCGGCAACACCAGCGTCACCATCGGCCACCGCGTGGTCTCTGCCGACGGCAAGCTGCTGCATGCCGACGGCAACGTGGTGATGGTCTGGATCGATCGCGCCAGCGGCAAGCCCGTGCCGTTGCCCGAGGCCGTACGCGAAGTCGCCGCCGGCTAGGGAGCCGTCGCGCGCAGCTCGAACTCGCCCTGCAGCTTGCGGCCGTCCTGCAGGGTGAACTCGATGACCACCTTTCCGCCCGCCTGCAGCGGCGACGTCGGGTTCACCAGCATCAGGTGCAGGCCGCCCGGCGCCATGGCGATGTCCGCGCCGGCGGGCAGCTCAAGCGCAGCCGTGGCGCGCATGCGGCTGATGCCGTTCTCGAGGCGGGTTTCGTGGATGCTGGTGTCGGCGAAGGCCGTGCTGTTCGCGGCTGTTACCGTCACCGGCGCATCGCAGGGATTCTCCAGGCGCGCATAGCCTGCCATCACCGGCAGGTCCGCCGGCGGCTTGCGGATCCAGCCGTCGTGTACCAGCGGCATGCAGGCATCGGACGCCAGCGCCGGTGCGGCGGCGGGCAGCAGGAGCAGCAGGGACAGGGCAAGGCGGTTCATGCGCATAATTGTAGACCCTCGCCATTGGCGCGCATCAGCACGGACTGCCCATGACCAAGCTCATCGAGTCCATCGACCACGGCCCCATCCGCGAACTGCGCCTGGCGCGTGCGCCGGTGAATGCGCTGAATCCCGCCCTTAGCAGTGAACTGGCCACCGCGGTAGCCGATGCGTCCGCGCCGGGTTCCGGCATCCTGGGCCTGGTGCTGTCCGGTGGTCCCAAGGTGTTTTCGGCCGGCCTCGACGTGCCTTACCTGGTGTCGCTGGGCGACGACCGCGCCGCGTTGAGGGCGGCATGGGACGCGTTCTTCCAGGCCGCGCGCGCACTGGCGGGGGCGCCGTTGCCGGTCGTGGCTGCGCTTGCCGGCCATGCGCCGGCTGGTGGCTGCGTGCTGGCGCTGTGCTGCGACTACAGGGTGATGGCCAACGGCCCATACGCCATCGGCCTCAACGAAACCCAGGTCGGACTGGTCGCGCCAGAAGGCATCCAGCACCTGCTGCGACGCGTGGTCGGCACCTATCGCGCCGAGCGACTGCTGATCGCCGGCGAACTGGTCCAGGCCGACGCCGCCCTGGCGATGGGCCTGGTCGACGAACTGGTGGACATCGACAGTGTCGCCACCCGCGCCAGGGTGTGGCTGGAACAACTGCTCGCGCTGCCGCGCCAGCCGATGCTGGAAACCCGCCGCATCGCGCGGATGGACCTGGTCGCCGCGCTGGAGCCCGAACGCATCGGGCTCGACCGCTTCATCGAAGGCTGGTATTCGCCGGACACCCAGGGCGCGCTGCGCGCCCTGATGGCGAAGCTCGGGAAGTGATGCGGTAACCGGTAATCGGTAGCCGGTAGCCGGAAAGCGCTTTCCGGCTACCGATTACCGGCTCCCGCCCCCGTTGCTATTGGTCGCGCAGGATCCTCGATCCAGCCGCTCCAGGAACCGGTGAACAATTTCGCGCCGGGCAGGCCTGCGTGCTCCATGGCCAGGATCAGGTGGCAGGCGGTGACGCCGCTGCCGCACATGGCGATGGCGTGCGCAGGGTCGCTTGCGCCCAGCACCTCGCGGAACTCCGCGGCCAGTTGCGCCGCCGGCTTGAAGCGGCCATCGGCCATGTTGTCCGCGAACGGACGGTTGCGCGCACCGGGGACATGTCCGGCGACACGGTCCAGCGGCTCGACCTCGCCGCGGAAACGCGGGGCGCCGCGCGCATCGAGCAACGCGTCGCCAGCTTCCAGGCGCGCCTGCACCTGGCCTGCATCGAGCAGGCGGCTGCCGTCGAAGCCCGCTTCGTAGCGCGTTGCGCGCGGTGACGGCTGCGCATCGTCGAGCGGGAGGCCCAGCGCCTTCCAGCGCGCAAGGCCGCCGTCGAGCACCGCGACCCGCGTATGGCCGAGGGCGCGCAACAGGAACCAGAAGCGCGCCGCATGCGAGCCGTCCGCCTCGTCATAGGCGACGACCTGTGTGCCCGGGTCGATGCCCCAGGCACCGAGGCGCGCGGTGAAATCCGCTGCATCGGGCCAGGGATGGCGCCCCTGCCCCTGCTTGCGATGGTCGGACAGGTCGCGGTCCAGGTGCGCATACACCGCGCCGGGAATGTGCGCCTGCAGGTAGTCGCGTTCGCCCGCCGCGGTATCGGCAAGGGAAAAACGACAGTCCACGACCACCAGCCCACTCGCTCCAGGATCGGCGCCGCCGAGCGCCGCTGCCAGGTCTTCGGCCCGTACCAGGGTGGTCCATTCGTAGGTGTTCATGCGTTCTGCTCCAGGCGCCTGCGCAGGTTGAACAGGATCGATGCGGTGGCGCCCCAGATCCGCTGCGTGGGCATGCCGCGATCTGCGAACTCCAGCACGCTGCGACGGCGTCCGCGCCAGTCCAGTTCCTTCATCAGCAAGTTGGGGGCATGCATCAGGAAATCCAGCGGCACCTCGAACACTTCAGCCACTTCCCCCGGGTCTGGTCGCGGGATGTAGTCGACCGCGACCGCTGCCACCAGCGGCAACACCGTGAACCCGCTGACCGTCGCCAGTGGATCCAGCCAGCCCATCGGCCGCACCTGCGCGTCGGTGATGCCGATCTCCTCGTTCGCTTCGCGGATCGCCGCGGCGCACGCATCCGCATCCCCGGGCTCGACCCGGCCGCCGGGAAACGCGACCTGGCCGGCGTGATTGCGCAGGCCGTCGGTGCGCCGGGTGAGCAATACCTGGATGCCTTCGGCACGCGGCACCAGCCCCACCAGCACCGCGGCGGCAACGGTGGCGGCCGATGGCAGCAGGTCGGCAACCTCGTCGAGGTTCCAGGCAGGCCCGCGGGGGATGGTCGACAGCGGATGCAGTGCCGCGCCAACGCCCTGCAGGGCGGGCGGCAACCGGGTCACGAAGCGGCGCCGTCGCCGCGGGATGCAAGGCTGTCGATGACCCGCATCCGCGACGCGTCGTCCATCGTGCTCCAGGCAGCGATCTCGGCGGCGGTGCGGCGGCAACCCGTGCACAGGCCAGCCTGGTCGAGATGGCAGACGCCGACACAGGGGCTGAGGATCGCGGGGAAGTAATGGTTGGCGGGCATCTGCACGGTCATGAATATAGCAACGCCGGCACTTGGCCGGCGTTGTCGGATTGCATTGCGCGCACGGTGATCGCGCGCAAGGCGCGCTCCTACTTGACGCTGAGGACCTTGACTTCGAACACGACGGCGACGTTCGGCGGGAACGGGCTGCGCGGATCGTTGCCGAAGGCCTTCTCCGGCGGCAGGGTGATTTCCCACTTGGAACCCTGCGGCATCATCGCAAGGACCTCGCGGATCGCCGGCATCTCGATCTCGCTGACCTTGGTCGCCGACATCTTCTGCGCCGGCTGCGCCGGGTTGGGACGCTGGCCCCACGGATACGGACCGGCCACTTCCAGCTCGACCGTGCTCGCCGGGGTCGGCTTCTTGCCGTTGCCGGTTTCGATGATGCGGTACTGCACGCCATCGGCCAGCGCCTTCACCCCGGTCTTGGCCTTGTTCTCGGCCATGTACGCGGTGCTGCGGGTCTTGTTCTCGGCGGCGGCCTTGTCGAACGCGGCCTTGGCCTTGGCCTGCAGGCGCTGCTGCATCTCGCCGTAGGCGGTCCGCATGTCCTCGACCGACACCGCCGGATCCTTCTTGGCGTAGCCGTCCTGCAGGGCCTTGGTGATGGTGTTGAGGTCCAGCGCCTCGCCACTCTCGATCGCCTCGCGGCCGAGCTGGTAACCCAGCGCGTAGCTGAGCTTGCCCTTTGCGGAGGAGGTGTCCTGCGCGCTGGCCAGGCCGGGCGTGAGGGTCAGTGCTGCCAGGGAGGCGGCTGCGATCAAACTCAACTTCATTCGGGGATTTCTCCGGTTGTGGGCCCCGGGCCAACACCACTAGGGCGCGATAGGATAGCGGACAGACCCCCATGCGACCAGCATCGCGGCGCCAAGTTCCGCGCCAGGTTCCGCGCCGGGGCCTTCACACAGCAGGGATTCACCATCCGATGACCGATACCGTACTCCTGGCCCACGACCGCGGCGCGGTCCGCATCCTCACCATCAACCGCCCGGACAAGCTGAACGCGCTCGATGCCGCCACCCTCGACGCCCTCCAGGCAGCCTTCGCCGCCGCAGCCTCGGACGATGCGGTGCGGGTCGTGGTCCTCACCGGGGCCGGCCCCAAGGCTTTCGTGGCCGGCGCCGACATCGCCCAGATGAACGCCCTGACCCCGGTCCAGGGCCGCGATTTCGCCCTGCGCGGCCAGCGCATGATGCGATTCGTCGAGACCATGCCCAAGCCGGTGATCGCCATGGTCAATGGTTTCGCCCTGGGCGGCGGACTGGAACTGGCGATGTGCTGCCACCTGCGAATCGCGGCCGACACCGCCAAGGTGGGCCAGCCGGAGGTGAACCTGGGCCTGATTCCCGGCTTCGGCGGCAGCCAGCGGCTGCTGCGCTTGGCCGGACGCGCCGCAACCCTGGAATTGTGCCTGACCGGCGCGCCGATCGATGCCGCGCGCGCGCAACAGCTGGGCATTCTCAATCGGGTCGTTCCTGCCGCCGAGCTCGAAACGCAGACGATGGCGCTGGCCGACCAGCTCGCGGCATCGGCGCCGCTGGCGCTGCGTGGCGTGCTCGACTGCGTCAACCACGGCGGCGAATGCGGGATCGAGGAAGGCATGGCCTACGAGGCCGCGCAGTTCGGCCTGGTGTTCTCCACCGAGGACATGCGCGAGGGTACGCGCGCGTTCCTCGATCGCCGCAAGCCCGCATTCAACGGACGCTGACCGGCCGCAACGATGTCCTGCCCCGCCTGCGCTTGCATGTCCGTCGACGGTGAAGGCGTGCATGCGCTTGTCGCCGCGCTGCGCGAGGACGACATCGATCGCGCACTGGCGCTCGGCCTGCTCGAGGACATGAGCGCCTGCGCCTCGTGCAGCGATGCCTGCAAGGCTTCGGTTCAGCAAGCGCGCATGCAGCGACGCAACGCGCTGGACGCACGCGAACGTTTCCGCGCGCGCAACGCGCGCCTGCAACGCGGTCAACGCGAGCGCGCGGAGCGGCGC
>JALYWW010000153.1 GCA_030852515.1 Pseudomonadota bacterium
GAACCTCGAGAAGTACCTGGGCGTGCAGAGGTTCGACTTCGGACGCGCCGAGCAGGACAACGAGATCGGCCTGGTCACCGGCCTGGCGTGGACCGAGGTCGGCGGCGACCTGCTGCAGATCGAATCTACGCTGGTGCCTGGCAAGGGCAACCTGATCCTCACCGGCCAGCTCGGCGACGTGATGAAGGAATCGGCTTCGGCGGCGCTGTCGGTGGTGCGCGCACGCACGGACCGGCTCGGCATCGAGCTCGATTTCCTGCAGAAACTCGACGTCCACGTGCACGTGCCCGATGGCGCGACCCCGAAGGACGGGCCGAGTGCGGGCATCGCCATGGCCACGTCGCTGGTGTCCACGCTGACCAAGATCCCGGTACGCGCCGATGTGGCGATGACGGGCGAAATCACCCTGCGCGGCAAGGTCACGGCCATTGGCGGGCTGAAGGAAAAACTGCTCGCCGCGCTGCGTGGCGGCATCCGCACGGTGATCATCCCGGAGGAAAACCGCAAGGACTTGGCCGACCTCCCGAAGAGCGTCACCGAGGCGATGAAGATCGTGCCGGTGAAGTGGATCGACGAGGTGCTCGATCTCGCCCTCGAACGGCCGCTCGCGCCCAAGGCCGTCGCCGAGGGCGTGGAAGAAGTGCGGCGGGAATCGGGCAAGGCGCCGGGCAAGGCGTCGGCGCCGCCGGATGTCAAGCATTGACGTTTTTCCGTTTGCCATGAAAATGCACGGAAGCCCGGCGTTTTCCGCGTTTTTTTCGTATTGCGCCCCCCATACCCCACTGGTATAACGGCCACAACCACGAAGCAGCAAACGTACGTGCATCGGGTCACCAAGGTCCGGCAGACCTGCGCTGCGCGCAGGACAATCCGGCCACCACCATCGAGCGGCGATCGTCCGCACAGGGAGTTTCCAGTCCAATGAACAAGAACGAATTAGTCGAGGCCGTTGCTGCCAATTCCGGCCTGTCCAAGGTCGACGCCGGTCGCGCGGTCGATGCCGTGGTCGGCTCGATCACCGGCGCGCTGAAGGCGGGCGAGAGCGTCAACCTGGTCGGCTTCGGCACCTTCGACGTGCGCGACCGTGCGGCCCGCACCGGGCGCAATCCGCGGACCGGCGAGGAGATCCAGATCGCCGCCGCGAAAAATCCTGCATTCAAGGCTGGCAAGGCGCTGAAGGATGCCGTAAACTGATCAGCCCGCCGGCCGGGTGAGTCTTCCCGGTCAAGCCAGGCACCGGGTGCTTAGCTCAGCGGTAGAGCGTCTCCTTTACACGGAGAGGGTCGGGGGTTCGAAACCCTCAGCACCCACCAGTCGGGCGAGGCGCGAAGTTCAAGAAAAGCGGAGTGGTAGTTCAGTTGGTTAGAATGCTGGCCTGTCACGCCGGAGGTCGCGGGTTCGAGTCCCGTCCACTCCGCCAATCACCTGAAGGGGGCATCGGAAACGGTGCCCTCTTTTTTTGTGCCGCTGCCCGGATGGGGCCTGTCGTGTCCATTGCAGGTAAACTGGCCCGCTTCGTCCCGACATTGCCGACCGATGCTGCAGAAACTCCGCGAAAAAACCTCCGGCTGGATCGCCATGGTGATCCTTGGCCTGCTGTGCATTCCGTTCGCCTTCTTCGGCATGGAGCAGTACCTGTTCCAGAGCAACCAGACGTTCGCGGCGAAGGTCGAGGCGCCGCCGAAGTGGTGGCAGTCGGCGCCGTCCTGGTGGCCGGTGACGATGCTGTGGCAGCGCGACGAGATCGACCAGAACGAGTTCCGCGACGCCTTCGAGCAGGCGCGCCAGCAGCAGCGCCAGGCGCTGGGCGACAACTTCGAACCGCGCGAGTTCGAAAGCATCGACAACAAGCGCAAGGTGCTCGACGGGCTGGTCGACCAGCTGGTGATGCGCATGTCCGCCAGGCGCGCCGGAATCGCGGTGAGCGATGCGCAGGTGCGCGACGTGATCCAGTCGATTCCCGCGTTCCAGGTCGACGGCAAGTTCGATCCGCAGCGCTACCAGCTCGCGCTGGCGTCGCAGGTGCCGGCGTTGTCGCCGCGCGGCTTCGAGCAGCAAATCCGCGAAGGCCTGCAACAGTCGCTCGTGGCCAGCCAGGTCGCCGCTTCCGCGTTCGTGACCCCGTCGCAGATGGACCGGCTGATGAAGCTGATCGGCGAACGCCGCGACGTGTCGTTCGTCGTGCTGCCGGCCCCGGCGGCGGACACCGCCCCGGTCACCGATGCCGAAGCCAGCCGCTGGTACGACGCCCACAAGGCCGAATACCGCGCGCCGGAAACCGTGTCGATCGAATACGTGGACATCGACTCGACCGCGCTGCCCGCGCCTGCGGTGTCCGACGACGCGGCCCTGCGCGCGCGCTATGAGCAGGAGAAGGCGCGCTTCGTCGATCCCGAGCAGCGGCTTGCCTCGCACATCCTGATCAACGTGGCCCCGGGAGCGGACGCCGAGGCGCAGAAGGCGGCCGAGGAAAAGGCCGCCAGGATCGCCGCGGAGGCGCGCAAGCCCGGCGCGGATTTCGCGGCGCTCGCCCGCGCCGAGTCCGATGACGCCGGGTCGAAGGAGAACGGCGGCGACCTGGGCTGGATCGCGCACGATGGCGGCATGGTCAAGCCGTTCGAGGATGCGCTGTTCGCGATGGAGGCCGGCGACGTGAGTGCGCCGGTCAAGAGCGATTTCGGCTGGCACGTGATCCAGCTGCGCGAGATCCGCGCCGGGGAATCGGTGCCCTTCGAGCAGGTCCGCGACCAGCTGGCGCAGCAGCAGGCCGATGCCGACCGCGAGCGGGCCTTCAACGACCTCACCGGCCGGATGGTAGACCTGGTC
>JALYWW010000090.1 GCA_030852515.1 Pseudomonadota bacterium
CCCCGCGGCGTTGGCTTAGTCGTGGATCCGCTGCGAGACGCGGATCACGCGCGTCGTTGGCTTAATCGTGGACCCGCTGCGAGACGCGGATCACCCGCGGCGTGACCATGATCAGCAGCTCGGCCTTGCTCTTGGTGTTGCCGCGCTTCTTGAACAGGTTGCCGATGACCGGCAGGTCCGCCAGGAACGGTACCTTGGTCAGGTCGGTCTGGTCCCGGAACTCGTACACGCCACCGATGACCACGGTCTGGCCGTCATCGACCAGGACCGAGGTGGTGACCTGGCGGGTAGCGATCATCGGCACTTCGCCGACGCCGGTCGGAACGAAGCCGGAGAGGTCGTCCTTCTGCACGTCCATGTTCAGGAACACGCGGCCGTCGGCAGTGATGGTCGGGGTGACCTTCATCTGCAGGATCGCGTCCTTGAACTGGACGTTGGGCAGGTTGCCCTGCTGGCCGCCGGTCGTGGTCAGGTAACCGATCTGGTCGCCCTGCTTGATGATGGCTTCCTTCTGGTTGCTGGTCACGATGCGCGGGTTGGAAACGATCTCGCCGCGGCCTTCGGTCTGCATCGCCGACAGTTCGACGTCGAGCAGGTGGCCGGCGTTGAGGATCGACAGCGCCAGCGAACCCGAACCGCCAGCGAGTGCGCTGGGCAGGTTGGTCATCAGGCCGCGGGTGACGTCGAACGGCGGGCTGCGGTCGGTGTCGGTATCGAGCAGGTCGTTGATCGCGTCGGCGCGCGACTCGGCATTCTCCTGCGACGCCTCGAGGTTGCCGCCGAAGCCGACCGAGCTGCGGTCGCCCGGGTCGCCGCTGGCGCCGCTGATGCCGAAGCGCGCACCCAGCTCGCGGGCGAACGATTCGTTGGCGACCACGATCCGGGCCTCGATCACGACCTGGTCGACCGGGCGGTCGATGATCGTCAGGAACTTCTTGATGTCCTCGATGCGCTCGGGGATGTCATGGATGATCAGGGTGTTGGTGCGCTGGTCGGCGGAGATCGTGCCGCGCATCGACAGCAGGCCGCGCTGGACCATGGTGCCGGCGACCGTGCCGCGGCTGCCGCCCGAACCCTGCTGGTTCTGGCCGGCTTCGCCGGTCAGCAGCAGCTTGACGTCGTCGGCGTTGGCGTAGCTCACCGGCAGGTACGCGGTGATCATCTCCGAGGAGTTCTCGACCGCGATCCGGGCCTGGTTCACCGCGAGCTCGTAGTCGGCCAGTTCCTTCTGCGGGGCGATCCAGAGCACGTTGCCGTCGCGCCGCTTGTCCAGGCCACGGGCGCGCAGGACGATGTCCAGCGCCTGGTCCCACGGCACCGCGTCCAGGCGCAGGGTCAGGTTGCCCGACACCGAGTCGGAGACCACCAGGTTGGTGTCGGTCTCGTCGGCGATGATCTGCAGCACGGTGCGTACCGGGACGTCCTGGAAGTTGAAGGTCACCGGGCGACCGGTGTACTTGGGCGCGTCGTTGAGGCCGGCCACGGCACGCTGGCTGCGGGTCAGCGGCGAGCCGGAGGCGTCGGCGCCAGTGCTGGGCGCGACTTCAAGCACGTACTCGTTGCCGGTCTGGTAGGCGATGGGCTTGTAGGTGCCAAGCACGTCCATGACCATGCGCGAACCCGAGACGCCGATCGCATACGGCGCGATGCGCTCGACCGGGGTCGCGAAATCGGCGACGTCGAGCGGCTGCGACAGGTTCCCCGGCAGCGCGACGTTGGGCATTTCGATGATCAGGGTGCCGCCACGATCCTGCATGTCGACCAGGGCACCCGGGCCGGTGAAGCGGATCGTCAGCTTGGCCGCGCCACCGTCGCCACGATTGAAGTCGATGTCGGCGACGGAAATGGTGCCGGGCAACCGGCGGCCCGGGTCCAGCGAATTCGCCGGTGCCACCTGGGCAACGGCGGGTGCGGCCTGCGCCGCCGGCAGGGGCGCTGCCTGCACGCTGCCGAAGGCCGCCAGCAGTCCCGCCGCAAAGCCGGCCACGCCCGCCCTCGAGGGCAAGGCGCGGACAAGCCGCAGGCATTTGGCATTGGTCACGGTCATCGTCCTGTCCCCCAGATTCATTGATCGTCCAGTGCAATGGTGGCGGGCCGTTCCAGCCAGCCGCCCGCACCGTCCGGTACCAGTTCGACGAGGTCGATCCGGTCGGTCGTCACGGTTGTTACCCGACCTTCGGCCTGGCCCATGTAGATCCCGGGCCTGACGCGATAGGTCACCTTGTCCGGCGCAGTCACCAGCGCAACCACGCCGCTGCCTTCGCCGATCGTGCCGACCATGTCCAGTGCGTCGAGCGGGAATTGCTCGAGCACCTGCTTGCGCCGGTTCGGATCGGGACGCAGGCCGGCCATGCCGCCCTCGTCGCTGAAAGCGTTGCTGAACGGGTCGCGCAGCGATTGCGCTGCGTATTCGAAGGTTTCGAACTGCTGCATCACCGGCAGCGGTTCGAGCGCCGGGGCCGGGCGCTTCTTCACCTCGGCCACCCACTTCTCGAGATTGGGCGCTTCGCCGGGCGTGCTGGTCACGCTGCGCCCGCAGGCGCCGAGCAACGGCAGCAACACCAGCACGAGGGCGATCCGGGTCGCGCGCATGTCAGCGCCCTCCCTTTTTCGGCGTGCTGGGTTCTTCTTCGTCCAGGTAGCGGTAGGTCTTGACCGTGCCTGCAAGCTCCAGCGGAACGTCGCGGCGGATGCCGCCACTGCCCGGGTTGCGCGGCTTGAGGGCGATGTCGTGCATGGTCAGGATGACCACGCGCGGCAGCGACGCCACGCCGCTGACGAAGGCGCCGAACTGGTGGTAGGAACCCACCATGCGCAGCGAGATCGGCTTCTCGGCGTAGAACTCCTTCGGCGACTCCGGACCGGGCCTGAACAGCTCGCTGGTCAGGCCGGTGGCGAGCGCGGTCTGCGAGATGTCGATGATCAGGTCCGGCATTTCGGTCTTGCTCGGCAACTGGCGCAGCATCTGCTGCAGCTGCTGCTCCATCTGCGCGAGCTGCAGCTTCAACGGCTCGAGGTTGGCTGCGCGGCCCTGCTTGGTTTCGAACTCGGCGCGCAGGTCCTGCTCCTGGCGCTCGAGCTTCTCCAGTTCCTCGGTCTTGTCGCGGACGAAGAACCACCACGCCGCGCCGACGATCAACGCGATCACGATCGCGCAGAAACCGATCTTGTATTCCTGTGGCCAGGACCCGGTGTTGTTGAAGTTCAGGTCCTTGATCGCCATCTTGTTGCGGCTCACGAGGCGGTCCCTCCCTGCACGGGCGCCACGGCGGCCGGCGTTGCGGTGGCGGCGGCGGGTGCCGCGGGCGCGTCGGGCACGCCATCGCCATCCAGGTCCTTGGGCGCGTTCGGGTTGGCCAGCATCACCGTGAGGGTGAACGCATACGGCAGCCCGGCGTCACCGCTCTTGGCCTCGATGATCGACAGCTCGGGCTTGGTCATCCAGCCCGCGCTCTCGAGGTTGCGCATGTAGTTGCTGACCCGCGCGTTGGATTGCGAACGGCCCTGCAGGGTGAGCTTGTCGCCCTCCTGCTGGACGGAGGTCAGGATCACGCCGTCGGGGATGGTGCGCACCAGCGAATCGAACAGGTGCACCATCTTCGAGCGGTTGGCCTGCAGCTGTTCGATCACTTCCTTGCGCGCCAGCAGCTTGCTCTTCTTGTCGTCGAGCGCCTCGATCTCCTTGATCTGCGCGTCGACGCTGGAGATCTGGGTCTTGAGGAAGCCGATGCGATCGTTCTGGCCGCTGATCTGGCCGTTGTAGTAGCTGATGATCACGAACGACAGGGCCAGCGCCAGCACGCCCGAGAAGGCGAGCATGGTGAGGAATTCCTTCTGGCGCTGCCTGCGCCGCTCGGCGCGCCATGGGAGCAGGTTGATCCGTGCCATCAGTCGAAGTTCCTGAGCGCCAGCCCGGCGGCGATCATCAGCGACGGCGCATCCTGGGCCAGCGCAGGGGCCTGGACACGCGGTCCCAGGGTCATCTGCGCAAGCGGGTTGGCCACCGCCGTGGGCACGCCGAGCTGTTCCTCGACCATGGGCGCGACGCCCGGGGTCGATGCGGTACCGCCGGCCAGCACGATGCGGTCGACACGGTTGAACTCGCTGCCGGCGTAGAAGAACTGGAGCAGGCGGCTGACCTGCTGGACCAGCGCCTCGCGGAAGGGTTGCAGCACTTCGGCCTGGTAGGTGTCGGGCAAGCCGCCCTGGCGCTTGGCCAGCCGTGCTTCCTCGAGGTTCAGCCCGTAGCGGCGCATCACCTCTTCGTCCAGCTGCTTGCCGCCGAACACCTGTTCGCGGCTGTACAGGCTGCGGCCGTTGCGCAGGACGTAGAGCGTGGTGACGGTGGCGCCGATGTCGACCAGCGCGACCAGCTGGTCGGCCGGACCGTCGGACTCGCCGAGCAGCTCGAAGGCGTTTTCGATGGCGAAGGTCTCGACGTCCATCACCTGGACGGTGAGGCCGCCGAGCTCCAGCGCCGAAGCGCGGGTCTCGACGTTCTCCGACCGCGAGGCCACCAGGAGCACCTGGACCATGTCGTCGTTGCCGGGCATCGGACCCGTGACCTCGAAGTCGAGGCTGACTTCCTCGATCGGGTACGGGATGTAGTTGCCCGCCTCCAGTTCGACCTGCGACTCGAGGTCGTCGTCGGTGAGGTCGTTCGGCATCGGGATCAGCTTGGTGATGACCGCCGAGCCGGCAACCGCGCCGACGGCGTGCTTCGCCTTGCTGCCGGAGCGGGCCATGGCGCGACGGATCGCCTCGCCGACCGCTTCCGGGTCGGCAATGTTCTTGTCGACCACGGCATTGGCCGGAAGCGGCTCGATGGCGTAGTGCTCCACCCGATAACGGTCACCCGCACGCGACAGCTGCAGGAGCTTGACCGCCGTCGAGCTGATGTCGACCGCTATTTTGGGCGGCTGGCTTTTTGTGATCAGCCCCACAATTTTCCCCTATATTCACGGGCGCTTACGCGCACAACGTGTCCCGGGGCATTAAATAGCGGACTTTGCGCCCCGTGGCAACTACCTGCTACCGGGGCCGCGACGGCCGTCTCATCCCACCGGCCCTGGACCAGGCCCGGCGCGCTGCCTCCCATCCCTTCCCCGAACCCGGTACGCCGGGGGCCCCTTTATACTGGAATCGCCGCGCAAACCCTTGCGCGGGGCGCCCGTAGCCCGAGGAAACCCCACCGATGCCCCCGTTCCGCCGCCTGCTGCGCTGGGCCCTGATCGCCTTCGTAGCCGTCTCCCTGCTGGGCTTGCTGGCCCTGGGCACCGTCTACTTCGTGGTCTCCTCCAAACTGCCGGACGTGCAGTCGCTGCGCACCGTCGAGCTGCAGGAGCCCCTGTATGTCCACGGCCGCGACGGCCGCCTGATGGCGATCTTCGGCGAGACCCGGCGCTACCCGGTGGAGATCGCCCGGGTCCCGGAGCGGATCAAGCAGGCCTTCATCGCGATCGAGGACAACCGCTTCTACCAGCACCACGGCGTCGACTACCGCGGCGTGACCCGCGCGATCTGGCTGCTGGCCACCACCGACGCCGAACGCGTACCCGGCGGCTCGACCATCACCCAGCAGGTTGCGCGCCAGTTCTTCCTCAGCACCGAATACAGCTACACCCGCAAGCTGGCCGAGATGCTGCTGGCGATGAAGATGGAGCGCGAGCTCAGCAAGGACGAGATCTTCCAGCTCTATCTCAACAAGACATTCTTCGGCAATCGTTCCTATGGAATCGCCGCCGCCGCCGAGTTCTATTTCGGCAAGGAGCTCGACCAGCTCGACCTGGACGAGGTCGCGGCCCTGGCGTCGATCCCGAAGTTCCCGTCCACCGGCAACCCGGTGGCCAACCCGGCGCGCGCGCGCATTCGCCGCGATTACGTGCTGCAGCGCATGGGCGACCTGGGCTTCATCACTGAAGCCGAGGCCAGGGCCGCGCAGGCGGTGCCGATGCACGCCACCCCGCACGACATCCCGGTCGAGGTCGATGCCCCGTACGTGGCGGAGATGGTCCGCCAGGAGATGGTGGCGCGTTACGGCGACGACATCCTGACCCGGGGCTACCACATCGTCACCACGATCGATCCGGTGATGCAGCAGGCAGCCCAGCGCGCGGTCCATGACGGGCTGGTGGACTACGACCATCGCCATGGCTGGCGCAAGCAGCGCGAACGGCACTTCGACCTCGCCGAGGGCGAGGACGCGGCCACTGCCGGCGCCCGCCTGCGCGGGATTGCGGCCCAGGGCAGCCTGGTTCCGGCAGTGGTCCTGCGCAGCGGCGACGGCACCGCGGACATTGCCTTCGCCGACGGCAGCACCGCGGTCCTGGATGCGGAAAGCAGCCGCTGGACCAAGCGCACGCCGTCGGCGCTGCTGGCGCGCGGGGACATGGTCCGGGTGCGCCTGGTCGAGGGCAGGAAGGGCAAGGATGAGGAGGCCGCCGAGCCGCACTGGCAGCTCGACCAGCTGCCGCTGGCCCAGGCCGCGCTGGTCTCGCTGGATCCCAACAACGGTGCCGTGCGCGCGCTGGTCGGCGGCTTCAGTTACGCCGGCAACAAGTTCAATCGCGCCACCCAGGCCCGGCGCCAGCCCGGCTCCAGCTTCAAGCCGTTCCTCTACGCGGCGGCGCTGGAACGCGGCTTCACCCCGGCATCGATCGTGCTCGACGCGCCGGTGGTGTTCAAGGACCGTGCCGGCAACGAATGGCGGCCGCAGAACGACAGCGGGAACTTCGCCGGGCCGATGCGCCTGCGCGAAGCCCTGGTGCAATCGCGCAACCTGGTATCAGTGCGCCTGCTCGACGCCATCGGCATCGACTACGCGCGCCGCTACATCGCCCACTTCGGCATCGACAAGGAAATGCTGCCGCCGAACCTGTCGATGTCGCTGGGCACCGCCTCGCTGTCTCCGATGGTCGTCGCCGGCGCCTACGCGACCTTCCCCAATGGCGGTTTCCAGGTCACTCCCTGGTTCATCGACGAGATCCGCGACCGCGACGGCAAGGTGCTGTTCGCCAGCGAGCCGACGGTGGCCTGCCCGGACTGCGCCTTGGCGACCACCGCTACAGCGGCGACGACGCGGCGTGCGTCCAATGTCGTCGCGGGCTTCAACCTGGGCCCGTCCGGCCCGCCCCCGGCCGAACGTGAGGTCTCGCGCGGCAAGCCGCGCTCGGCCGTCACCACCGTGCCCGCGACGGATGCGGTGCTCGCGCCGCGCGCGATCGACGCGCGCGTGGCCTACCAGATGGTTTCGATGATGCGCGACGTGGTCCAGCGCGGCACGGGCGTGGCGGCGAAGGTGCTCAAGCGCGAGGACGTGGCCGGCAAGACCGGCTCCACCAACGAACACCGCGATGCCTGGTTCTCCGGCTTCGGCGGCGACCTCGTCACCACGGTCTGGGTCGGCCGCGACGACTTCACCTCGCTGGGCTACGGCGAGTATGGCGGCCGGGCCGCGCTTCCGATCTGGATCGACTACATGCGCGTTGCGCTGGAAGACCGTCCGATCGCGGCCAACGAGCCGCCCGAAGGCATGGTCAAGGTCGCAGTGGACGCCGGCGGCCGGCTGTTGCCTGCCGGCACCACCGGCATCAGCGAATGGGTCAAGGCCGAGGACCTGGAGCGGATGGAGACCGAGGCCTACGTCGAGCCGGATCCCTACGCGCAGGACGAGGCGGCCTTCGACATCTTCTGAGCAGGCGATGGGGTACAGTCGTTACCGGGTACATCCGGAGAGCGCGACATGCCCCACGCCCGCCGCCATGCGCACGAACATGCGCTGACCCGCACCCGCGAACGCCGCCACCGCCTCGCCCACGAGGCGGCAAGGCTGATGGCCGAGGGCGGTATCCGCGACTACCACCAGGCCAAGCTCAAGGCCGCCGACCGCCTCGGCATCCACGACGATGCGTCCTTGCCGCGCAACCGCGAGATCGAGGATGCATTGCGCGAATACCAGCGCCTGTTCGTCGGCGAGTCCCAGGCTGCGGGCGTGCGCACCCGTCGCGAGGCCGCGCTGCGCGCGCTGGAGTTCCTGTCCCGATTCGACCCGCGCCTGGTCGGCAGCGTGCTCGACGGAACCGCCGACGCCAACAGCCCGGTCGCCCTGCACCTGCACAGCGACGATGCCGACGCAGTGCCGCGTTTCCTCGAGGAACATGCGATTCCCGCCGAGGCCCGCAGTCGCCGGCTGCGCCTGGATCCGCATCGCGAGCTCGAGGCGCCGGTCTGGCTGTTCTCGGCCGAGGACCTGACCTTCGACCTCACCGTGCTCCCGTATGCAGTCCTGCGCCAGGCGCCGCTCTCGGGCATCGACGAACGCCCGATGAAGCGCGCCTCGCTCCCGCAACTGCAACTGCTGCTCGCGGAAGACGAGATCTCGTCCTACGAATCGGGGCTGTAGAGCGGCGTAAGCCGCGATCCTCGCTTGCGTGGTGGGCGCCGCGGAAAGCCCTTGCCCAAGTCGGGACACGCCGTGAACCCATCCATGGGGGCTTGTCGTCGACATCCATGTCTCCGAC
>JALYWW010000028.1 GCA_030852515.1 Pseudomonadota bacterium
GCCATGGCCCGGCACTACATGGAACGGATGGACAAGGACGGGGACGCGCGCGTCTCGCTCGCCGAATACCAGGATTGGATGGGTTACGCCTTCACCCGAATGGATCGCGACGGCGATGGCATCCTCGCCACCAGTGAATTACCCGGTGGCAGGGGCGAACCCGTTCCGCTGGAAACGCATCGGGCAAGGCTGGCCGCGAGGTTCCAGCGCCAGGACCGCAGCGGCGACGGTTTCCTCGACGCCGCCGAGCTGACCGCCCCGCCAAGGTAGGAGCGTG
Source organism: Pseudomonadota bacterium (assembly GCA_030852515.1). GTDB lineage: Bacteria > Pseudomonadota > Gammaproteobacteria > Xanthomonadales > Xanthomonadaceae > Cognatiluteimonas. The sequence goes on from JALYWW010000028.1 coordinate 278, forward strand.
CCTTGCGCGCGATCCTCCCTTGCGCGATGCGGGTTACCAGATGCGCACCCGCTCGTCCGGCGCCAGGTACATCGCCTGCCCTTCCTGCGCGTTCCAGGCGTCGTACCAGGCGTCGATGTTGCGCACGGTCATTGCGCGGTAGCGCCCCGGCGCATGCACGCCGCCCACCACCTGCGAACGCAGCGCGGCATCGCGCACCTTGCCGCGCCAGGCCTGGGCGAAGGCGAGGAAGAAGCGCTGGTCGCCGCTCAGGCCCTCGAGCACCGGCGCTTCCTTGCCGTCCAGCGACGCGCGGTACGCCTGGTAGGCGACCTCGAGGCCGGCCAGGTCGGCGATGTTCTCGCCCAGGGTCTGCTGGCCGTTGATGTGCAGGCCCGGCAGCGGTTCGTACGCCGAGTACTGGTCGGCAAGTTCCTTCCCGGCAGCATCGAAGTGGGCCAGGTCTTCCGTGGTCCACCAGTTGAACAGGCGGCCATCGGCATCGAAATCGGCGCCGAGGTTGTCGAAGCCGTGCACGATCTCGTGTCCGATCACCGCGCCGATCGCGCCGTAGTTGGCCGCGGCATCGGCCTTCGGATCGAAGAACGGCGGCTCGAGGATCGCCGCGGGGAAGTTGAGCGCGTTCTGCAGCGGCAGGTTGAGCGCGTTCACGGTCTGCGGCGTCAGCCACCACTCGCCGCGATCCGGCGCCTGGCCGAGCTTGGCCAGCTGGTGGCGGTACTCGGCCATCGCTGCGCGCTGCGCGTTGCCGAGCGCGTCGTCGGGGCGGATCTCGAGCGCGCTGTAGTCGCGCCAGCTGTCCGGGTAACCGACCGATACCTTCATCGCCGACACCTTGGCCTTGGCCTTCGCCTTGGTCGCCGGGTCCATCCACTCCAGCGCTTCGATGCGCGCGGGGAACTCGGCCAGCAGGTTGGACACCATCTGCTGCACCTGCTCGCGCGAGGATGCCGGGAAGTACCTGTCGACATAGATCTTGCCGACCGCATCGCCAAGTGCGGCGCCCACGGCGCCCAGCGCGCGCTTGCTGCGCTCGCGCTGCTGCGGGATGCCGTAGAGGGTGGTGCCGTGGAAGCCGAACGCGAGGTCGGCGTAGGCCTTCGGCAGCAGGCTGGCACCGCGATCGATGGCATGGAACGCCATCCAGTCCTTCCACGCCTGCAGCGGCTGGCTGGCGACCAGCGCCGACAGCTTGGCGATCGCCTCGGGCTGCCAGGCGGTGATCGACGGCTGTTCGTCCAGGCCGGCGGCGGCGAAATACGCCTCCCAGTCCAGGCCCGGTGCGTTGCGCGCGAAGTCCTCGCGGCTCCAGGTCCGTGCGTTGTGCACGTCGGAGGTCTCGACCACGGAGGCTTGCGCCCTGGCGATCTTCTCTTCGAGCGCGTAGATCGATTTCGCCTTCGCATCGGCATCGGCGATGCCCGCCTGCTCCAGCAACGCGGCGATGTACGCCTGGTACTTGTCGCGGATCGCGACCATCGCCTTTTCGTCGGACAGGTAGTAGTCGCGGTTGGGCATGCCAAGACCGCCCTGCAGCAGGTAGGCGGTGTTGCGCGACGGATCCTCCAGGCCCTGGGTCACGAACAGGCCGAACAGGCGATCGGTGTCGTAGTCGGTGGCATTGAGGGGATCGACGTCGGCACGCAGGCCGACGCCCAGTTCCTTTGCCAAAGCCGCCTTGTCGCCTATCGCATTGACCCGGTCGAGCTCGTCCTGGACTGGCGCCAGCCCGGCCTTCTCGATCGCGGCCTCGTCCATGAATGCGGTGTAATAGTCGGCGATGCGGCGCTCGTCGCTGCCTGCGGCCGGATTGGATGCCGCGACTTGCTGCACCAGTTCCGCAGTGCGCAGCTCGGCCTTCTCGAACACCTTCAGGAACATGCCGGTGCTGGAGCGGTCGGCCGGGATCTCGGCGGTCTTGCGCCAACCGCCATTGGCGTACTGCTCGAAGTCGTCGCCCGGCTGCACCGACTTGTCGAGGCCGGCCAGGTCGATGCCGATCACCGGCGCGGCGGGCGCCGTCGCGGCAGGCGTCACGGTGTCGGCGGGTGCCGGCGTCGGGGTACGGCTGCAGGCAACGCAAGCGCAGATGGCCAGCGCCAGCAAGGTCGGGCGGGAGGCGTGCCTGAAAGTCATGCGCATGACAGTCACCATTGCGGGAAGGGACTACCATCATGGACCTGCGCCGTGAACACGGCATAGGCAGGAAGTCATCGGATACCCCTGGACAGGAGCCCCGGATGCCGCTCGACGCCGACCAGTACCAGCGCCTTTACACCCGGTCCGTGGAGGATCCGGATGCATTCTGGGGCGACGCGGCCAGGCGCCTGGACTGGATGCGCGCGCCGACGCAGGTGAAGGACACCAGCTTCGATGCCGACGATTTCCACGTGCGCTGGTACGCCGATGCCCAACTGAACGCCAGCGTCGAATGCCTGGACCGGCACCTGGCCAAGCGCGGCGACAAGACCGCGATCGTGTTCGAGCCTGACGATCCGAACGGCGAGGCGCAACGCATCAGCTATCGCGACCTGCATGCGCGCGTGTGCCGGCTGGCCAACGCGCTGCGCAACCTCGGCGTCGGCAAGGGCGACCGGGTCACCATCTACCTGCCGATGATCCCCGAGGCGGTGGTGGCGATGCTGGCCTGCGCCCGCATCGGCGCGGTGCACATGGTGGTGTTCGGCGGCTTCGCCCCGCATTCGATCGCCGACCGCATCTCCGACTGCGGCAGCAAGCTGGTGATCACCGCCGACGAAGGCTGCCGCGCCGGCAAGCGCATCGCGCTCAAGGCCAATGTCGACGCGGCGCTGAAGCTGCCCGGCACCAACAGCGTGGAAACCGTGCTCGTGGTGCGCCATACCCGCGGCGCGGTCGACATGCAGATGCCGCGCGACCGCTGGTACGACGCCGTGCTGGACGGCCAACCGGATGCCTGCGAACCCGAGCGCATGAACGCCGAGGATCCGCTGTTCATCCTCTACACCTCCGGCAGCACCGGCAAGCCCAAGGGCGTGCTGCACACCACCGGCGGCTACCTGGTGTTCTGCGCCATGACCCACGAACTCGCCTTCGACATCCGCGAGGACGACGTCTACTGGTGCACCGCCGACGTCGGCTGGGTCACCGGCCACAGCTATATCGTCTACGGCCCGCTGGCCAATGGCACCACCGCGCTGGTGTTCGAGGGCGTGCCCACTTTCCCCGACCACTCGCGCTTCTGGCAGGTGGTCGACAGGCACGCGGTGACGGTGCTGTACACGGCACCCACCGCGATCCGCGCGCTGATGCGCGAGGGGGACGACTGGGTGCGCAGCTGTTCGCGCAGCTCGCTGCGGTTGCTGGGCAGCGTCGGCGAACCGATCAATCCCGAGGCCTGGCGCTGGTACCACGACGTGGTCGGCGACTCGCGCTGCCCGGTCATCGACACCTGGTGGCAGACCGAGACCGGCGGCATCCTGATCGCGCCGTTGCCGGGCGTGGTCGCGGCCGCCGACGCCAAACCGGGTGCGGCGATGATCCCGTTCTTCGGCGTACAGCCGGCGCTGGTCGATGCCGACGGCAAGTTCCTGCAAGGCGAAGCGCAGGGCAACCTGGTGCTGCTGGACTCCTGGCCGGGGCAGATGCGCACCGTGTACGGCGACCACCAGCGCTTCATCGACACCTATTTCAAGGCCTATCCGGGCATGTATTTCACCGGCGACGGCGCGCGCCGCGACGCCGACGGCCACTGGTGGATCACCGGCCGCGTCGACGACGTGATCAACGTCAGCGGTCATCGCATCGGCACCGCCGAGATCGAGAGCGCACTGGTCGGCCATCATGGCGTGACCGAAGCGGCCGTGGTCGGCTTCCCGCACGACATCAAGGGCCAGGGTATCTATGCCTACGTGACCCTGCAGGAAGGCGTCGAGCCGAGCGAAGGACTGCGCGGGGAACTGGCGCAGCAGGTGCGCAGCGAGATCGGCCCGACCGCCACCCCCGACCATATCCAGTGGGCGCCCGCGCTGCCGAAGACGCGCAGCGGCAAGATCATGCGAAGGATCCTGCGCAAGATCGCCGAGAACGCTCCGGACCAGCTCGGCGACACGTCCACCCTCGCCGACCCGGCGGTGGTGGAAGCGCTGGTCGCCAACCGCAAGGACGCCTGAGGAGGCCAACGCCATGACGCTCGACGATGCCGGCCTGCTGCGCACGCAATGCTTCATCGGCGGCGAATGGCGCGACGCCGATGGCGCTGGCACCTGTGACGTGGACAACCCTGCCACCGGCAATCGCCTGGGCACCGTTCCCGACATGGGTGCGGCCGAAACCAACGCGGCGATCGAAGCCGCGTCGGCCGCGTTCCCCGCGTGGGCCGCGCGCACCGCGCAGGAGCGCGCCACCGTCCTGCGGCGCATGCACGCGCTGATGATGGAACACCAGGAAGACCTCGCGCGGCTGATGACCGCCGAACAGGGTAAGCCACTGGCCGAGTCCCGCGGCGAGATCGCCTACTCGGCCGCCTACCTGGAATGGTTCGCCGAGGAAGGCCGGCGCATGTACGGCGAAGTCATCCCCGCGCACGCGGCCGACAAGCGCATCGTGGTCCTGCGCCAGCCGGTGGGCGTGGTCGCGGCGATCACGCCGTGGAATTTTCCGTCGGCCATGCTCGGGCGCAAGCTCGGCCCGGCACTGGCGGCCGGCTGCACCGTGGTCTGCAAGCCCGCGCTGCAGACGCCGTACTCGGCATTGGCGCTGGCGGTGATCGGCGAACGCGCCGGGCTGCCGCCGGGCGTGATCAACATCGTCACCGGCAGCGATGCTGCGGCGATCGGCGAGGCCATGACCTCGCATCCGAGGGTGCGCAAACTCAGCTTCACCGGCTCCACCGCAGTCGGCAGGCAACTGATGAAGCAGTGCGCCGACAGCATCAAGCGCGTGTCGCTGGAGCTGGGCGGCAACGCGCCGTTCATCGTGTTCGAGGACGCCGACCTGGATGCCGCGGTCGAGGGCGCGATCGCCAGCAAGTATCGCAACACCGGCCAGACCTGCGTGTGCGCCAACCGCCTGTTCGTGCACGACGCGGTCTACGATGCATTCGCGGACAAGCTCGTCGCGGCAGTGTCGAGGCTGCGGGTCGGCGACGGTCTCGCTGGCGAGACGGACCAGGGCCCGCTGATCGACCGCAAGGCGCTGGAGAAAGTCGAGGCCCATGTCGCCGATGCGCTGGCGCACGGCGCACGGGTCATGCTCGGGGGCCAGCGCCACGCGCTGGGCGGCACCTATTACCAGCCCACCGTGTTGCGCGAAGCCAGCATGCGGATGCAACTGGCGCAGGAAGAAACCTTCGGCCCGGTAGCGCCGCTGTTCCGCTTCCACGACGAGGCCGAGGCGCTGGCGATGGCCAACGCCACCGAAGCCGGCCTCGCGGGCTACTTCTATACCCGCGACCTGGCCCGCAGCTGGCGCGTCGCCGAAGCGCTGGAATGCGGCATCATCGGCATCAATACCGGCCTGGTGTCGACCGAAGTCGCGCCCTTCGGCGGAATCAAGCAATCAGGCATCGGGCGCGAAGGTTCGCGCCACGGCCTGCACGACTACACCGAGTTGAAGTACATGTGCGTCGGCGGGATGCAATGAAAAAGGCCCGCATCGCTGCGGGCCTTCGGGGCTGGATCAACAGCCGGGCATGGCCCGGCCCTACTTGATCTTGCCTTCCTTGTAGATCACGTGCTTCCGGACGACGGGGTCGTACTTCTTGACCTCCATCTTGTTCGGCGTGTTCTTCTTGTTCTTGTCGGTCGTGTAGAAGTGACCGGTGTTCGCCGAGGAGATCAGGCGGATCTTGTCGCGCTTGGTTGCCATGTCGTCCTCCTCAGACCTTTTCGCCGCGGGCGCGGAGCTCGGCCAGAACGCTGTCGATGCCGTTCTTGTCGATGGTGCGCAGTGCCTGCGCGGAAACCTTCAGCTTGATCCAGCGGTTCTCGCTGGCAACCCAGAAGCGGCGCTCGTGCAGGTTGGGCAGGAAGCGGCGGCGGGTCTTGTTGTTGGCATGCGAGACGTTGTTGCCGCTCTGCACGCCCTTGCCGGTAACTTGGCATACACGGGACATGATGCACCTCGATCGGTCTGTGGTCGGCCCCCGTAGCCCGGGAACCCTCGGCCCCGCTGCAGGAGCCCAGGCCAGGGGCCGGGCGCAGCGAGCCGGCAATTATGACCGAAATCAGGGGTTTGGCGCTAGGGGGCGGTCTTTTCCCGGCGCCAGCCGCGGTGGCGGATGTCCAGGTACAGGCTGTAGGCCGCGGTGAAGGCCGGGAACAGGTTCTGGACGATGCCCACCGCGTCCTGCTTGTGCGAGAACAGGAAATAGCTGAGGGTCATGGCGCTGCCCAGCAGGCTCATGTACCAGAACAGCCGCGGGATCACCGGTTTGCCCTGGCGGCGCGAGGCCAGGAACTGGACCAGCCAGCGGCCGCCGAACATCAGCGCACCGACCAGGCCGATCAGCTTCCATGGCGACATGTGGACCCCGGTCCACTCCAGCCAGGGCAGTGCGGTGTTCATGAAGTCGTGGGGGAGCAAGTCGGGGGTCATGGCAGCTCCTCGGTGGCGACTACCCGGCTGCGCCGGACCAGCCAGGCCACCCCGCGCAGGTCCGCGATCCCCACCAGCGCGCGGTTCAGATTGTCGTACTTGGACACACCGCTGCCGCGGTGGCGGTGGTTGACCGGCACGCTCGCCGTCGTCCAGCCGGCGCGCTGCATCAGTGCCGGCAGGTAGCGGTGCATGTGGTCGAAGTACGGCAGGTCGAGGAAGGCAGCGCGCTCGAACAGCTTGGTCCCGCAACCTGTATCGGGGGTCGCGTCGCCGAGCATCCTTGAGCGGATCGCATTGGCCAGTTTCGAGGCCCAGCGCTTGCTCCCGCTGTCCTTGCGGTCGATGCGCCAGCCGGCGAACAGCTTGACCCCGGCCGGCGCACTGTCGCGCTCGGCCAGCAGTTTCGGGATGTCGGCCGGATCGTTCTGGCCGTCGCCGTCGAGGGTCGCGATCCAGGCGCCGTGCGCCGCCTTGGCACCATTGCGGATCGCGGTGCTTTGCCCGGCGCGCGACAGGTGGCGGATGACGCGCAATTCCGGCACTTCCGCCTTCAGCGCCTGCAGCCGTGCAAGGGTGGCGTCGCTCGAGCAGTCGTCGACGAGGACGATTTCGAACTCGAGCCTGCCGCGCAATGCGGCGACGATTTCGGCAACGAGCGGCGCGACGTTGCCCTCCTCGTTGTGGACAGGCACGACGACGGAAAGAACGGGTATCGCCATGGTGGAACCGTCAGGCGGGCTTGCGCAGCCGTTCGAGCACACCCTCGAGCGCATCGAGGTTGGCGTAATGGATCACCAGCCGGCCCTTGCCGCCGCGCGCATGCAGCACGTTGACCCGGGTGCCCAGGGATTCGGCCAGTTCGCGTTCGAGCGCGGCGATGTCGGCCTGCGGTTTGCCCTTGCCGACCTTCGCGGCCTTGCCGGTGTTGTCGGCGACCTTGCCCGCGGCCAGCTGCTGGACCCGGTGCTCGACCTCGCGCACCGACCAGCCATGCTCGGCCGCCTGCCGCGCCAGCGCGATCGCGGCCTGCGGCGCCAGGGTCAGCAGCGCGCGCGCATGGCCCATTTCCAGCGCCCGGGTCTCGACGAGCGTGCGGATCTCGGGCGGCAGTTCCAGCAGGCGCAGCAGGTTGGAAACCGCGGCGCGCGAGCGGCCGACCGCTTCGGCCGCCTGGGCGTGGGTCAGGTCGAACTCGTCGATCAGGCGCTGCAGCGCGCTGGCTTCCTCGAGCGGGTTGAGGTCTTCGCGCTGGATGTTCTCGATCAGCGCCATCGCGACCACGGTGCGGTCGTCGACCTCGCGCACCACCACCGGGATCTCGGACAGGCCGGCCAGGCGGGAGGCGCGCCAGCGGCGCTCGCCGGCGATGATTTCCCAGGTGCGGCCGCCGCGCGCGCCGGCGACTTCGCGCACCACGATCGGCTGGATCACGCCCTGGGCGCGGATCGACTCGGCCAGCTCGGAGAGCTTGGCATCGTCCATGGTCTTGCGCGGCTGGTACTTGCCCGGCGCCAGCGCATCCACCGGCAGCGTGCGCAGCGCATCGCCCGGCCTGGCCTCCAGGGCCGGCGCGTCAGCCGCGGCCTTCGGCCCGAGCAGGGCCTCCAGGCCGCGCCCGAGCCCGCGCTTCTTCTGCGCTCCCTTGGCGGCGGTCATGCGGCGCTTCCTGCGGTGTCTTTCATTGCCCTGCTTTCCCCGTTGCTTGTCTTCGCAGCCTGCTCGCGCTCGCGCTGCCGGCGCAATACCTCGCCGGCCAGGCCGAGGTAGGCGACCGCGCCGCGCGATCCGCGGTCGTAGCCGACGATGCTCTGGCCGTGGCTGGGCGCCTCGGCCAGGCGCACGTTGCGCGGCACGATGGTGCGGAACACCTTTTCCCCGAAATGGTTCACCAGTTCGGCCGAAACCGCGTTGGCGAGGTTGTTGCGCACGTCGAACATGGTACGCAACACGCCCTCGATCTCCAGCCCGGGATTGAGCTTGCCCTTGAGCGCGTCGATGGTGCGCAGCAGCGAGGTCAGGCCTTCCAGCGCGTAGTACTCGCACTGCATCGGCACCAGCACCGAGTCGGCCGAGGTCAGCGCGTTGAGGGTCAGCAGCGACAGCGCCGGCGGGCAATCGATGATGATGAAGTCGTAGCGCGCACGCAGCGGTTCCAGCGCGCGCTTGAGGCGCTGCTCGCGGCCTTCCTCGTCCATCAGCTCGATTTCGGCCGCGGTGAGGTCGGTGTTGCCGGGCAGCAGGTCGTAGCCTTCCGGCGTCTTCACGATCGCGGTGTCGGCGTGCTGCTCCTCGAGCAGGACGTCGCAGCTGGACGCGGCCAGGTCGTGCTTGTCGATGCCGCTGCCCATGGTCGCGTTGCCCTGGGCGTCCAGGTCCACCAGCAGCACGCGCTTGGGCGTGGCCGCCAGCGCCGCGGCCAGGTTGACCGCGGTGGTGGTCTTCCCGACCCCACCCTTCTGGTTGGCAACAGCGATGATGCGGGCCATGGCTTGGCGCATGCCTCGTGGCGATGGACCCGGGATTATGCGTTATCCCCGGCGGCCTCGCGGCCGACCACGACCAGGTGGCGCTCCGCGGCCAACCCCGGAACCGTGAGCGGGCGCACATCCAGGACGCCCCAGCCCGCCGGCAGCGCCGCGATTTCCTCCTCCGGCAACACCCCCTTCATCGCCAGCAACACCCCGCCCGGGTTGAGCAGCCGCCCGCCCAGCTCGACGATCAGCGGCAGCGTGGCCAGCGCCCGCGCGGTGATCGCATCGAAGACCCCTGGCGCATCGAAGGCCTCGATCCGCGATTCCACCACCCGCGCATTGGCCAGGCCCAGGGTGCGCACCGCCTCGCGCATGAAGCGCGCCTTCTTGCCGTTGGATTCCACCAGCGCGACCTGCAGGCCGGGCTTCACGATCGCCAGCGGGATCCCGGGCAGGCCGGCGCCGGTGCCCAGGTCCGCGAGGCTCCCGCCGGCCGCGGCGATCGCGTCCACGCTGGCGTGCATGGCCAGCGAATCGAGCAGATGCTTGACCACCATCTCCCGTGGATCGCGGATGGCGGTCAGGTTGTAGGCCTTGTTCCAGCGGACCAGCAGCGCCAGGTACGCCAGCAACGCCGTCGCATGGGCGCGATCGAGGCCAAGGGCATCGAGGCCCGCTTCAAGCTCCGCTTTTGCCGCCGCCGGAATCGTGGTTTCGTCCATTCCCCATTGTAGGAGCGGCGGAAGCCGCGAAGCGCGATTCGCTTCCTTGATGGGGCGCAGCGGATGTGTGTGTCCCGACTTGGGCAAGGCCTTTCCACGGCGCCCCTCACGCAAGCGAAGGGTCGCGGCTGCCGCCGCTCCTACGGGGTGGGCTTCCAGGCGAGGGCGGCGCGATAACCCTTCTCCGGGATGAATTCCTGGAGATGCCAGTCAGCGGCATTGCCAAGTGCCGGGTCCGCATGTTCGAGGACCAGGGCGCCGTCGCGCTCGGCGAATGCGAGCTTGTGCAGGCCGAACGCGATGCCGCGGCCGTGGGCCTTGAGCACGGCTTCCTTGGCGCACCACAGGCGGACGAACGCAGCGGCGCGGCTGGCCTCGTCGGCTTGCGACTGCAGCCATTCGGCTTCGCCGGGAACGAAGAAGCGGCGCGCCAGCTCCATGGCGCGCGGCCGCGGGCGTTCGATTTCCAGGTCGATGCCGACCTGGATCCCGCGGCCTGCTGCGAGCAGCAGCCCCTCTCCGCTGTGGCTCCAGCCCACGTCGAGGCCGTGCCCGGCGGCCAGCCGCGGGCGCCCGTGCAGGTCGCGGGACAGCTCGATCAGCCGCGGTTCGCAGTCCAGCTGCGGCGCCAGCCACTCGCGCGCCGCCTGCTCGGCAGGCCGGCCCGGCTGCCAGGGCAGCCAGAGCCAGCGCGGGGCTGGGGCAGGATTGCCAGCGGACGAGGACATGGCGCCAGCGTAAAGTAATCGCATGTCGGCCGTGGTCGAGGACAGTCCGGAAACTTCGTGCAGCGTGCCCCTGGCCGCTGGCGCGGACGCGCGCGCGATCGTGTTCGAACCGGGCACTGGTGCCGTTCCGCTCGGGCGCTTCCTGGCCCAGGTCCGGGCGCTGGCGGCGCGGCTGCCCGAGGGTCGCCATGCCATCAACCTGTGCGAGGACCGCCACCGCTTCATGCTCGCGTTCTGCGCGGCGGCACTGCGCGGCCAGGCGACCCTGCTGCCGCCGTCGCGCGCGCCTGCCGAGATCGCCCGCGAGGCTGCACGCCACGCCGACAGTTATTGCCTGGGCGACCTCGAGTACGAAGCGCCGCCGCCGCGCTACTGGCGCCTGCCGGCCCGACTCGAGGAGACCGATGGCGATCCGGCGCGAGTCGATCCCGGCGCGCTGGCCGCGATCGGCTTCACCTCCGGCAGCACCGGAGAACCGGGCGCCAATCCCAAGACCTGGGCATCGTTCCGGGCGAGCACCGCGCAGAACCTGGCGGCGCTGCGCGATCTCTGGCCAGGCGATGCCTGCGCGCACGTCGTCGCCACGGTGCCGCCGCAACACATGTACGGCATGGAGATGACGGTGTTGCTGCCGCTGCTCGGCGACATCGCCGTGCATGCAGGGCGGCCATTCTTCCCGCACGACATCGTGCAGGCCTTGCACGAGGTGCCGTCGCCCCGACTGCTGGTGACCACGCCGGTGCACCTGCGCGCCTTGCTCGACGCATGCCGCGCGGAACCGGCGCTGGCACTGCCGCCGCTGGCGGCGATCGTTTCGGCCACCGCACCGATGGCGCCCGAACTGGCGGCGGCGGCGGAAGCGCGTTTCGGTTGCGAGTTGCGCGAGTTGTTCGGTTCCACCGAAACCTGCGTGATCGCCCGCCGCCGCAGCGCGCGCGACGAGGCATGGCGGCCGTTCCCGGGCGTGCGCCTGCAACCGCAACCCGATGGTTGCCTGGTGCATGCACCGCAACTGGCGGTGCCCGTGGCACTGGCCGACCTGGTGGACACCCGCGCCGATGGCAGCTTCGTGCTGCGCGGCCGCAACGCCGACCTGCTCGAGATCGCCGGCAAGCGCGCCTCCCTTGGCGACCTGACCCGCAAGCTGCTGTCGATTCCAGGAGTGCTCGACGGCGTCGTGTTCCAGGCCGATGACGGCGCGCGCGACATCCGCCGCATCGCCGCGTTCGCGGTCGCCCCCGGCCTCGACGAAGCCGCGATCCTGGAGGCCCTGCGCGCCAGCATCGATCCGGTGTTCCTGCCGCGGCCGCTGCGCCGCGTCGAACGCCTGCCGCGCAACGCCACCGGCAAGTTGCCGCAGGCCTCGCTGCGCGCGCTGCTGGACCGCTGACGCCGCCATCACGCCTGCCCGGAGAGACTCCTCCCTGCCCCGCTTAGGGGATGGATTTTCCCCAAACAGCACGGACTGAAGGAGAAGACATGATGGGTCTCATCATTTGGCTGATCGTGGGCGGCATCATCGGCTGGCTTGCCAGCATGATCATGAAGACGGACGCACAGCAGGGCATCCTGCTCAATGTCGTCGTGGGCATCATCGGTGCCCTGATCGGCGGTTGGCTCATCGCCCCGCTGATCGGCGGTTCCACCAGTGCAGGCGGCGGATTCGACATCATGGGATTCATCGCGGCCCTCATCGGCGCGATCATCCTGCTGGCGATCGTCAACCTGTTCCGGCGCGGCCGCGTACGCTGACAACGGCTTCCGCACGGAAGCGAAGGGCCCGGCGCTTGCGCCGGGCTTTTTTTATTCCAGCGTCAACCACACCGGAGCGTGGTCGCTCGGCCGCTCCCAGCCGCGCGGCACCAGGTCGATGCCGCCGCCCGTGCATCGCGCACGCAGCGCGTCGGACACCAGCAGCAGGTCGATGCGCAGGCCCCAGCCACGGGCGAACGCCTGCAGCCGGTAGTCCCACCAGGAATGATGGCCCACGCCTTCGTTGTGCAGGCGGAAACTGTCGTGCAGGCCCAGCGCCTGGATCCGCGCCAGCGCCTCGCGTTCCGGCGTCGAACACATGATCTTCTCGCGCCAGCGCTTGGGGTCGTGGATGTCGTCGTCGGTGGGCGCGATGTTGAAATCGCCCAGCACCACCAGTTTCGGATGCCGCGACAGTTCGTCCGCGAGCAGGTCGTGAGCGGCCTGCAGCCAGCGCATCTTGTAGTCGTACTTCTCGCTGCCCACTTCCTGGCCGTTGACCACGTAGAAGTTGACGATGCGCACGCCATTGACGGTGGCGGCGATCACCCGCTTCTGCGGATCGTCGAAACCGGGCAGTCCGGTGTGCACGTCCTCGATCGCATGTTCGCGGGCGAGGATGGCGACGCCGTTGTAGGTCTTCTGCCCGTCGAACACGCTGCGGTAGCCGTGCCCGGCGAGCACGTCGTCGGGGAACTTCAGGTCCTCGAGCTTGGTTTCCTGCAGGCCGACCACGTCCGGCGCGGCGTCGGCCAGCCATTGCTGCAGGTGCGGCAGGCGGACGTTGAGGGAATTGACGTTCCAGCTGGCGATTTTCATGGTGCCATTCCAGCATACTTCTATGCGCCAGAAGCGATAACCGTGAATTATTGGTTTCGCCGCATAAGTACGAAGTATGTGCCAAATCCAATATTGACTGTTTATCGGAAGTGGCGCATAGTCCAGGGCAGGAGGCAACGCATGCTCGAACTTGCCCGCAGCCCCAAGCAGATCGGGAACACCATCCGCCGCCACCGCAAACGCCTGGGCATGAGCCAGAGCGAGCTCGGGAGCCGTGTCGGTTTGCGGCAGGAAACCATCTCGCTGATCGAAACCGGCAATCCCGCAACCCGACTGGATACCTTGCTGGCGGTGCTGGCTGCGCTTGAACTGGAGTTACGGATTGCCGCCCGCAGTCGCGGCGCCGATCCGCGGGATCTGGTCTGAGCGTGGCCCGAACCCGCCGCCATCCGCCGCTGCACGTCTACCAGAACGACCGGCTCGTCGGGCACCTGCTCAAGGAGCCCAACGGCGCCATCGAGTTCCGTTACGACCGCGAATGGCTGGACCGCGGCAGCAAGGCCTTCCCTGTTTCACTGTCGCTGCCGCTGCGCGAGGAGCCATGGCGCGGCGAACCCGTGGTCGCGGTCTTCGAGAACCTGCTTCCCGACTCCGAGGCCTTGCGACAGCGCGTGGCCGGGAAGGTTGGTGCAGCCGGCGATGACGCGTACAGCCTGCTTTCGGCGATCGGCAAGGATTGCGTCGGCGCCCTCCAGTTCATCGCCGACGAGGAGGCGCGCCCGGGAAGCACGACGCGGCTCCAAGGCGAAGTCGTCGACGACGAAGCGATCGAACGACTCCTGGGCTCGCTCTCGCGGGCACCTCTCGGCCTGACCCGCGACGACGACTTCAGGATTTCAATTGCCGGCGCGCAGGAAAAAACCGCCCTGCTCTGGCATGAAGGCCAGTGGATCAAGCCACATGGCACCACGCCGACGACACATCTGTTCAAGACACCCATCGGTGCGTTGCCGAATGGCATCGACCTGGCCGACAGCGTCGAGAACGAGTTCCATTGCCTGCAGTTGCTCAGGCACCTCGGGCTTCCGGTCGCCAGCGCCAGGATCATGACATTCGGCCGGGCCAAGGCCCTGGTCATCGAGCGCTTCGATCGGGCCTGGATCGAAGGCCGCCTGATCCGCTTGCCTCAGGAGGATTGCTGCCAGGCCCTGTCGGTGCCACCGGCACGCAAGTACCAGGCCGACGGTGGTCCGGGCCTGCTCGCGATCGCGGGCCTTCTCAATGGCGCCGACTCGCCCGCCGACGATCACCGCACGCTGTTGAAGGCACAGCTGGTTTTCTGGCTGATCGGCGCGACCGACGGACACGCCAAGAATTTCAGCATCTTCCTGAATCCCGGCGGGGGTTATGCGCTGACACCGCTCTATGACGTGCTGTCCGCCCAGCCGAGCCTGGACGCGCATCAGATCGAACGCCGGCAGATGAAACTCGCCATGTCGGTCGGCGACAACAACCACTCTCGCATCGACCAGGTCCAGACCCGGCATTTCGTCCAGACCGGTGAAGCCGCAGGGCTCTCCCGTATCCTCGTCCGGCGCGCACTGGAGGAGATTGCCGACCACATGGACGCGGCATTGACGGCGCTCGAAAGCGACCTGCCCACGGATTTTCCGCAGGACCTGCATGAATCCGTCAAGGCGGGCGTCCAGCGCAGGATGCGGACACTACGCCTGGGGCTTGACCAATGAACAACGACCACGACTGGATCGACCTGCGCAGCGACACCGTCACCCGCCCGACGGCGGCAATGCGCGAGGCCATGCTCACGGCCGAGGTCGGCGACGATGTCTACGGCGACGACCCCACCGTCAACGCCCTGCAGGACAGGCTCGCTGGGGACCTCGGGTTCGAAGCCGGGCTGTTCCTGCCCAGCGGCACGCAGTCGAACCTGGTCGCGCTGATGGCGCATTGCGCGCGCGGTGACGAGTACATCGTCGGCATGGACGCGCATACCTACAAGTACGAGGGCGGCGGCGCCGCAGTGCTTGGATCCATCCAGCCGCAACCGATCCCGCATGCGGCCGACGGCTCGCTGCCGCTGGATGCGGTCGAGCGCGCGATCAAGCCCGACGACGCGCACTTCGCCCGCACCAGGCTGCTGTGCCTGGAAAACACCTGGCACGGGCGACCGCTGTCGCTGGACTATCTGGCGCAGGCGCGCGAGCTGTGCGACCGGCGCGGGCTCGGCCTGCACCTGGACGGTGCGCGGCTGTACAACGCCGCGGTCGCATGCAGGGTGGAGGCGCGCGAGATCACCCGTCATTTCGACAGCGTTTCGGTGTGCCTGTCCAAGGGCCTGGGCGCACCGGTGGGTTCGGTGCTGGTCGGCAGCCGCGCATTGGTGGACATCGCGCGACGCTGGCGCAAGGTCACCGGTGGCGGCATGCGCCAGGCCGGCATCCTTGCCGCGGCCGGCCTGCATGCGCTCGACCACCATGTCGCGCGGCTGGCGGACGACCACGCACGCGCCGCGAAGCTGGGCGCCGCGCTGGACGGACTGGCCGGCGTCGAGTCGGTCGTCCAGCACACCAACATGGTCTACGTCGAAGTCGCCGGCGAACGCCGATCCCGGCTGCGCGAACGGCTGCAGGCCGGGCGGGTGCGAGCGTCGGTCGACGACAGCGCGCCGATCCGCCTGGTGCTGCACCTGGACGTGAACGATGCCGGCGTGGCCAGGGTCGCCGAAGCTTTCGCGGGACTACAATAGGGCCATGGATCCGCGCCCCTATCGCGGCGTGCTGCCGACCCTCGGCGAGCGCGTCTACATCGATCCCGCCGCCACCCTCGTCGGCGACGTCGTGCTAGGCGACGACGTGTCGCTGTGGCCGGGCGTGGTGGTCCGCGGCGACGTCAACTTCATCCGCATCGGCGCGCGCACCAACATCCAGGACGGCACCGTCATCCACGTCAGCCACGACGGTCCGCACGCCAAGCTCGGCGGCTTCGCCACCGTGATCGGCGAGGACGTCACCATCGGCCACAAGGCGATCATCCACGCCTGCAGGATTGCCGATGCCTGCCTGGTGGGGATGGGCGCGATCGTGCTCGATGGCGCAGTCGTGGAGAAGCACGGCTTCGTCGGCGCAGGCGCCCTGGTCACACCGGGCAAGACCGTGGGCAGCGGCGAGATGTGGCTGGGCAATCCCGCCAGGAAGGCGCGCATGCTCAGCGACGCCGAGATCGAAGCCCTGTACTACAGCGCCGGCCACTACGTCCGCCTGAAGGACGAATACCTGGCCAACCCGGCCCCGTAGGAGCGGCGCAAGCCGCGAAGCGAATGCCCGAACTGCCGGAAGTAGAAACCACCCGCCGCGGTCTCGCCCCCCACGTCGAAGGCCGCCGCATCGCCGGCGTCACCCTGCGCCGCCCCGACCTGCGCTGGCCGATCCCGCCCGAAGTGCGCCGGCTGTTGCCCGGGCAGCGCATCGAGGCGGTCCGCCGGCGCGCGAAATACCTCCTGCTCGATACCGAAGCCGGCAGTGCGCTGCTGCACCTGGGCATGTCCGGCAGCCTGCGCGTCCTGCCGGCAACGACGCCGGTGACCACGCACGATCATGTCGACCTGTTGCTTGAAGGCGCCCGCGGCGGTTCGCGCGTGCTGCGCTTCAACGATCCGCGCCGTTTCGGTTGCCTGCTGTGGCAGGCGCCGGGCACCACCCACGAGCTGCTGCAGGCGCTCGGTCCCGAGCCGCTGTCCGACGGCTTCGACGGAGACTATCTCTACGCGCGCAGCCGCGGCCGCAAGGCGCCGGTGAAGACCTTCCTGATGGACCAGAAGGTGGTGGTCGGGGTCGGCAACATCTACGCCGCCGAAGCGCTGTTCATGGCCGGGATCTCGCCATTGCGCGCTGCCGGCCAGGTATCGCGCGAGCGCTATCGCCTGCTGGCGGAGGCGGTCCGCACGATCCTGGATGCGGCGATCGAGCGCGGCGGCACCACCCTGCGCGACTTCATCAGTCCGGACGGCGCACCGGGCTATTTCGAGCAGGAACTGGCGGCCTACGGGCGGGGCGGCGAACCTTGCCCGAATTGCGGAAATCGCCTGCGGCAGGCCGCGATCGGCCAGCGCACCACGGTCTGGTGCCCACGCTGCCAGCGCTGAGGGCTATATTGGCGCCGTTCCAGGGGAAACGGATTTGGCCGAAACCGCCGATATCACCATGTGGCTGGATGCCGCGCGCGATGGAGATCGCGCCGCGCTCGATCGCGTGCTCGCGACCCTGTACCAGGAACTGCACGCCATGGCGCGGCGGCAACTGGCCGGGCAGCAGGGCCACACCCTCGACGCGACCGCGCTGGTGCACGAGGCCTACCTCAAGCTGATCGGGCGCAACGCCGCGCAGTTCGACGACCGCGCGCACTTCTTCGCCTACGCCGCATCGGCGATGCGCAGCGTTGTCGTCGACTACGCGCGCCAGCGCCTGGCGCAGAAGCGCGGCGGCGACCTGCACCGCGTCGCCGAACTGCCGGAGGACATCGAGGGCGGCGTGCGCCTGGACGAGGAAACCCTCGGCCTGGATACCGCGCTGACCAGGCTGGCCGCAGTCGATGAGCGCCTGGCCCAGGTGGTCGAGCTGCGCTATTTCACCGGCCTGTCGGAACTCGAGATCGCGGCCCTGCTCAAGCGCTCCGAGCGCAGCATCCGCCGCGACTGGCAGAAGGCGAGGCTGTTCCTGCTGGCTTCGCTCAAGGACGACTAGCCGGCCATGGACACGGAGCGCTGGCGCAAGCTCTCGCCGCTGCTCGACGCCATGCTCGAGCTCGACCCTGCCACGCGGGCACGCAGCATGGCGTCGCTGCGCGAGGAAGATCCCGAACTGGGCAACGAACTCGCGGCGCTGATGGCGCTGGAGGACGACCACGCCGATTTCCTCACCGAGCCACTGGTCGCGCCGCTGCCTGGTCCACGCCCCGGCACCCTGGCCGGCCCCTACCGGCTGGAACGCCTGCTGGGCGAAGGCGGCATGGGCCAGGTGTGGCTGGCCGGCCGCGCCGACGGCCTGTACCAGCGCCGCGTCGCGCTGAAACTGCTGCGCCCCGGCCTGGCCGATCCCAACCTGCACCTGCGCTTCACCCGCGAGCGCCAGATCCTCGCCCGCCTCGCCCACCCGCACATCGCGCGCCTGCTCGATGCCGGCATCAGCAGCGACGGCCAGCCCTACCTCGCGCTCGAGTACGTCGAAGGCGAGCCGATCGACGAGTGGTGCGGGCAACGCGAGCTGTCGCTGGACGCGCGCCTGCGCCTGTTCCTGCAGACCTGCGACGCGGTCAGCCACGCGCACGCCAACCTGATCGTGCACCGCGACCTGAAGCCGTCCAACATCCTGGTGACGCCGCAGGAAGAAGTGCGGCTGCTGGACTTCGGCATCGCCAAGCTGCTCGACACCACCGAGCTGGCGCCGGAGCAGACCGGTACCGGCCTGCGCACCTTCACCCTGCATTACGCCGCGCCCGAGCAGATCCGCGGCGAACCGGTCACCACCATGACCGACGTCTATGCGCTGGGCGTGGTGCTGCACCAGCTGCTCACCGGCCAGCGCCCTTACCAGCTCAAGCGCAGCACCGACGCGGAGTGGGAAGAAGCGATCCTTGGCGCGGACCCGGTGCGGCCGTCGCAGGCGATGCAGCGCACCGACCAGCGGCGCATGGCGCGGGTACTGGCGGGCGATCTCGACAACATCGTGCTCAAGGCCCTGGCCAAGCGACCAGAGCAGCGTTACCCCTCGGTCGAGGCGCTGGCCCAGGACATCGCCCGCTACCGCGATGGCAAGCCGGTCAAGGCGCGCCCGCAGAGTGTTCGCTACCGGCTGGGCAAGTTCATCGGCCGCCATCGCTGGTCGCTTGCCACCGGCGCGCTGGTGGCGATGGTGTTGTCGACCTCGTTCGTGATGGTTGCCTGGCAGGCGCGCGAGGCGGTGCGCGAGGCCAGCCGCGCGCAGGCGCTGCAGAACTTCGTCATCGGCCTGTTCGAGGGTGCCGGCGGCGACGATGGCGCCAGGCCACTGGACGTCCGCGCGCTGCTCGACGCCGGCCTGCAGCGCGGCGATCGCGAGCTTGCCCACCAACCCATCGCCCGCGCCGAGCTGATGGGGGTGGTCGCGCGCCTGCGCCTGGGCATGGGCGACTACCTGCCGGCGCTGGACCTGCTGGGCCAGCAGGCGGCGCTGATCGCATCGCTCGGCGACGAGGCACCCGACAGCCTGCGCCTGGAATCGGCGACCGAACTGGGCCGCACCCACCTCGCGCTTGGCAGCGATGCTGCATGCATCGCGGACATGGGCGGCAACGTCGGGCTGGCGCAACGCGAGCAGAGCCAGTTGCCCGTGCAGGTGTCCGCGTTCTGGTCGCAACTGGCCCGCTGCCGGCGCGCGGGCGGCGCGCCGGATATCGCGCGCCCGCTGTTCCAGCGCGCGCTCGCGCTGCGCCGCGACGTGCTCGACGACGGCCCCGGCGTGGTCCAGGACCTGGCCGGCCTGGCCGGCCTCGAAGCCGACCACGGCGACTTCGCCAAGGCCCTGGGGGGCTATCGCGACGCGCTGCGCCGCTTGAACACCAGCAGCGGCCCGCACCATCCGTACACGGTGACCCTGTTGCGCGACATGTGCGTGCTGCAGCGGCGCATGGGCGACACCATTGGCGCCGAGCGCGATTGCGGCAACGCCCTGGAGCTTGCGCATTCGCTGCATGGCGAGTCGCATCCGGCGACCATCGCGGCGCTGCGCGCGATGGCGATCATGCAGGTCCAGATCGGGCGCTTCGAAGAGGCCGCCCAGGCGCTGGCCATCACCCGCGAATGGACCGCCAGCCACGCCGGCATCGACCACGTGGACGTGGCCGACGACGACGACGGCCTGGCCCGGATCCATTGGGAACGCGGCGAGATGGATGCCGCGCTGGCGACGCTCGATCGCGCTGCGCGCCAGTTGCGCGACAGCGGCAAGGCGCCGCGGCTGCTGGCCGACGTGCTCGTGCACAAGGCCATGGTCCTGCACGAACTCGGTCGCGACGCGGAAGCGCGGCCGCTGCTGGAGCAATCGCGCCGGCGCATCGTCGACACCTTCGGTGCCGGGCACCCGGGCGTGGGCGAAACCGACCGCCTGCTGGGCGAAGTCGATGCGGCGCTGGGCGACCGCGAGCGCGCCGGCACCGAACTCGCAGCGGCGGTGCGCATCATCGGCAACGCACTGGGCGACACCCACGCCGCCGCGCGCAAGGCACAGTTGTCGCTCGCCCGCTTCCAGGCCGCCCAGGGCGACCAGGCGGCATTGGCCCGGCTGGACGCGCTGGCGGCGCATCGCGCGCCGCGCGAGCTCGGCCTGCAGAAGGTCGCCTGGCAGGCATCCGCCGCCGCCGCCGGATTGCGTTGCCGCGGCTCGCAGCGCAACCACGCGCTGGCCGCGTTGCAAGCGGTCGCGGCCGAAGTCCGCAATGCCCAGCCCGAAGGCGGCGCCATCGCCCGCGAGATCGAAACGATCCGCCGGCGCTGCCTATAGGAGCGGCGCCTGCAGCGGCGCGATCTCCGCCTCGCCGCGCACGATCCTCTTGAACTCGGCGCGCGACACCGACACGTAGCGTTCGTTGCCGCCGATCTCCACCTGCGGCCCGTCCTGCAGCGCGCGGCCCTTGTCGTCCACGCGCACGGTCATGATCGCCTTGCTGCCGGTATGGCAGATGGTCTTGATCTCCTGCAGTTCGTCGGCCCAGGCCAGCAGGTACTGGCTGCCCTCGAACAGCTCGCCGCGGAAATCGGTGCGCAGCCCGTAGCACAGCACCGGGATCCGCAACCGGTCGACGATCTCGGTCAGCTGCCACACCTGGCTGCGGGTCATGAACTGCGCTTCGTCGACCAGCACGCAATGCAGCGGCCCGTTGTTCTCCACGCTGTTGCGCACCATCCGTTCCAGGTCGTCGTCGCGTCCGAACGCCGTGCCGTCGGCGCGCAGCCCGATCCGCGATGCGACCGTGCCGCTGCCGTCGCGGTGGTCCAGGCGCGGAGTCAGGATCGCCACCCGCATCCCGCGTTCGCGGTAGTTGTGCGCCGACTGCAGGAGCGTCGTGGTCTTTCCTGCATTCATCGCCGAGTAGTAGAAGTAGAGTTTGGCCATCGGCGCGGGTTCGGGATTAGGGGATCGGCAACGACGATCTTACAATCCCTGCCTCCATGAGCCTCAACCCCGCCCAATCCCAGGCCGTCCTCCACGTGGACGGCCCCATGCTCGTGCTGGCCGGTGCCGGCAGCGGCAAGACCCGGGTGATCGTGGAGAAGATCGCGCACCTGGTGGCGAGCGGGCGGATGCCGGCCAGGCGCATCGCGGCGATCACCTTCACCAACAAGTCGGCACGGGAGATGAAGGAACGCGTGGCGCGCCGGATCCGCGGCGACGCGGGCGAAGGCCTGACCATCTGCACCTTCCACGCCTTGGGCCTGAAGCTGTTGCAGATCGAACACGCGAAGATCGGCCTGCGCCGCGGGTTCTCGATCTTCGATTCGGAAGACACGGCCGGCCAGTTCAAGGACCTGCTGCCGCCGGGCACCAAGCCCGACGCGATCGAGGCGGTGAAGCAACTCGTCTCGCGGGCCAAGAACGCCTGCCTGTCGCCTGAGGAAGCGGCCGAGGCCGCGACCAGCGTGCGCGAGCGCGAGGCCGCGCTCTTGTACAAGCGCTACCAGCAGCGCCTGGCCACCTTCAACGCGGTCGACTTCGACGACCTGATCCGGCTGCCGGTAAAGCTGCTGGAATCGGATCCCGAATGCGTCGCCGCCTGGCGCGAGCGCATCGGCTACCTGCTGGTCGACGAATGCCAGGACACCAACGACGCCCAGTACCGCCTGCTCAAGGCGCTCGCCGGGCCGCGCGGCGACTTCACCTGCGTGGGCGACGACGACCAGTCGATCTACGCCTGGCGCGGCGCCAATCCGGAGAACCTGATGCAGCTCGGCCAGGACTACCCGGCGCTGAAGATCGTCAAGCTCGAGCAGAACTACCGCTGCAGCAACCGGGTGCTGCGCGCGGCCAATGCACTGATCGCCAACAACCCGCACGAACACCCGAAGACGCTGTGGAGCAGCAACGCCGACGGCCAGCGCATCCGCGTATGGGAATGCAAGGACGCCGCGCACGAGGCCGAGAAGGTCGCTGCCGAGATCCAGTTCCTGTCGCAGAAGAACACTGCGCCGTGGAGCGATTTTTGCGTGCTGTTCCGCGGCAACCACCAGTCGCGCGCGCTGGAGAAGGCGCTGCAGCTGCTGCGCGTGCCCTATCACCTCAGCGGCGGCACCGCGTTCCTGGATCGCGGCGAGGTCAAGGATGCGATGTCCTGGCTGCGCCTGGTCGCCAACCCCGATGACGATGCGGCCTTCCTGCGCGCGGTCGCGTCACCGTCGCGCGGCGTCGGCGGCACGACGCTGGCGAAGCTGGCTGAACTCGCGCAGCACGCGCACCTGCCGCTTGCGCGCGCCTCCGAATCGATCGCGCTGCTGAAGCAGCTGCCGGCGCGTTCGGGCAACGCGCTGCAGGAGTTTTCCGGGATCGTGCGCGGCCTGCGCGCCGATGCGGCCAAGCTCGCGCCGGCGGAACTGGTGCGCAAGCTCAACGATCGCAGCGGCCTGCTGGCCATGCTGCGCGCGCAGTGCAAGGACGAAGCGCAGTTCCAGGCCCGCCGACGCAACCTCGACGAACTCGCCGACTGGTTCGATGGCGGAAGGAATGCCGGCCCCGGCGACCTCGCCGCGGCGCTGGCGCTGCTGTCGCATGCCGACAAGGGGGACGCCGGCAACCAGGTGCGGTTGATGTCGCTGCACGCGGCCAAGGGCCTGGAGTTCCGCTACGTGTTCATCGTCGGCGTCGAGGACGGCAACCTGCCGCACGAAGCCAGCATCGAGGAAGGTCGCCTCGACGAGGAGCGGCGCCTGCTCTACGTCGGCATCACCCGCGCCAAGGAAGCGCTTTGGCTGTCGCATGCGCGCGAAGCGCAGCGCTGGGGCGACCGGCTGCGGCTGTCGCCGAGCCGCTTCATCGACGAATTGCCCGCCGCCGAACTGCAGCGCGACGGCGCCGACCCCGTGGCCGACGCCGAACGCAAGGCCGAGCGCGCCAATGCCGGTTTCGCCGCGATCAAGGCGCTATTGGGGTCGTAGCAACGGCTAGACTCCCCGGACCAGATTCCGGAGTCGACCATGCGCCTCGCCATTTCCTTCCTCTCCGCCGCCCTGCTCGCCGGCTGCGTCAGCGTCGCCACGCATGGCGATCCATCGGCGGCTCTCCCGCCGCCCAACGACGATCTCAATGCCACCGTCTGGTTCCAGACCTCGGTCGAGCGCGACCTGGTGTTCCGGCAGATCTACGGTGCCGCCGGCGCGCACCTGGACGACGCGCTCGCGGACAAGTCGTGGGATGCGCTGCCCAAGGGCGACCGCAGCAACGATCCGGCAGGGTTGCCGCCGGCGATCATCGTCGACGTCGACGAGACCGTGCTCGACAACTCGCCTGAGCAGGTGAGACAGATCGTCGACAACAAGGCGTTCAACGATGAGGACTGGAATGCCTGGGTGCAGCAGGCGTCGGCCAGGCCGCTGCCCGGCGCGGTCGAGTTCCTGACGGCCGCCGCGGAAAAGGGCGTCACCGTCTTCTACATCAGCAACCGCGAGGCGGCCCAGGCCGCGGCAACCGTGGCCAACCTGCGCAGCGCGGGTTTCCCGATCGCCGATGCCAGCCAGTTCCTCGGCAAGGGCACCCGGGTCGAAGGCTGCGCGGGAACCGGTTCGGCCAAGGACTGCCGACGCCAGCGGGTCGGCCGCGAGTACCGCGTCCTGATGCAGTTCGGCGACCAGCTCGGCGACCTGGTGCATACCAGCGACAACACCCCGTCCGGGCGCCAGGCCGCCATCGCGCCCTACCTGGCGTGGGTGGGCGAGCGCTGGTGGGTCCTGCCGAACCCGATGTACGGCTCCTGGGAGCCGGCCCTGTTCGGCAACGACTGGAGCCTGTCGCCGGGCCAGCAG
This sequence comes from Pseudomonadota bacterium, assembly GCA_030852515.1. GTDB lineage: Bacteria > Pseudomonadota > Gammaproteobacteria > Xanthomonadales > Xanthomonadaceae > Cognatiluteimonas. The sequence goes on from JALYWW010000028.1 coordinate 24,372, forward strand.
CGCGCGGCCAAGGAAGCGGCATTGGACGACATGCGCTAACATAATCAATAAGTTATGGCGTGTAAATTCAGGTATTGCATCAGCTTGCCCGGCAGGCTAGCCTGACTGCATCCGGCCTGTCCGGAGCCATGCCACAACTGACTGTCCTCCGGCCCGGCCGGATTTGAGGAGGCCACTGGCCTCCTTTTCTTTGCCAAGATGCGGCTGCCCGGGGAGGGGCCGCCATCCGCATGCCGACGCCAATCCGCTACGCCTTCACGATCCTGTGTTCGTGCCTGCTCGTTTCGTGCCTGGTCGTGCTGCCCGCGTGCCGCAAGCAGGGCGAGGCCGCGGCCCCGGCCGACACCGGCGCCGCGCGCAAGCCGGCGCAGGCAGTGCGCCAGCTCACCGCGCACCTGCGCGCCAACGAACTGGAGGCGTTCACCCTCGAGGCCGTGCCGCCGGAGATGCACGCGCGTCTGGTGGTGGCCTGGAGCGAAGGACGCACCCGCTGGCCGCTGGACGAGCTGCCCTTCGGCCGGCGCCTGCCGGCGATCCTGGCCGCGCTGTCGGCGCCGGGTTCGGAGAAGGCGCTGCAGCAGACCTTCGACCGCCAGTTCGCCGGCGCCAGCCGCGAGTTGCGCTCGGCGGCGGAAACGCTGGGCGTGTTCGGCGCGCAGTACGTCGCGGAAGAAGGCGACTACAGCGACGACGAACGCCAGCACTACACCAAGTTGATCGTCGCCGCCAGCCAATGGGGTGGCCAGGCGCCATTGGGCGACCGGCTTCGCGCCGGCCACTCCATCGCCCAGCTGGCCGCCGCCGCGCGCCGCACCGGGCTGGACTCGGCCGCCGATTTCCGCGAAGCCGGCCTGGCCGTGAGCCTGCGCAAGGTCGCGCCGTTCGCTGCAGCGCTGAAGATCGCCCTGCTGCGCTACGGCCTGGACCTGAACGCGGACCTGGGCACGCTGGACGCCAGCCTTCAGCAACAGACTGGCGACCAGGCCAAGGTCCGCATGCGCTACCGCTTCGCCGGCCACGACATCGACACCGTGGTGAGCCTGCGCCGGATCGACGGCCGCTGGTACCTGGCCGACTACCTGCGCCATGCCGAGGCCGCGATCGCCCGGCCGCTGCCGCCCGCCCCGGTGCCCGCGCCTGCCCCCGCCGCGCCTGCGACACCGCCTCGGGGATAATGGCGCCGATGTCGACCCAGCCCAATCTTCCCCTCGACGAGCCGCAACAGCCGTCGTCCCATGCGCCCGGCCCAGCCCGACCGCCATTGCCGCCGCACCGCACGCGGGCCCGCCAGCCCTGGTGGGCGCGACTGCTCGGCAGGATCCTCGCGCCCTGGATCGGACTCAAGGTCGAGCCGGCCGGCGGCCCCGAAGCCGACCCGCGCCCGGTCTGCTACGTGCTCGAGGACTACGGCCTGTCCAACGCGCTGATCCTGGATCGCGCCTGCCGCGAAGCCGGCCTGCCCTCGCCGCTGAGCCCGCTGCCCGGCGACCCGCTGGGCCGCAAGCGTGCGTATGTCGCACTGTCGCGGCGCAACGCCGGCAGCACGCTCAACCGTGCCGCCAGCCTGGCCACCGCCAAGCCGGCGCCGGTGAAGACCCATTCGGGATCGCTGGCGCGCCTGATCGAGGCCCACCGCAACGATCCGGCGATGGACGTGCGCCTGGTGCCGGTCTCGATCTTCGTCGGGCGCTCGCCGGACAAGCAGAGTGGCTGGTTCTCGGTGCTGTTCTCGGAGAACTGGGCACTGGTCGGCCGCTTCCGCCGGCTGCTGGCGATCCTGCTCAACGGCCGCGACACCCTGGTGC
>JALYWW010000091.1 GCA_030852515.1 Pseudomonadota bacterium
GGGCGGCAGTGGCGGTGGCGCCATGCAGGCGCAGATGCGCCAGCGCATGCTCGAGCGCTTCCAGCAGGACTTTGCCGGTTTCCGCGCAAGCTTGTCCGACGCCCAGCGCAAGCAGTGGGATTCGGCGGTGGCTTCGCTGGTGGGCGCGACCCGAGCCCCGATCTACAAGCTCGTCGATGGCCAGCCGCAGCCGGTCATGGTCCGCATCGGCGCCAGCGACGGCACCACCACCGAGATCTCGGGCAGCATCCAGGCCGGCGACGAGATCGTCACCGGCGAGCGCGCACCGGCGGCGGTCGACTGATGTCGAATGCAGCGACCGCAGTGCCGGTGGTCCGCACGATCGGCCTCGGCAAGGTCTATTCCCCGGGCACCCAGGCCGAGGTCGTGGCCTTGCGCGGCGTCGACATGGAGGTCGCGCGCGGCGAGTTCGTGGCGATCATGGGGCCGTCGGGTTCGGGCAAATCGACCCTGATGAACCTCATCGGAGGCCTCGACACGCCGAGCAGCGGGCGCTACGAGTGCGACGGCGTCGACGTGTCCACGCTCGATGCCGAGGCGCTGGCGGCGCTGCGGCGCGACAAGATCGGCTTCGTGTTCCAGGGCTTCAACCTGCTCACCCGGATGGACGCGCTGCACAACGTCGCGATGCCGCTGGGCTACGCGCGCGTGCCGCATGTCGAGCGGCTGGAACGCGCGCGCGCGGCATTGGCCGAAGTGGGACTGGCCGAGCGCGTCTCGCACCTGCCCAGCGAAATGTCCGGCGGCCAGCAGCAGCGCGTCGCGATCGCGCGGGCGCTGGTCAACCGCCCGCCGATCCTGCTCGCCGACGAACCTACCGGCGCGCTGGACTCGAAGACCGGGGAGGAAATCCTGGCCCTGTTCAAGAAGCTGCGCGATGACGACCACACCATCATCCTGATCACCCACGATGCCGAGGTCGCCGCGCACGCGGACCGCACCTTCGTCATGCACGATGGTGCGTTGCATCTGCAGGGAGCCGCGTCATGACTTTCCTCGATATCCTGCGCACGGCGGTATTCGCGCTGCGCGGCAACTGGATGCGCAGCGCGCTGACTTCGCTGGGCGTGATCATCGGCATCGCGGCAGTGATCGTGATGGTGTCGGTCGGGCAGGGCACGCAGCAGGAGATCGACAAGCTGGTGTCGGGGCTCGGCTCGCAGCGCCTCGATGTCTCGCCGGGTTCCAGTCGCGGGCCCGGTGGCGCGCGGCAAAGCTCGAGCAGCTTCTTCACCCTCACCGAGGATGACGTCGAGGCCATTCGCAACGAGATCCCCGAGGTCCAGTACGTCGCCGGCGCATTGCGCGGCAACACCCAGGTCGTGTACGCGGAGAACAACGCCTCGACCAGCTGGCAGGGCGTGCAGCCGGACTGGTTCGCGATCAACGACTGGAAGCTTGCAGAGGGCGATGGCCTGCAACCGCAGGATTACAGCAGCGCGGCCAAGAACGTGGTCATTGGCGAAACGGTGCGCCGGACCCTGTTCGGCGACGACAGCGGCATCGGCCAGACCATTCGCCTGGGCCGGGTGCCCTTCACCGTGGTCGGCACGCTCGCGCCCAAGGGCCAGGGCGGCTTTGGCCAGGACCAGGACGAGATCGTGATGGTGCCGCTGGAAACGGGACGCAGGCGCCTGCTGGGCGCCATGGGCCTGCCACCGAGCGCGGTGATGCAGATCGCGCTGACCGTCGGCGACGCACGCGACCTGGCCTACGCGCAGACCGAGGTCGAGGCCTTGCTGCGCCAACGCCACAAGATCCGTCCCGGCGCGGACGACGATTTCCGCGTGCGCAACATCAGCGAGATCGTCGCCACCCGCACCGCCACCACCAACCTGATGTCCAAGCTGCTGGGCGCGGTGGCCGGCATCTGCCTGATCATCGGCGGCATCGGCATCATGAACATCATGCTGGTCTCGGTGACCGAACGGATCCGCGAGATAGGCCTGCGCATGGCCGTGGGCGCGGGCCCCTCGGACGTGCGCCGCCAGTTCCTGGCCGAGGCGATGCTGATCTCCCTGATCGGCGGCGTGCTCGGCATCGCGATCGGGGTGGTCGGGGCGTTGCTCGTGGGCAAGTTCAGCGACCTGCCGGTCGCCCTCAATGGCCAGGTCGTGGGCCTGGCAGCGACATTCTCCATCGCCACCGGCCTGTTCTTCGGCTATTACCCCGCCCGCAAGGCTTCCCAGCTCGACCCGATCGAAGCGCTGCGCCAGCAATAACCGGCCGCAAAGCCGGATATGGCAAAATCGGGGGGTTGGCGGCTCCACCGCCGGAACCCCTCCGATCCCGGGACTGACATGGCGAATGAACATGGCGGATGAGCATGGCGGATGAAGTCGGCCACTTGCCGCGACGCCCGGGCCGGATCCTGCTGGCGACCAAATGGTCGCTGCAGGGCCTGCGCGCGGCCTGGCTGAACGAGTCTTCGTTCCGCCTGGAGGTCTACCTGCTGGCGATCCTGGGCCCGCTGGGCTTGTGGCTGGGTGGCGACGGGATCGAACGCGCCTTGCTGCTGGGCAGCTGCCTGATGGTGCTGGCGGCGGAGCTGCTCAATTCCGCGATCGAAGCGGTGATCGAACGTTACGGCGGCGAACACCACGAACTGGCCGGACGCGCCAAGGACATGGGTTCGGCCGCCGTGTTCGTGACGATGATGAACGTGCTGCTTACCTGGGGCCTCGTGCTCCTCTCCTGACAAAGAACGGAACGATCGCTCGATGAGTCTTGCCATGCTTGCCGACCCGCAGACCTGGATCCTGCTGGTCACCCTCAGTTCGATCGAGATCGTCCTCGGCATCGACAACCTGGTCTTCATCTCCATCGCGGTCAGCCGGCTGCCGCCGGAGCAGCGCGAACGCGCGCGCAAGTTCGGCATCGCCGCGGCCTGCATCACCCGCGTTGCGCTGCTGCTGACGCTGGCGTTCCTGGCGCACATGAAGGAGGACATCTTCAGCGTGTTCGGGCACGGCTTCTCGGTGCGCGACCTGGTGCTGCTGCTGGGCGGCATCTTCCTGGTGTTCAAGGGCATCGCCGAGATCCGCGACCAGGTCGCGGGCGAGCCGGAAGCCGAAGACATCCACACCAGGCCGGCGACGTCGTTCGGCGCGGTGATCGCGCAGATCGCGGTGATCGACATCGTGTTCTCGCTGGACTCGGTGATCGCCGCGGTGGGCATGGCCGAGCAGTACGTGCCGGTGATGGTCGCGGCGATCCTGCTGGCGGTGGCGGTGATGCTGCTGGCGGCGCAGCCGCTGGGCCGGTTCATCGACAACAACCCGTCGGTGAAGATGCTGGCGCTGGCCTTCATCGTCCTGATCGGTGCCTACCTGGTGCTCGAAGGCCTGGAGATCCACGTTCCCAAGGGCTACATCTACGGCTCGATGGGCTTCTCCGCGCTGGTCGAATGCCTGAACCTCTGGGCCAAGCGGCGCGCACGCCAACGGGCGGGGAACCTCTAGGCATGGAGGCCACCTGACATGCCGTTCGTGCACCGGATCGACCCGATCGCGCTGCAGTTCCCGGAGTTCTCGGTGCTGGGCATGACGTTCCATCCGGCCGTGCACTGGTACGGCGTGATGTACCTGCTCGGCTTCGGGATCGCATGGTGGCTGGGCCGCAGGCGCATCCGCGCCGGGCGCCTGCCCGGGATCGACGAGACCGCATTCGGCGACCTGCTGTTCTACGGCATGCTCGGCGTGATCCTTGGCGGACGCCTGGGCTACATCCTGTTCTACGACCTGTCGACCTACCTGCACGATCCCGCGCAGGTGTTCCGGATCTGGGAAGGCGGCATGAGTTTCCACGGCGGCCTGCTCGGCGTCTGCGTCGCGGCCTGGCTGTGGGCGCGCCGGCACAAGCTGCACCTGTTCGACGTGATCGACTTCGTTGCGCCGCTGGTGCCGCCGGGCCTGGGCCTGGGACGCCTGGGCAACTTCATCAATGGCGAGTTGTGGGGCAAGTACACCGATGGCCCCTGGGGCGTAGTCTTCCCGCATGCGGAATCGCAGCTGGCCGCGCTGGGCACTGCACAGTTGCAGGCGATGCAGGCGGGCGGCGCGCTCGACCGCTATGCGCGCCATCCCTCGCCGCTGTACCAGGCGTTGCTGGAAGGGGTGGTGCTGTTCGTGGCGGTATGGTGGTTCTCGAGCAAGCCGCGGCCGCGGTATGCGGTGGCCGGTGTGTTCGCGCTGCTCTATGGCGTGTTCCGTTTCCTGGTCGAGTTCGTGCGCCTGCCCGACCCGCAGCTCGGCTACCTGGCCTTCGGCTGGTTGACCATGGGCCAACTGCTGTCGCTGCCGCTGGTCGCCGCCGGCCTGTACTGGCTGTGGTTGTCGCGGCGGTCGCCGACCCTGCAACCATGAAGCAATACCTCGACCTGTTGCGCCACGTGCTGGAGCACGGCACGGAAAAGGGCGACCGCACCGGCACCGGCACCCGCAGCGTGTTCGGCTGGCAGATGCGCTTCGACCTCAACGTAGGCTTCCCGCTGGTCACGACCAAGAAGCTGCACCTGCGCTCGATCGTGCACGAGCTGCTGTGGTTCCTGAAGGGCGAAACCAACGTCGCCTACCTGCGCGAGAACAAGGTTTCGATCTGGGACGAGTGGGCCGACGCGGACGGCGAGCTCGGCCCGGTCTACGGCAAGCAGTGGCGGCGCTGGACCGGCAGCGACGGCAAGGAGATCGACCAGGTGCGCTGGGTGGTCGACGAGATCAGGCGCAACCCGGATTCGCGGCGGCTGATCGTCAGCGCCTGGAACGTGGCCGATCTGCCGGACATGGCATTGATGCCATGCCACTCGCTGTTCCAGTTCTACGTCGCCGACGGCAAGCTCAGCTGCCAGCTGTACCAGCGCAGCGGAGACATCTTCCTTGGCGTGCCGTTCAACATCGCCAGCTATGCGCTGCTCACCCACATGGTGGCGCAGGCCTGCGGGCTGCAGGTCGGAGACTTCGTCCACACCCTGGGCGACGCGCACCTGTACTCGAACCACTTCGAGCAGGCGCGGGAGCAGTTGTCGCGGCAGCCGCGCGGGTTGCCGGCGCTCAAGCTCAACCCGGCGGTGCGCGACCTGTTCGAATTCACCTTCGACGACATCGCGATCGAAGGCTACGAGCCGCTGCCCGCGATCAAGGCGCCGGTGGCGGTGTGACCGGACTGGTGCTGCTCGCGGCACTGGACCGCGGCCATGCCATCGGCAAGGACAACGCCTTGCCATGGCAACTGCCGGCGGACCTCAAGCGCTTCAAGGCGCTGACACTGGGCAAGCCGCTGCTGATGGGGCGGCGCACCGCCGAGTCGCTGGGTCGCGCGCTGCCCGGACGCCGCAACCTGGTGCTGACCCGCAGCGGGCGGGTTCCGTTCGAGGGCATGGAGGCGGTGGCCGGCATCGACGAGGCAATCGCGCAGGCGCGCCGGGACGGCGCAGCGGAACTGTGCGTGATCGGCGGCGGTGAAGTTTTTGCAGCAACGTTGCCGATCGCGACCCGCATGCACCTGACCTGGGTCGACACCGAAGTCGAGGGCGCCGATGCGTTCTTTCCGCGCTTCGACGCAGGCGCCTGGCGCGAGGAGCGGCGCGAAGCCCATCCGGTGGACGACAGACACGCGTTCGCGTTCGAGTTCGTGGACTACGAACGGCTGTAGGCGCGTCCCGGCACCTGCACGACCCGCAGCTCCTCGCTGTCGAGCTGCAGTGCGGTGAGCTTGCCGCCCCAGACCGCGCCGGTGTCGATCGCGTGCACGCCGTGGCCGATGAACAACCCGAGCGCCGACCAGTGCCCGCAGACGATCTTCAGGTCGCGCTCGGCACGGCCTGGCACCGCGTACCAAGGGTAGAGCCCCGGTTGCTGCGTCCCCGGCGTTCCCTTTTCGTCGAAGGCGATCCGGCCGCGCGGCGTGCAGTAGCGCAGCCGGGTGAAGATGTTGATGATCGCCCGGTCGCGGTCGATGTCACGCAATGCCGGCGACCAGGCGGGCTTGTCGCCGTACATGTTGCGCAGCAGCTTGCGGAAGCCATCGCCGCGCAGCCTGTCGCCGACTTCGGCGGCATGCTTCTCCGCCATCGAGGTGGTCCATTTCGGCGCCAGGCCGGCGTGGATCATCATCCAGCCCAGCTCGCGGTCGGCATGCAGCAGCGGCTGGGTACGCAGCCAGTCCAGCAGCTCGCGTGCGTCGGGAGCGAACAGCACGCGCTGCAGGTCCGGGTTGACCTTGCGCTGCTCGTCCGGGCGGCGCTCGCCGATCGCCAGCAGCGACAGGTCGTGGTTGCCGAGCACGCTGACGCAGTTGCCGCGCAGCGAATGCACCAGGCGCAGCGTTTCCAGCGATTCGCCGCCACGGTTGACCAGGTCGCCACAGAACCACAGCCTGTCGCGGGCCGGATCGAAGTTGATGCGTTCCAGCAATCGCTGCGTGGGTTCGTAGCAGCCCTGCAGGTCGCCTATCGCCCAGGTGGCCATCAGTGCAGCGTGCGCGGCACGGCCAGCACGAACGCGGGGATCGGCGCCTCGAAGCGGGTGCCGTCGTCGGCGAGCATCGCGTAGGTGCCTTCCATGGTGCCCTGGTGGGTCTCCAGCACCGCGCCGGAGGTGTAGGTGAAGTCGTCGCCGGGACGCAGCCAGGGCTGTTCGCCGACCACGCCGTCCCCGGCGACTTCCTCGATCTTGCCGTTGGCGTCGGTGATCACCCAGTGGCGGCCGAGCAGGCGCGCGGGCACCGAACCGGTGTTGCGGATATGGATGGTGTAGGCGAAGACATAGCGGTCGCGCTCCGGCTCCGACTGTTCGTCGAGGTAACGGGTGTCGACATCGATGCCCAAGGCGTATTCGCCGTCGTCCTGTCGGTTCTGGTCCATGCACACAGTGTAAGGCCCGCTGCGTGAATGCGTCAGCCGGGCTCGGGCTGGGCGGTGTTGGCGAGGGCGGCGAAGTCGGCGACCGAGAGCTGCTCGGCGCGCGCGTCCGGACGCAATCCCGTGGCCTCGATGGCGCTCGCATCGACGACGCCCGACAGGGCGTTGCGCAAGGTCTTGCGGCGCTGGCCGAAAGCGGCGCGTACCACGTGGGCGAAACGCGCGCGGTCGGCGACGACGATCGCGTCGGGCGGCAATGGCTGCAGGCGCACCACCGCCGAGTCGACCTTGGGCGCCGGCCGGAACGCGCCCGGCGGCACCGTGAACAGCGGCGTCACCCGGCAGTACGCCTGCAGCATCACGCTGAGCCGGCCGTACACCTTGCTGCCGGGGCCGGCAGCCATGCGTTCGACGACTTCCTTCTGCAGCATGAAGTGCATGTCGCGGATCGCCGCCGCATGGTCCAGCGCGTGGAACAGGATCGGCGAGGACAAGTTGTAGGGCAGGTTGCCGACCAGCCGCAGCGGCCCCTCGCCGGGAATCCCGCCAGCGGCCAGGGCGCTGAAATCCACGTCGAGGACGTTGGCGTTGAGCAACTGGAGCGTGCCGTGCGCTTGCGCCGCAGCGGCCAGCGGCTGCAGCAGGTCGCGGTCGAACTCGATCGCGGTGACCTCGCCATGCCTGCGCAACAGCGGGAAGGTCAATGCGCCCTGGCCCGGCCCGATCTCGACGATGCGGTCGCCGGGCCGCGGATCGATGGCCAGCACGATCCTGTCGATCACGCCCTTCTCGTGCAGGAAGTTCTGCCCCAGGTTCTTCTTGGCGTCGCGGCGAAAGCCGTCCGCGCCCAGTCGTGGCGGGTCGTCGCGCCGGCTCATGCCGGGCGCCTGCCCTGCGCCAGGCGCACGCGCGCCAGCGCCGCGCAGGTGCGGATCGCGGCGAACAGGCTGGACGGATCGGCAGTGCCGCTGCCGGCGAGGTCGAGGGCGGTGCCGTGGTCGACCGCCACCCGTGGGTAGGGCAGGCCCAGGGTCACGTTCACCGCCTGCTCGAACCCGCTGTACTTGAGCACCGGCAGGCCCTGGTCGTGGTACATCGCCAGCACCGCATCGCATTGCGCCAGCTTCGTCGGCAGGAAGGCGGTATCGGCGGGCAGCGGTCCGCGCAGGTCCATGCCCTCGCTGCGCAGCAGCGCAAGCGCGGGTTCGATCACGTCCAGTTCCTCGCGTCCGAGATGGCCGTCCTCGCCGGCATGCGGATTGAGCCCGAGCACGGCGATGCGTGGCGCCTCGATGCCGAAATCGCCGCGCAGCGACGCGTGCAGGATGCGCAGGGTGCGGACCAGGCCGTCGCCGTCGAGCGTGTCGGCGACGTCGCGCAGTGGCAGGTGGGTCGTGGCCAGGGCCACGCGCACGATGTCGTTGGCCAGCATCATCACCACGTCGCGCCGGGCCTGGGTTGCGAGCAGGCCGGTGGTGCCGGTGTAGGCGATGCCGCCGGCGTTGATCGCGGCCTTGTGCACGGGGCCGGTGACCACGCCATCGAAGTCGCCGCGCAGGCAGGCGGCGCCGGCC
>JALYWW010000092.1 GCA_030852515.1 Pseudomonadota bacterium
CGGTTCCAGTGCTCCGGAACCGTTTGCGGGTTTGCGATTACCAGCAGGCTTCGACGTCGGTCGCGGTCTTGGTCCCCGCCTGGTCGATGGACATCGTGCCGCAGATGTTGTCGTCGAGTTGCGACCCGGTCGGTGTCGCCTCGACCTCGTACGAGTCGCCATCGGGGACGCCTTCGAACGCGAAGTCGTAGAAGTCCGCAAGGTCCTGCACGCAGGCGAGGTTGGGGTACGCGACTGCGTAGGTCATGTTCAGCGTGTAGTTGCGCTCCATGAATTGCGCGGCTTCCATCAGGCAGGCCTGCGCCGTTCCCCGTCGCGTCTTGACCATGGAATCGCCGTAGGTGGCGATCGCCGCGGCGGTGACGATGCCTACGATGGTGATCGCGATCATCAGTTCCAGCAGCGAGAATCCGCCGCTGCGTGCCCGTAACGCCGAATGCCCGGTTCGATTCATCGTCAGTCCCTCAGGATTTCGCGCCAGGAGGTACGCCGCGTACCCGTTGCCGGCGGATTGGTCTGCACCGTGCCGAGGCCGCCGCTGGAACCGCCGACCACCAGCAACTTGTCGATGATGGTGGCGCGGGTGGGCATGCCGATCCCCAGGTCGATCGAGCCGGCAGGGAATTCGACCGTCTCGCCGTCGATGGTCGCCGTGATCTTGTCCTTGTCGTTGACCACGCCGTCGCCATTGATGTCGAAGAACGTCTGGCTCGGACTGGTGCCGGTAAAGGCATCGATCGCATTGATGTAGCCGGTGCCGCCAGCATCGCAGCTGCTGGCACCTGTACCAGGCACGATGCTCGACGCGATCAGCGTGGTGCCGAGGACGCGCAGGCCGCTGACCACGCGCTCGCCGTCATAAGGCTGGTCCAGGTCCAGGAACCAGCCCTTCTTGTCGGGTTCCATCGATCGCTGCCACTCGTTGAATGCGCGCACCCGCTTGTCGTCGCTCACGGCGACGATCGCCCGCATCGACAGGTCGCCGAACTCGGTGTCCGATGTCCGGCCCTTGACGATGCCGTCGTCCTTGATGCCGTACAGCGTCTGGACCTCGGTCGTGCTGAGATCCTCGATCGTCATGAACCGGCCTGTGCCGAAGAACACCCAGACATCGCTGTTGTCCGGATTGCGCGCCAGCGCCAGTCCGGCGGTAATGGGCTGCGCCTTGTTCTTGGCGTCGCGCGCCTGGTACATCGGGTCGCCGGAGTTCGCCACCTTCCAATCGCTTTTCGACGTCTTCGACATGTCGAACTTCCACAGGTTGCCGAGCAGGTCGCCGGCGTAGATGGTGTCCACCGTACCATCGCCGTTGTCGTCCCAGCCGCGGGGTGCGAACAGGCCATTGCTCCCGGTCGCACCGGTATCGATCTCCTTGATCACCTCGCCGGTCTTGATGTTAAGCACGAACAGCGTGGCGCTTCCATCGGGACTGTTGATGCCGTTGCTGACCACGACAGCCTTGGTCTTGTCGGAATCGTTGAGCGTGACAACCAGCGGATCGCCCAGGACCATGCCCATGTCGGTGTCGTTGCTGAACTGCCACAGCACGTCGTCGTCGTCGAAGCTGGATGGCGTGGTGACGTCGAGCCCGAACACGCCGCGACCACCCCGGCCCAGCGCGCCGACCAGGTAATTCTTGCCCGGCGTCTGCGATTTCGCCGACACCGTGATCGGACCGTCCACGAAGTACTTGTGGGTGATGGTCTGCCCGTAGCTGGGATCGCTCAGGGAGGCCAGGTCGGTCAGGCTGATGCCACCGGGAACAAAGGCGAACAACTCCTCGCCGCTGCTGCCATCGAACGCATGCAGCATGCCGTCGTTGGCACCGACGAAAAGCGCATCGCTGTCGGCGACGAAGATCGGCGACGAGTTGACGATGTCGCCCAGCACGTTGGTGCGCGCGCGCAGATCGCCGTCGTTGGAGGGCTCGTTGCTCTTGTCGCCCGCGATATAGGCCGCGTTGGCGTCGCCATCGGCGGGGGAGCCGGCGCGAGCGGAGACGTCGAGGGCGGTGACTTGCGCCGGCGTCGGAAATTTGGCGCCATCACTATCAACACCGCTCCAGGTCCAGATGCTGCGCTTGGTGTGGTCCGTCGGAATACCTTCCGACCCGGTCCACGCCACAGTGCCTACACCGGCACTCGTGGCGACATACGCCGTCAGCTCGCCGGTCCACCGGCCCGAGGTGTAGCTGGCCTGGTAGACGCGCGTGTCGCTGGTGAACGACGTGCTGTTGGCGGTCACGTTGGAGGCCGAACCCGGACGCTCGGCGATCGTGGTGAGCGCATCGAGCAGGCCGGACACGAACTTCTCGGGATTGGTCGCGGACACGAACTTGCCGTGGCCGTTGATCGACGCGTGCAGCAGGTCGTCGATGCGCTCGGCATCTTCCTTGTCGGTCGGGTCCGGCCATTTGACGGTGCCGTCCTCGAAGTCCTTGATCGGCGTGTCAGGATCGATGGTGCCCTGCAGTCCGATCGACACGCCGAACGTGGCCATGTGCTGCCAGAAGGCGTTATCGGCGCCCGACGTCGGCACGTCGTTGGCCAGGTCCGTGCGCAGGTCGCGGTTCCAGTACTTCATCGCGACGTCGGCCAGGGTGTCTTCGTGGCTATCCTTGAAGGGCGCCGCGGCCTTGTACGTGTAAGGCAGACCGGCATCGCCCGTGGGCCGGTCGATCTTGGTCCCGTCCTTGCCATCGATGTTGCCGACTTCGTCGTTGCCGCTGGTCGAGTTCCAGTAACCGTCGGTGGTCAGGATCGCGAAGCTCAGCCGGCAGCTGATCGCGCTGTCCTCGCCGCTCACCCAGGGGGCTTTGGACTCGAAGTAGCGGCCAGCCCGGCGCAGAGCACCATGCAATGGCGTTCCGCTGTTGCCGCGGGCGTTGTGCAGGAAGTCGAACCAGACCTTGCGGTTCTCGCCGGTCGAGGTATCGCTCTTGCGCGCGAAGAGGCCACCCTCCACACCGGTCGGAATCGGGTGCGCCGGACCGTCGGTGAGGTCCGGACCATTGCTGTCGACGCCGCGATCACGGTTGTGGATCGTGTCGAAACCGATCCGGAAGTTGTCCTCGAGCGCGCTGAACGCTTCGCTGGCACCGGCCTTGGCCACCTTCATGCGGGTGCGATGGTAGGAGAACCAGATCGCGAAGTTCTTGAGCTCCGCCGCCTCGTCGCGCTTGGTGGTGGGAACCGCCCGGGTGGTAGTGGTGGTGAGGGCGGTGACCGTCAGGGTCACGTCCTTGTAGTCGTCGTCGCGATAGGCAACCACCCGGTAGTCGCCGGCGGAAGGATCATCTATCTCGCACGTCACGCCCTCGTTGCAGATGAGGTCCCAGTTGCCCCACCAATCCTTGCGGTAGACCCTGATGTCCGCATCGCCGGTCGAACCCCCGGAGACTTCGGCGACAAACGAGTCGGTGCCGCTCGGAATCGTGACCGTGAACCGGTTGGTGTCCCTGTCGCCGCTGGTATCGTCCAGGTCGGTCTTGCGCAGCAGTTCCGTGGAGCCGGTTTCGATCCGGTAGATCTGGCTGCTGGAGTTGATCACGTACTTGTCGAAGCTGGTGGTCTTGGAAAGATCCGTCGCACCCGTCCTTGGCACATGGAAGATCTGGGTGCCGCCGCAGATGGTGATGTCGCTGCCGTTCTCGTCCACCTTTTCGCAACTGTCGTCATCCGACAAGTCGATGGTGTCGCCCCAAGCGTAGTTCAGGCTCGGGTATGCGGCGCCATACGAATCGCCGCCCGTCATCCGTGTGCCATCGGCCTTCTTCCAGGTCTTGTAGTCGATGTTCGGGTTGTAGTAGAGCGTGTTGTGGACGTACGAGCGGGCGAAGATATCGGTCTTGTTCTTGAACGACGAGTAGTACATGTCGTCCGGCATCGTCTGGAACACCATTGATCCCGAGTCGTCCAGGATGAAGAGGATGTTCGGCGCCGGGAACGGCGTGCCGGACTGCAGCGGGACCGCCGGGATCTTCACGTCGGTCACGGCTGCGTTCACCGGGCCACCCATCAGGGTCGCGAGGCAAGCGCAGGCCACCACCAGTGCGCGTTGCCGCCAGCCCTGGAGCGATTCGATCTGCTTGATAGTCCTGTTGGCCATTGCCGGCTCCTGGATCACGGTATTGCGTAGATGGATTGCAGCATCACTGCCGCGCGGTTCTCGGCAGCGCTGAACACGGTGATGCGGTAGCGGCTGCTCTTCTGGGTGCAGGCTGCTTCCAGCGAAACATCACCGCCGGTGGTGCAGTTCTGGGTTTCCGTAACAGCGTCGTCGATCAGTTCGATGATGTATTTCGGCCTCGCGGTCAGACCGTCGATGCTAATAACCGTTTCCGCCCAACCGTTGTCAGGGTCATCCCAAAAACCGTCAATCAGCCAACGCTGCTGCTCGTCGGGATCGGTAAAATCTGGTTTCGCGCAGATTCCCGCACTGCATGTGCCGGCCGCTTGCACGTCCGGTTCGTCGCGGACGATTTCCTCGGCCTCCCGCAGCGCCGCTTCCGCCGCCTGCATGGCGATGTTTCGGTCCAGCTGGGCGGTACTCATGCGCTCGTCGAGCACCGTGCCGCTCAGGCTGGCCACGGCCAGCAATGTCATCACCAGCAGCAGGATCAGCACCACAGCAAGCACGACGCCGCGTTGCGCGGCCCTGTTCGGTACCTTCCTCATTCTGCCGCTCCCCGGATCGCGACGGTATGGGTCATGACACGAACGATGCGTTCACCGTTGGGTCCGATCCGGTCGTCGCCCGACAAGGTCAGATGAATGCGCACGCCGATAACCGGGTCAGCACGATCGGCATCGATAAAGTCGATAGCCGCCGCATCAACATAATTTGACTGACCTCGGACCAGATATTCGACCTGCATATCGGTGATTCCGCGCGCGACTTCATCGATGTCGACCCCCAAGGTTCCACCGTTGTTGACCAGCATCGCCCGGTACAGCGAGCGACCGTCGGCCGCTCCGTCGTTGTCGGTGTCCTCGCCGTTGTTGCCGATGTACCAACGCGCGGCATGGACCTTGGCGATGACAGAACCAACATTGAAGTTCGCATACCCGTTCTCGTCCGCCCGAGGCATCTCGTCGCTTGCGTTACCAGACGGGTCCGTACCTACTGAACTGTGTCCAATGCTATCGGCGTCGACGGAGGTCACGCGAAATATCGAAGCATTGTTGAAGTTACAAATCATCAATAGATCGCCGAGCTCAACCCCGACGGTTGAACTAACTTCTAGCGGAGCAGTAAGTTCTATCGGAGTACCAAGATCGGCAATCAACAATGCCACGTCAGCGGAAACCGGCACCGCGGCCTTGACTTCGATCGCGTCCCTTCCGGCTACGCGATCTGTTGTTCCTACGCCGAACGCCGCGTCCGGAAAGGCTGTCCCGCCACCGTACCCCACCAATCCTGGCGCCCTCGGCGTGGCCAGGTCGGACCAGTTGGCCCACCAAAAAGCAGTGGGATCATTGAGACCGTTGCGAATGTCCAGGCCGTTGTCGCAAGGATTGCTTCCTGCGTTGCGTAATTCGCGGCTGAGCAACTCGAACGCCAGGCGCACGCCTTGCTGCACCTGCCCCAGGTCTTCGGTGGCAGTGAAGGTCTGGCGCTGGGTCATGACCAGCGTCAGGGCACTGCCGGTGACGATCAGCCCCAGCACCAGCGCCACCATCAACTCGATCAGGCTGACGCCCCGGGCGCGTCCGGCATGCGGGTCGATCCGGCTCGGGTTCATCCGGTTCAAATGCGCGTCCTCGTCATCAGTTCCTGCTCGTCGTCGCCGCCGGTCGCGCGCGAGTCGTCCCAGCGCACGGCGACAATGCACTCGGCGTCGAGGCAACGGATCGCCGTACACGCCGAGGCGCCCAGGGTGGCCTTCAGCGAGCCGGGCTCGTTGGCGGCCCCGACCCACTGCCTGCGGTCGTTCGCTGCCAGGTCGCCGGCATCCGGGCGTCCGCAGGCCCAGGCCGTGACCTCATAGTCGGCACTGATCGCGCCCATGTTGTAGGCACCGATCATCGCCGCATCGCGATTGGCGCGCATCGCATCGAGGATGGCGTAGGTCTTCATCACCGCCTCGCTGCGTTCCAGCGAACTCTGGCTGCTGCGTAGCGCCGTGGCCTGCAGCGCGGCGATACCAAGCATGCCGAAAGCGAGGATGGCCACGGCGACCATCACCTCGACCAGACCAACGCCATGCTGCGTTCTCGGATGGATTTTCATGGGTGTCGTGTTCATGGGTTAGGGCGCCGGGCAGAGGCCGTCTTCGTCGCTGCGGACCGAAGCGATGCGGCTGCCCGAGGCGATCTCCACGTCGCGGGCATTCTCGGTGGGCTGGCTGGCGACGACGCAGAACCGGATGGTGCCGTCGAGCAGCCCGCTGCCGGGACCGGCGCCGCTGTCCTGGTCGCGGGCCAGGCCGTCGGGACGGAACATGACCGTGTTGGTGCCGACGTCGGCACTCAGGCCGTGGACAATGGGGCCGTCCAGCCGGAAGGTCCGCAGCAGGACGTCGTTGTCATCGTCGTCGTAGGCGCCATCGTCATTGACGTCGACGAAGGTGATCCAGCCATCGACATTGGCGACGGCGCAGGCCGCGTCCACGCCGGTGTTGGTGCCGGTGCTCATGCACACCCCGGCGCGGGCGTTGCGGCGCATCGCCTCGGACCTCGCCAGCTGCAGGCTGCCGATCATCTCGTTGGCGGCGCTGGTCAGGCGGTTGCCGTTGATCATCGACTGGAAGCTGGGGACGGCCATGGTGACGACGATCGCCGCCACCGCCAGGGTCACCAGCAGTTCGATCAACGTGAAGCCCTTGGGCGCCTTGCGCATGCAGTCCTTCCCCGCTATTCCCCGCGGCTACTCTCGGCGGTCGCGGGGGCCAGGGCAAGGGGCGGCGGACGAACGGCGGTTATCGGGCGACGGACGTTTACCGAATGTGCGGGGCGTCACATCGCGGCTTCCGCCGCTCCCACTCTCGCCGCTCCTACCCGCTATGCCACGATCTGGTAGCAGGGCTTGTACTTGCCGGCGATCTTCATCCGGCGCTGCTCGACGAAGGCGCGCAGCAGGGCGTCCAGCGCCTGCATCATGTCGGTGTCGCCATGGATCTGGTACGGCCCGAACTGCTCGACCCGGCGCATCCCGTCCTCCTTGACGTTGCCGGCGACGATGCCGGAGAACGCGCGGCGCAGGTCGGCGGCCAGCTCGTGGGGCGCACGGCCATGGTGCAGGTCGAGCGCGGCCATCGCCTCGTGGCTGGGCACGAAAGGCTGCTGGAACACCAGCGGGATCTCCAGCGACCAGTTGAAGAAGAACGAGTCCTTGTGCTCGATCCGGTACCTGCGCACCTTCTCGATGCCGCGTGCCATCTCGCGCGCGACCTCGGTCGGGTCGTCGATGATGATCCGGTAGCGCGCGGTCGCCGCCTCGCCCAGGGTCAGGCGCAGGAACTGGTCGATTTGCTCGAAGTACGGCGCAGCCGCGGTCGGGCCGGTCAGCACCAGCGGGAACGGCACCTGCGCGTTCTCCTCGCGCAGCAGGATGCCGAGCAGGTACAGGATCTCCTCGGCGGTGCCGACGCCGCCGGCGAACACGATGATGCCGTGGCCCAGGCGCACGAAGGACTCGAGGCGCTTCTCGATGTCCGGCATGATCACCAGGTGGTTGACGATCGGGTTCGGCGACTCGGCGGCGATGATCCCGGGCTCGGTGATGCCGATGTAGCGCGTGTTGCGACGGCGCTGCTTGGCGTGGGCGATGGTGGCGCCCTTCATCGGTCCCTTCATCGCACCCGGGCCGCAACCGGTGCAGATGTCCAGGCCGCGCAGGCCGAGCTGGTAGCCGACCTCCTTGGTGTACATGTATTCGTCGCGGTTGATCGAATGGCCGCCCCAGCAGACCACCAGGTTCGGGTCGCCGCCGGGTTGCAGCACGCGCGCATTGCGCAGCAGCCGGAACACGGCATCGCTGACGGCCGACGACGAGTCGAGGCCGGTTTCGAAATCCGGACCCAGCTCGATCGCGGTGTAGACCAGGTCGCGGACGACCGCGGCCAGCAGTTCCGCGACGCCGCGGATGATCTGGCCGTCGACGAAGGCGATCGCCGGCGCATTGAACAGGTCCAGGCGCAGGCCGCGATCGAGCTGGTGCACCTGGATGTCGAAGTCCGGATACAGCTCGCGCGCGGCGCGCGGGTCGTCCGACGTGCTGCCGGTGGTCAGCACTGCAAGTGCGCAGCGGCGCAGCAGTTCGTGCATGCCGCCGGAGGAAGCGTCGCGCAGGCGCGCGACTTCCTCGCGGGAAAGTACGTCCAGGCCGCCGCCGGGAAAGATCCGGGCATCGACTGTGGGGAGCTTGTGGGTGGTGGCCGTAGCCGGGGTGAGGTCGTCCATGGGGCCAGTATATGGGTTGCG
>JALYWW010000154.1 GCA_030852515.1 Pseudomonadota bacterium
GCCGCAGACGATCGAAGCGGTGCAGCACGCCAAGGCGGCGGGCGTTCCGCTGATCGTGGCGATCAACAAGATCGACAAGTCCGACGCCGATCCGTCGCGGGTCAAGAACGAACTGCTCGCCCAGGACGTGGTCGCCGAGGATTTCGGCGGCGACACCCAGATGGTCGAGCTGTCGGCCAAGACCGGGCAGGGCGTGGATACGCTGCTCGACGCGATCACGCTGCAGGCCGAAGTGCTCGAGCTCAAGGCCGTGCACGAAGGCCGCGCCGCGGGCGTGGTGATCGAGTCCGCGCTCGACAAGGGCCGCGGCCCGGTGGCGACCGTGCTGGTCCAGCAGGGCACGCTGGCCAAGGGCGACTTCCTGGTGTGCGGCGTGCAGTACGGCCGCGTGCGTGCGCTGTTCGACGAGACCGGCAAGCAGGTGCAGGACGCCGGCCCCTCGATTCCGGTGCAGCTGCTCGGCCTGTCGGGCGTGCCCGAGGCCGGCGACGACTTCGTGGTCGTGGCCGACGAGCGCCTGGCCAAGGAAGTCGCGCAGCAGCGCGATGCCAAGCGCCGCGAAACCAGGCTGGTCAGCCAGGCGGGCAACCGCATGGAAGACATCATGGCGCAGATGGGCGAGGGCGCAGGCCAGCTCAGCCTGCCGCTGATCGTCAAGGCCGACGTGCAGGGTTCGGTGCAGGCGCTGCGCGAGGCGTTGACCGGGTTGTCCAACGACCAGATCCGGATCAACGTGATCGGTTCGGGCGTCGGCGGCATCACCGAGTCCGACGCGCAACTGGCCGCGACTTCCAAGGCGACCATCATCGGCTTCAACGTGCGTGCCGATGCGTCGGCGCGCAAGGTGATCGAGACCACCGGCGTGGACCTGCGCTACTTCTCGATCATCTACGACGTGATCGACCAGGTGAAGCAGGTTGCCTCCGGCATCCTCGGCGTCGAGATCCGCGAAGAAATCATCGGTACCGCCGAGGTCCGCGACGTATTCCGCAGCTCCAAGTTCGGTGCGGTCGCGGGCTGCATGGTGGTCGAGGGCGTGGTCAAGCGCAACAAGCCGATCCGCGTGCTGCGCGACAGCGTGGTGGTCTTCGAGGGCGAGCTGGAGTCGCTGCGCCGGTTCAAGGAGAACGTCGACGAGGTCCGGGTCAACACCGAGTGCGGCATCGGCGTGAAGGCGTACAACGACGTCAAGCCGGGCGACCAGATCGAGTGCTTCGAGCGGATCGAGGTCCAGCGCACGCTGTAATCCATGGCGACCAAGGCATTCAAGCGCACCGATCGCGTTTCCGCCCAGCTCCGGCGCGAGCTGGGCACGCTCGTGCACGCGGCATGCCGCGAGCACGGGCTGCCGTCGACCAGCGTTTCCGACGTCGAGGTCACGCGCGACCTGGCCCACGCCAAGGTGTTCGTGACTGTGCTCGAGCAGCCGCGCGCGACCGAGGCGCTGAAGGCGCTCAAGGCGCTCGCTCCGGAGTTGCGCTACCAGCTCGCGCGCGCGGTGAAGATGCGCCACGTGCCGGAGCTGCATTTCCACTACGACGAGTCGCTCGATCGCGGCGAACGCATCGATACCCTGCTCAGGGACGCGTGAGCCAGAAGCCGCGCACGGTCTTCCGCAAGCTCGACGGCATCCTGCTGCTCGACAAGCCGCAGGGGCTGAGCTCCAACCAGGCCTTGCAGCGCGTGCGGCACCTGTTCCGGGCGGACAAGGGCGGGCATACCGGCAGCCTGGACCCGCTCGCCACCGGCCTGCTGCCGGTGTGCTTCGGCGAGGCCACCAAGATCGCCGGCGGCCTGCTCGGCGCTCGCAAGGCCTACGACACCGTCGCCCGCCTGGGCACGACCACCGATACCGACGACGCCGAGGGCCAGCTGCTGCGCGAGCGGCCGGTGCCGGAACTCACCATCGGCGGCATCGACGATGCGCTGCGCCAGCTCACCGGGCGCATCCGCCAGCGGCCGCCGATCTATTCGGCGCTCAAGCGCGGGGGCGAACCGCTGTACGCCAAGGCCCGCCGCGGCGAGGCCGTGGAAGTGGACGAACGCGAAGTCGACGTGCACGTGTTCGAACTGCAGTCCGCGGCCGACCTGGTCGACGAGTTGCGCGGCGGCGACGCACCGCCGCAGCTGCGCCTTCACATCGAGTGCGGTTCCGGCACCTACGTGCGCAGCCTGGTCCGGGACCTGGGCGAACTGCTGGGTTGCGGCGCGCACGTGGCCGAGCTGCGACGCCTGTGGGTCGATCCGTTCCGCGATCCGCGGATGTGGACCCTGGAGGCGCTGCAGGAACTGGCGGAGCGCGGCGAGCGCGGCCTGGACGCCTGCCTGCTGCCCATCGAGGCGGGGATGGCCTCATGGCCCGAGCTGAGGGTCAGCGATGCCCAGGCGCTGAGACTGGGGCAGGGACAGGCCGTTCCCGGATTCAGGCCGCCGCCTGGACCGGCCGGCAGCGTCGCCATCCTCGACGGCTGGGGCAAGGCCCTCGGCCTCGGCCAGGTCGGCGATGACGGCTGCCTGCGCCCGCAACGCCTGTTCTCCTGGGCCTGCGTGCAACCTAACGCCTTGTCCGCAAAGGGGTAGGCGGGCTACAATTCCGAGGCTTTACCGGCTTTACCATCCCGCACGCGGCGGGCCTGGCGGTGCATCCATGGCGACTGGCATGGCTGTTCCTGCCGACCACGCATCTACCAGAGGCAACATCCATGTCCATCGACAGCAGCGTCATCATCGAAGAACACAAGCGCGGCGCCAACGACACCGGCTCCCCGGAAGTCCAGGTCGCCCTGCT
>JALYWW010000029.1 GCA_030852515.1 Pseudomonadota bacterium
GGCTGTTCCTGCCGACCACGCATCTACCAGAGGCAACATCCATGTCCATCGACAGCAGCGTCATCATCGAAGAACACAAGCGCGGCGCCAACGACACCGGCTCCCCGGAAGTCCAGGTCGCCCTGCTCACCGCCCGCATCACCCAGCTCACCGAGCACTTCAAGACCCACAAGCAGGACCACCACAGCCGGCGCGGCCTGCTGATGATGGTCAACCGTCGTCGCAGCCTGCTCGACTACCTGCACCGCAAGGATGCCGAGCGCTACAAGGCGCTGATCCAGAAACTGGGCCTGCGTCGCTGAGCGATATCACGACCGCGGCGCAGCAATGCGCCGCGGTTTCTGTTTTTGCAGGCATTGCCTGACCGACTCGAAAGCTTAAGCATCCAAGGAATTCCAACGTGGCGAAAATCACCAAGACCTTCCAGTACGGCAACCATGAAGTCACGCTCGAGACCGGCGAGATCGCGCGCCAGGCCGGCGGCGCCGTCATGGTCAAGTGCGACGGCACCGTGCTGCTGGTCAGCGCCGTGGCCAACAAGACCGCGCGCGAAGGGCAGGACTTCTTCCCGCTGACAGTGGACTACCAGGAGAAGTTCTACGCCGGTGGCCGCATCCCGGGTGGCTTCTTCAAGCGCGAAGGCCGCCAGACCGAGAAGGAAACGCTGATTTCGCGCCTGATCGATCGCCCGATCCGCCCGCTGTTCCCGGATGGCTTCCGCAACGAAGTCCAGATCATCGCCACGGTGATGTCGATGAACCCGGAGGTCGACGGCGACATCCTCGCCCTGCTCGGTGCCTCCGCCGCGCTGTCCCTTTCGGGCGCGCCGTTCGACGGCCCGATCGGCGCCGCCAAGGTCGGTTACAAGGACGGCCAGTACCTGCTGAACCCCGGCAAGACCGAACTGCTCGAGTCGAAGCTCGAGCTGGTCGTCGCCGGTACCGCCAACGCGGTGCTGATGGTCGAATCCGAAGCCATGGAGCTGTCGGAAGACGTGATGCTCGGCGCGGTGATGTACGGCCACCAGCAGATGCAGGTCGCGATCAAGGCGATCAACGAGCTGGTCGCCGAAGCGGGCAAGCCGAAGTGGGACTGGTCGGCACCGGCCGCCGACACCGCCATGATCAGCGCGCTCAACGCCGCCATCGGCGATCGCCTGACCCAGGCGTTCTCGGTGCGCGACAAGCTCCAGCGCAGGGACGCGATCTCGGTGCTGAAGAAGGAAGTCATCGCTTCGCTGGCCGCGCAGATCGAGGCCAACGGCTGGAACCCGGCCGAAGTCTCGAAGCAGTTCGGCGAACTCGAATACCAGACCATGCGCAACGCGGTGCTCGACACCAAGGTGCGCATCGACGGCCGCGCGCTGGACACCGTGCGCCCGATCGCCTCGCGCGTCGGCGTGCTGCCGCGCGTGCATGGCTCCTCGCTGTTCACCCGCGGCGAGACCCAGGCGATCGTCGCCGTCACCCTGGGCACCGCCCGCGACGGCCAGGTCATCGACGCGGTTGCCGGCGAGTACAAGGAACACTTCCTGTTCCACTACAACTTCCCCCCGTACTCGGTCGGTGAAGCCGGCCGCATGATGGGCCCGAAGCGCCGCGAGATCGGCCACGGCCGCCTCGCCAAGCGTGGCGTGCTGGCGGTGATGCCGAGCATGGAGGCGTTCCCGTACACCATCCGCGTGGTTTCGGAGATCACCGAGTCCAACGGTTCCTCGTCGATGGCCTCGGTCTGCGGCAGCTCGCTGGCGCTGATGGATGCCGGCGTGCCGATCAAGGCACCGGTCGCGGGCATCGCCATGGGCCTGGTCAAGGAAGGCGACAAGCACGTCGTGCTCAGCGACATCCTTGGCGACGAGGACCACCTGGGCGACATGGACTTCAAGGTCGCCGGCACCGCCGACGGCATCTCCGCGCTGCAGATGGACATCAAGATCCAGGGCATCACCGAGGACATCATGAAGACCGCGCTGGCCCAGGCCAAGGCCGGTCGCCTGCACATCCTCGGCGAGATGGCCAATGCGCTGACCGCGCCGCGCCCGGAGCTGTCGGACTTTGCGCCGCGCCTGATCACCATCAAGATCCACCCCGACAAGATCCGCGAAGTGATCGGCAAGGGGGGCTCGGTGATCCAGGCGATCACCAAGGAAACCGGCACCCAGATCGACATCCAGGACGACGGCACGATCACCATCGCATCGGTGAACGCTGCCGCGGGCCAGGCCGCCAAGTCGCGCATCGAGCAGATCACCTCGGACGTCGAGCCGGGCCGGATCTACGAGGGCAAGGTCGCCAAGCTGATGGACTTCGGTGCGTTCGTCACCATCTCCCCCGGCAAGGACGGCCTGGTGCACGTCTCGCAGATCTCCAACGAGCGCGTGGAGAAGGTCAGCGACGTGCTCAAGGAAGGCGACATCGTCAAGGTCAAGGTGCTGGAAGTCGACAAGCAGGGCCGCATCCGCCTGTCGATGAAGGCCGTGGCCGAAGGCGAGGGCACGCCGGCCGAGTAAGGCGCCGGCACGCTGCAGGCTTCACGAAAAGCGGGCTTCGGCCCGCTTTTTCGTTATGCCCTGCCAGCGCGCCGTTCGACCCAGAGTCCGAGGGCGACGCCGACGCCGCTCATCGCCGCAAGGTACTGGGCGGGCGCCAGCGGGTTGTCGCGCAGGGCCAGGGTCACCAGCACCGGCGTCACGCCGCCGCAGATGGCGTAGGCAACGTTGTAGGAGAACGACAGGCCGCTGAAGCGCACCGGTGCGGGGAATGAGGCTACCGCGATCGAGGGCACCATCGCGGTCACGCCGACGCCCAGCCCGACCAGTGCGTAGAGCGGGAACAGCCAGCCCGGGTGCGCACCGACGCGCGTATACAGCAGCCAGAACGCGGCGCCCGCGAGCGCGCTCCAGATCGCCAGCATCCGGCCTTCACCGTAACGGTCCGCCAACGCGCCGGCGAGCAGGTTGCCGATCATCGCGCAGGCGATGGCCACGCAGTTGGCGGCGAGCGCAATTTCGCGGTCGATGCCGCCGCGCTCCAGGAAGGTCGGCATCATCAGGATCGCAATGATGACGACTGCAGTCAGCAGCCAGGTCAGCAGCAGCGACAGCGCGACGGACGGCAAGTGCCCGCGCAACATCGTCTTCAACGGCATGCTCGCGGCCAGTTCGCGGCGCTCGCGCATTTCGTTGAAGACCGGAGTTTCATGCAGGCGCCGGCGCACGTACAGCGCGCCGAAGCCGAACACGCCGCCGACCAGGAACGGCACGCGCCAGCCCCAATCCAGCAGTTGCGCTTCGCTGAGTGCCGCGCCCATGCCCGCAGCCATCAGCGCGCCGACCAGGATCCCGGCCAGCAGCCCGGCGGAAAGCGCGCCGCAGGCGAAGCTGCGGTGCCGCGGCGAGACGTGCTCGCTGACGAACACCCACGCGCCCGGCGCTTCGCCCCCGATGGCCGCGCCCTGCATCACGCGCAACACGAGCAACAGCACCGGTGCCAATACACCGATGCTGGCATAGGTCGGCAACAGGCCCATCAGCAGGGTCGGCACCGCCATCATGAAGATGCTGAGCATGAACATGCGCTTGCGTCCGCGCAGGTCGCCGAAATGTGCCAGCACGATTCCGCCCAGCGGCCGTGCCAGGTAACCGGCGGCGAAGATGCCGAAGGTCTGCACCAGGCGCATCCACTCGGGCATGTCCGCGGGGAAGAACAGCGCGCCCATGGTGCTGGCGAAGAACACGAAAATGACGAAATCGTAGAACTCGAGCGCGCCGCCCAGCGCGGCCAGTCCCAGGGTGCGCAGCTGGTCGCGCGACAGGCTCATGGCGTCCAGAGGAAGGCGATCTTGCGGTGCTCCGGATCGGCTTGCGCCAGGCGTATCGAAACGACTTCGCCCAGTGGCAGTTCGGCACCGCCCGAAACCGGCGCTTCGATCGCCAGCGCGTGCAGCATGGCCACGCCGCGGCTGCGATCACGGTCGTCGACATCGACGATGCTGGCCTCGAAGGTTTCGCCCACGCGCGGCGCCAGCACCAGCGCCTCGGCCAGGTCGATCACCGCGCGTTCGTAGCGGCCCGCGCGCTGGCCGGAGACCGCCATGGTCCGCGGCAGGCCGGGCAGTGCTTCCAGCACCCAGCCAGGTACCGGTTCGCCGGAGCACAGTGCCACGCACAATTCGCCGGTGTAGCGGTCGACCAGGCGGCGCAGCGGCGCGGTGACGTGGGTGTAGGTGGACGCCAGCGCCGAATGCAGCGGTTGCGCGGGCGGATCGCCGTCGAAGGCGGCGTAGCCGGCGCCGCGCAGCACGCTGGTGCACGAGACCAGCATCGCGACGTGGCGCGGATCGGTCGGGTCCAGCGAGCGGATGAACTCGGGATAGCTGGCGGATCGTGGCCATGCGATATCGAGCGCACGCGCACTGCGGCGCAGGCGACCGATCGCGCGCGGGTCGGGTTCGGGCAGGGTACGCAACAGGCCAACGCCGTGTTGCAGCATCAGGTGCGCCGCGGCCATGCCGGTCAGCAGCGAGATCTGCTCGTTCCAGTCCTCGATGTCGCGGCGCGCGCGGAATTCCAGGCGCCAGTCGTGGTCGCCATCGCGAATCTCCTGGTCGGGCAACGGCAGGCTGACGCCGCCGCGGCGCCGCTCGCGTTCGATCCGCAGTTCGCCGATCTCGCGCAGAACGTCGAACATCGGATCGGCACGGCCCGCATCGATCGCCTCCTGCACGCCGTCGTAATCGAGGCGCTGGCGGCTGCGCACCGTCGCACGATGCACGTCGACGGACGTGCCTTCGCCGGTGCGGTCGAGCTGGATGGTCCACAGCAGGGCAGGGCGCAACCGGTCGGGCAGCAGCGAGGCCGCATCCTCCGACAACGCCGGCGGATGCAACGGAATCTTGTCGTTGGCGCCGTAAAGGGTTTCGCCGCGGCGGTTGGCCTCGAGGTCGACGGGATCGCCCGGTTGCACGAACGCAGCGACGTCGGCGATCGCGTAGTGCACGACGAAACCATCGCCGTCGCGCGCCACGTGCAGCGCCTGGTCCAGGTCCATGGCACCGGGCGGGTCGATGCTGACGAAGGGAATGTCGCTGCGGTCTTCCGCCGGCAAGCGCGGATTGGCAGCGGCTTCGACGGCGGCGGCCACGACGTCAGCGGGGAATGCGCCGGGCAACTCCATCTCGCGCCGGATCCGGGCAATGCCAGGCTCGAGTGCCGGGGCGGCCGGCCGGGTGGCGCGCAGTCTTCGCGTCGTCGACATGCCCCGAGGATAACGGGGTCAGGCCGTCGCGAACAATTCCGCCTGCGCGAGCAGCTCGTCGCGATCGGCGAAGCCTCCCAGGCCCACGCCCACCAGGCGATACCGCGTACGCGATGGCAATTCCACGCGCTCGCGCAGGTCGCAGGCGATATCGGCCAGTTCCGGCTCCGAGGCCGGTGGCTGCGGCGGCGTCAGGCTGCGGGTAATGATGCTGAAGTCCGAAGTCTTCAGCTTGAGCACCACCGTGCGTGCGATGCGTTCGGGGTGCCGCTCGCGCTCGCGTCCGTAGCCGGACCAGGCCTTGCCGGCCATGCGCCGGATGTGCGGTTCCAGTTCGCCCAGCAGCAGGTCGGTTTCGAACGTGTCTTCGGCCGAGACCTGGAGGGTCGGGCGTTCGCTCACCACCGGGCGTTCGTCGATGCCGAACGACAGTTCATGCAGGCGCCTGCCCCAGCGGCCGAAGCGTCGCTCCAGGTCTTCGACCGGATGGCTGCGCAGGTCGGCCACGACGTGCAGGCCAAGCGTGCCCAGCCGCTGTTCCATCACCTTGCCGACACCGGGCAAGCGGCCGACCGGCAAGGGTGCAAGGAAGGCCTCCACCTGGCGGGGTCGGACCACGAACAGGCCGTCGGGCTTGCGGAAGTCCGATGCGATCTTGGCCACGAACTTGTTCGGTGCCACGCCGGCGGATGCGGTCAGCTGCGTTTCCTCGCGGATCGCGGCACGGATCGCGTCGGCGGTGGCCGTCGCCGAGGGCAGGGCGCTGGTGTTGGCGGTGACGTCGAGGTAAGCCTCGTCCAGCGACAAGGGCTCGACCAGGTCGGTGTGGCGATTGAAGATCTCGCGCACCTGGCGCGACACCGCCTTGTAGCGGCTGAAGTCCGGCGGCACGAAGACCGCCTGCGGGCACAGGCGCTCGGCACGCACCGCAGGCATCGCCGAACGCACGCCGAACTTGCGCGCCTCGTAGGAGGCCGCGCACACCACCGAACGGTTGCCGCGCCAGGCGACCACGACCGGCCTGCCGCGCAGCGAGGGATCGTCGCGCTGTTCGACCGAGGCGTAGAAGGCATCCATGTCGACATGGATGATCTTGCGTTGCGGCGTGTCGTTCACTTCCAGAACGGGATTCGATCGAAACCGGGATCCGGATCGTCCTTGTCCGGCGGTTCGCCACCGGGCGGGGGGCGGGCCACGCGCAACTCATGGCGGCCCGGGACGAGTTCGCGCACGTCGATCATCGCCAGCAGCGCGGGTCGGCCGGTGCGCGGATCGCTGGCAATTTCGTAGGCGAGGGTGTCCAGCGGCTTGCCGTCCAGCATCACGCCGTGCAGCGCCTGCAGGCACGCAAGCCTGGGCGCCGTCTCCGCGCAGCCGGCGCGCATCGCGGGTTCATCGCGTCCGGGGCGATACGGCACCATCAGCTGGACGTAGGGACCGGTGATCACGGTGGACTGCACATAAGGCAGCGCGCGGGCACGGGCCGGATTGCGCTGGTCGTCGTAGTGCGCCGGGTCGAGGCGCATCCCTTCGTCGTCCGGGAACAGGCCATAGCTGCCGATCACGGTGGGATTCCTCATCGCGGCGTACATGAGGACGACGGCCAGGATGGCGGCGACCAGGAGGCCGACCACGCCAGCCATGATCCGCCGCTCGCCGTTGTTGCTGGCCAGGATGGCGATGACCTGGTTGTTGCGCCGGCCCATGCCGGCCCGGGTGTAGAAGCGGGTCGTCGCGGCAAGCAGGCGATACGGCAGTCCACCAGGCCGCAGCCGGTGACCCAGCCAATGGTCCAGGCTCGTCGCGAGCAGGAAGGGACCCAGCACGACGGCGAATACGATGATGGGCAGGTTTGCCATGTCCACCTGCCAGCCCAGCGCCAGGGCCAGCAGTTTCGCCAGCAACAGGCCGCCGCAGAAGGTGGCGCACACGACGACAATGATGGATGCGATGGTGACGCCGATCGCGAACACCACGCTGGCACGGTTGTCCGCGCGCTCTATCGCGTCAACGGTCCTGTCGGGTCGTGCTTCCTCGATGGCGCGCTGGATCGGTCCCATCCGCAGCTTCGACAGTTGCACGCCCTGCGGATAGACCGAATGGATTCCAACCAATGCGATCCATTGCGCGCGCAACAGCAGGTGCAGCCCGAACGTGATCGCGAGCACCACCGCCGCGCTCTTGGCGTAGAAATAGGCCACCATCAGCAGCATCCGCCAGTCGCCGGCGATGCCTGCCTCGAGCGCGAACACCCGATCGTCGAGCCACCCCGGCAACTGCAGCATCGCAAAGACCGCGACGCCCGAAATCAGCAGTTCGACTTCCCAGGTCGGGGTTGTCCTGCCCGGCAAGCTGTTGTCCATCGGCCCCTCCCCGGATTCCCGGAGCAAGGGTAGCGCAAGCCGGTCCGGCAAGGCGCTGCCGCGCTACTGCACGGTCCAGCCGCCGTCGATTTCGATGGTGTGGCCGGTGATATTGCGCGCCGCATGCGACATCAGGAAGGCGGTGGCGCCGGTGAGTTCCTCGAAGGTGATGAACACCCCCTTGGGCATCGGCTTGAGCATCACGTCGCTGACCACCTGCGATTCGGGGATGCCGCGGGTGCGGGCCTGGTCGGCGATCTGCCTGTCGACCAGCGGGGTCTTCACGTAAGTCGGGCAGATGGTGTTGATGGTGATGTCGGTGTCTGCGGTCTCCAGCGCGATCACCTTGGAGAATCCGACCAGCCCGTGCTTGGCCGCGACATACGCGCTTTTGTAGGGGCTGGCGACCAGCGAGTGGATCGAACCGATGTTGACGATGCGGCCGAAACCGCGCTCGCGCATGCCCGGCAGCACCGCGCGGGTGAGCCGCGCGACGCCGACCAGCATTACCTGGATCAGGAGGTCCCATTTGTCGATCGGGAACTCTTCCAGCGGCGAGACATGCTGCAGCCCGGCGTTGTTGACCAGCACCTCGACCGGGCGCGAGACCGCGGCCAGTGCCGCCGCGACGCTGTCGCTGGAGGTCACGTCGAGGCCCAGGGCTTCGGCCGAGCCGCCATCGCCGCGGATCCCGGCGGCCACCGCTTCGGCGGCTTCGAGGTTGACGTCGGTGACGACCAGGTGGTTGCCGTCGGCGGCTAGCCCGGCCGCGATGCCGGCGCCGATACCGCTGCCGGCGCCAGTGATCAGGATGCAGCGGGTGGCCATGGGCGTCTCGCGGAACGGGAGGCACTAGCCTAGCAGGCGTCCGCAGACCCGCCAGGGCCTAGGTAGCGTCTTCACCGTGCTTTTGGCACCCTGTCGGCAATGACCGACAACGGCCCGCCCCCGCGCCAGCGCCACTTCTCGATGTTGCGCGAGTTCCATCTCGCCGACTGGTTCACCCTGGGCAATGCGTTCTGCGGCACCGGTGCGATCTTCGCGGCGATGCGCTTCCTGCAGGAGGGTCGGGTCGACGACCTGCTCTGGGGCATGGCCCTGATCCCGCTGGCCTTCGTGCTCGATGCCTTCGACGGGCGCATCGCGCGCTGGCGCAAGGTGGCCTCGACCCTGGGGCGCGAACTGGATTCCCTGGCCGACGTGATCTCGTTCGGCGTGGCGCCGGCCGCGCTCGGTTACGCCTGTGGACTGGACGGTGGTTGGGACTGGGTGGTGCTCTCCTGGTTCGTGGGTTGCGGCGTGAGCCGCCTGGCGCGCTACAACGTCACCGCCGAGTTGCTGGCGGGCGACGAGGGCAAGGTGAAGTACTTCGAGGGCACGCCGATCCCGACCAGCGTGGTGATCGTGGGCCTGCTGGCGGCGGCCGCGTTCTCCGGCAGGCTTGGCGATGCGCTCTGGTTCGGCCAGGTCCGGCTGGGCCCGTGGCTGCTGCATCCGCTGGTGCTGGTCTATGCGCTGTCGGGTTCGCTGATGATCAGCAAGACCCTGCGCATCCCCAAACCGTAGCCATGCGGCGCTGGTAGGATTCCCCTGTCACCCAGGAGGACTCCATGTACGGCAACTACCCCGGTTTCGACCTGTTCGCGCAGATACAGCAGATGGCCGCGCGCCTGGGCGCCGATGCGGGCCCCGCCGACATCGCCAGCGCGTGGCAGCGCACATTGGCCGGCACGGGGTTCGCGGCAGGCATGGGTGCCGGTGCCCCCAGCGCCAATCCCTTCGCCAATGCGATGCGCGCCATGCGCGGCCAGGGCATGCAGGGGACGGATGCATGGAGCGACGCGGTCGCGCCGTGGCTGGATGCGGCGCGCCGCGAAGGCAGCGCCTGGCTGGGGTTGCCTGCGTTCGGGCTCGGCCGCGAGCACCAGGAGCGGCTGCAGCGACTGATGCAGGCGCAACTCGAATCGCAACAGCGCGAGGCCGAGCACAACCTGCTGATGCTCAAGGCGACGCAGGGCGCGCATGGCCTGTTCGAGCGCAAGCTCGCCGCGCGCGCGGAGCCGGGCAAGCAACTGGAGTCCGCGCGCGCACTGTTCGACCTGTGGATCGACGCGGCCGAGGAAGCCTACGCCGAGGTTGCGCTGTCGGCGGAGTTTCGCAAGTCGTACGGTGCGATGGTCAACGCGCAGATGAAACTGCGCCAGGCAGTGCAAGGACAGGTGGAACAGGCGGCGGCGCAGTTGGGGATGCCGACCCGTACCGAGGTCGACGCCGCGCACCGCAAGATCGTCGAGCTTGAGCGCACGTTGCGTCGGATGCGCGATGCAGCGCCGGAACCCGCGGCGACGAAGGCAGCGCCGGTGAAGAGGGCTGTCGTGAAAAAGCCCGCCGCGACGAAGCCCGCGGCGAAGAAGAAGCCCGTCGCGAAAAAGGGAGCCCGCCGATGATCGGTCCGCTCGCCATCACCCCGCAGGCGCTGGCCGGCGAAGTCCTGAAGCTGCAGGGCAAGCTCGGCGCCGCGCTGACGACCCTGCGCCAGGTCGAGGACGTCGACTACGGCGCGACCGCACGCGAGGAAGTCTGGCGCGACGGCAAGGTCGTGCTGTACCGCTTCCGCGGCGACAACAAGCCGACGGCCAAGGTGCCGCTGCTGATCAGCTACGCCCTGGTCAACCGCCCCTACATGGTCGACCTGCAGGCCAACCGTTCCATCGTCAAGGGATTGCTGGAGCGCGGGGAGGACGTCTACATCATCGACTGGGGTTACCCGGATCGCTCCGATCGTTTCCTCGAACTCGAGGACTACATCGAACGCTTCCTCGGCGGCGCCGTCGACTACCTGCGCCGCGCGCACAAGCTCGAGGCGATCAACCTGCTGGGCATCTGCCAGGGCGGTGCGTTCTCGTTGTGCTACGCCGCGTTGCATCCCGACAAGGTGCGCAACCTGATCACCATGGTCACGCCCGTCGATTTCCACACTCCGGACAACATGCTGTCCAACTGGGTGCAGGAAATGGACGTGGACCTGTTCGTCGATACGCTGGGCAACGTACCCGCGGACCTGATGAACCATTGCTACCTGATGCTCAAGCCGTTCCGCCTGAACATGCAGAAGTACGTCGGACTGGTCGACATCCTCGACGACCCGAAGGCGGTCGAGGACTTCCTGCGCATGGAGAAGTGGATCTTCGATTCGCCCGACCAGGCCGGCGAGGCGTTCCGCCAGTTCCTCAAGCAGTTCTACCAGGGCAACGGCTTCGTCAACGGCGGCATCGACATCGGTGGGCGCGAAGTGCACCTGGGCCTGGTCGAGATGCCGGTGCTCAACATCTATGCCGAGCAGGACCACCTGGTGCCGCCGGATGCCTCGCGCGCGCTCAAGGGCCTGGTGGGAACGAAGGATTACACCGAACTGTCGTTCCGCGGCGGCCACATCGGCATCTATGTGTCGGGGCGGGCGCAGAAGGAAGTGCCGCAGACCATCCACGACTGGCTGGCGAAGCGGGGGCCGCGCTGACGCTCGCGCGGCGCCTGCTGTACATCGTCGGCGCGGCGTGGACCGCGCCCAATACCATGCTTGGACTGGTCGCGGGCGCCGTCGCAATGGCGCGCGGGGCCAGCGTGCATTGGCGCGCGCGTGAAATGGCGTTCGTGTTCAGTCGCGTGCGCTGGGGGCCGGGTGGCGCCCTGACCCTGGGCAACGTGATCCTGTACACCGGCGAGGAACTCGCATCGCCATGCTGGACCTACGCGCATTCTGCCGGGGAAGCGCAGGAGCCGCCGATCATGCTTGCCGACCATGAACGCGCGCACGTGCTGCAGTACATGGCGCTGGGGCCGCTGTTCCTGCCGTTGTACCTGGCGTGCGGCGGCGTGAGCGGGCGCAACCGCTTCGAAGGCGCGGCGGATCGTTATGCGAAGACCGGCCGCGGCTGGTGGCCCTGGGCGGGGTAATGCACTGCACAACCGACGAACGGCAGTCGCGTTTTACGGCTGCATAACAGTCGTTGCGCTAGCCTGCACGTGTCGAGGAAAAAGCAGCCTGCGCGGCGACCGACGGGAAACCGGAGTGTTTCCGAGGCGGGGTGCAACAGCTTCGACATCGAAGGCTCAGCCGACCGGGGTCAAACCCGGGAGACTGGGCCTTCACCTTTTTCGGCGAAGCCAAAAAGAGCTGGTACCGGAGGGGGGACTCGAACCCCCACGCTTTTAAGGGCGGCGGATTTTGAATCCGCTGCGTCTACCATTCCGCCACTCCGGCGCGGACGCGGATTATAGCCGGTCAGGTCGCCCCGTCGGTCTTGAGGGGAGCGTCCTCGCGGACGAACCACTCGCTGCCGGAGCCGGGCTGCTCGGGCAGGAACATGGCGCAGCAGGCCATCTCGGCCTTGTAGATGTGCAGCGACACCGCGACGTCGTCGGCGCTGGCATTGCGGATGGTGTGGTACTCGTGCGGCGGGATCAGGCTGCCGGCGCTGCCGGGGCCGGCGTGCATGCCGCCGGCGGCGCGGAAGCGGCAGCGGCCGCCATCGCGATCGAGCAGCTCGTACTGGGTGATTTCAAGCTCCCCGTCCCACACGCCCTCGACGCACCACAGGCCGGAATGGTCGTGCAGCGGCGTGCCCTGGCCCGGGCCCCAGGTCATCGCGACCACGCTGTAGCCATGCTCCGGGCTGCGGTAGAGCTCGCGCCGGGCGTAGTGGTCGAAGATCGGCTCGTGCACGCAGTCGGGCAGGCGCACGTCGCGATCCTTGATCAGGCGGCACAGTGCGTTGCGGACCGCGGCGGTGACTGCGTGCTGGTCGCCGGCGGCCACGGCGGCGTCGATGGCGGCGACCAGCTTGTCGCGGCCGGGGAAATCGACGCTGGGGCAACAGGTGTCGGTCATGGGGGTGATTCTAGCCCAGGGGGCGAATCGCGGCTTCCGCCGCTCCTACAGGGCGTCGAGGAACCCGCGGACGGCGGGGCCGAAGCGCTCGAAATCGACCAGGAAGGCATCGTGGCCCTGCGGGGATTCCAGCGGCAGGAAGGCCGCGTCGGCGCCGCCCTGGCGCAGGCCCTCGGCGATCTGCTCCTGTTGCTGCAGCGGGAACAGGATGTCGGTGGCAACGCCTATCGCCAGCGCTTTCTCCACCCGGATCCGGGCCAGGGCGCGCAGCACGTCGCCTCCCTGGTCGCCGCCGGGCGCGCCGCCGCAATACTCGGCCAGGTCGAACCAGTCCATCGAACGGCTCATGAACAGGTAGCTGTTGGGGTCGAAGTTGCGCACGAAGCGGCGCGCGTGGCCTTCGAGGTAGCTCTCGACCTCGAACTCCAGGCCGAAAGGATCCTCGTCGTCGCGGCGGTCGGAGTCCAGGCGCACCCGGCCGAAGCGGCCGTCCCATTCGAGCGCGGAACGATAGGTGATCACGCCGAGCTTGCGCGCCATGCGCATGCCGGACTCGGGATAGTGGTCGTCGTCGTAGTCGCCGTTGTTCCACTCCGGGTCGAGGCGGATCGCCTCGCGCTGCAGCGAGCGGATCGCGATCGAGAACGGCAGCGCGTGCGCCGCGCCGGAAATATTGACGTGGGCGCGCGCGCCGGGATGGCGCAACAGATAGGCCAGGGCGCACATGCCGCCCATGGAGTTGCCGATCACGCAGGCCAGGTGTTCGATCCCCAGCGCCTGCACCACATGGTGCGCGGCATCGGCGCCATCCTCGAGCGACAGGTCGGGAAAGTCGAGGCGGTAGCTGCGACCGGTGGCCGGATCGAGCGATGCCGGACCCGTCGAGCCCTTGCAGCTGCCCAGCGGATTCACGCAGACCACGAACCAGCGGTCGGTGTCGATCGGCTTGCCGGGGCCGACCATCGCTTCCCACCAGCCGGGGGAAGGGTTGGCGTCATTGGCCGCTGCATGCGCGTCGGGGGAAAGCCCGGGCAGGATCAGGATCGCGTTGCCGCGCGCCGGGTCCAGCGTGCCCCAGGTTTCATAAGCCAGGCGCGCGCCCTGCAGCGCGCCGCCGCGCTTCATCGGGAACGGCGAGGGCAGGTCGACGTAGCGGGTGCCGGGCGGGATGAATTCGGTCATGCCGCCAAGTCTAGCGGGCGCTGCCGATCACCAGTTCGACCGCCTGGGCGGAAGGCAGCTCGACCCGTATCGGTGCCGATTCGACATCGCCTTCCTGGCGGTCGGCCGTGCCACCGGCCGAGATCCGGGCGGACACCTCGACCGCGGCCATTTCCGACAGCTTGCGGGTCGGCATCAGGCTGTCGCTGTCGTCGAGCACGATGTCCAGCGGCAGGTCCTGGAGGGTGTGGCGCTCTGCAGCGACCGGCATCGGCGGGCCGCCGGGCGCACGTACGCTGATGAACACCACCGCATCGCCACGCAGGCGCACGCGCGCGGCGAAATCGGGATCCAGCGAGACCTTGACCCGCAAGCCGGCGTCCTTGTCAGCCACGGGCGCGGCCGCGGCCAACGGCGGCAGGCCCGCGGCCTGGCGGGCGGCGGCGATCTGGGTGCGCAGGCTGGCGGCAGTGCGTTCATCGACCAGTGCGAGCAGCGGCTCCCAGGTCTTCGCGGCTTCGGCATCCAGGCCGCGCTGGCGCTGCGACACGCCGATGAACCAGAGCGCGCGCTGGTGGTCGGGCTGCAACTCGACTGCGCGCTCCAGCCGTGAGATGGCCGTCGCGTCGAACAGGTTGTCCGGATGCGCCTGGGCGCTGGCCTGGGCGGCTTCGACCAGCAGATCGGGGTTGTCCGGCACCAGCTCCACCGCCTTGGCGAACGCATCGCGGGCGCCGGCGAAGTCGCCCTGGGCCGCCAGGGAACGCCCGAGCAGCGGCCAGCCTTCGGGCTGGTCGGGATTGCGTTCGAGCTCCGCGCGCAACTGGGTGACCGCGGCAGCGAAGGCGGCCGGGTCGGCGGCGCCATCGGCGGCAACCGGAACCGGTGCGCGTGCGCCGGGGTCCAGCGCCCGCGGATTGCCGACCAGCTGGTACAGCGCGACCGCGAACATCGGCACCAGCACCACGATGGCGACGAAGCCGCGCGGCAAGTCCTTGCGCAAGGGCAGTGCCACGACCGCGGCGAGGGCAGCGGCCACCAATGCGACAACGATGAGGAACACGCCTGCCGAGGCTCCGATCATCATCACCACTCCTGCCCGTCGTCGTCGGGCACGCGCCCGCCGCCGCCGAGCGCGGCGCGCCTGCGCACGATGCGCGCGATCACGAGCCCGCCCAGCAGCAACAGCACCAGGGGCCCGAACCACAACAACCAGGTGGCGCCTTCCAGTCGTGGCCGGTACAGAACGAATTCGCCGTAGCGGCCGACCAGGAAAGTCTTGATCTCGGCATCGCTGCGGCCTTCGCGCATCAGCTCGAAGACTTCCTGGCGCAGGTCGTGCGCGATCGGCGCGTTGGAGTCGGCCAGCGACTGGTTCTGGCACATGACGCAACGCAGCTCGGACGTCAGGTCGTGGAAGCGCCGTTCCTCGGCGCGGTCGCGGAATTCGATCGGGACGCGGTCGCCGACCACCTGCGCAGCCGCCGGCAGGGCCAACGACCATGCGAACAGCAGGCACGCGAGCAGCGCACGCAGGCTCATTCTGCACCTCCCGGCTTCGCCGCTTCGAGCCGGGCGACCACGGGCGACAGTTCACGTTCGATGATTTCGTCCGTCAACGGCCCGACGTGCTTCCAGCGCACGATGCCTTCGGCGTCGACCAGGAAAGTCTCGGGTGCGCCGTAGATGCCCCAGTCGATCGCGGCGCGACCTTCGTAGTCGACCAGGATCATCGCGTACGGATCGCCGAACCGCTCGAGCCAGCGCAACGCGTCCTCGCGTTCGTCCTTCCAGTTGTAGCCGATCACGCGGAGCTGGCCAGTCGCGGCGTAGCGCGCCAGCACCGGATGCTCTTCGCGGCAGGCCGGGCACCAGCTGCCCCAGACGTTGAGCAGGTAGGGTTGCCCCAGCAACTCTGCCGAGGCGACCCGGCGCCCGGGTTCGTGCAGCAACGGCAGCGAGAACCGTGGCGCGGCGCGGCCGATCAACGGCGAAGGCAAGGATTCGCGATCGGCGCGGTCGGATTGGCGCACGCCGTAGAACAGCAGGCCGACCAGGGCCATGAAGCCGGCAACGAGGGCAACCGCGACGATGCGCCGGTTCATGGCGTTTCCACCGCGGTTTTCCGGGCCTGCCGGAAGCGGCGGTCGGTGGCGGTGACGAACCCGCCCAGCGCCATCAGCAGCGCGCCGGTCCAGATCCAGCGCACGAACGGCTTGACGTGCAGGCGCACGGCCCAGGTGTCGCCGCCCAGCGATTCGCCGAGCGCGACGAACACGTCGGCGCGCACGCCGGCGTGGATGCCGGCGTCGGTCATGACCTGGCCGCCGCTGGCGTAGGCGCGCTTTTCGGGGTGCAGCAGTTCCAGCGGCTTGCCGTCGCGGAATACCTGCACGTGGCCGCGGTCGGCGACGTAGTTCGGTCCCTGCGCCCGTTCGACGCCGTCGAAACGGAAGGAATAGCGCCCGATCTCCTGGGTCTGTCCGGGCGCCATCGGCACCTCTCGCAATACGTTCTGCGCTTCGACCAGCATGGCGCCGACCACGAACACCGCGATGCCGACGTGGCCCAGGGTCATGCCCAGCATCTCGGCGGTGTAGCGGCCGCTGCCTGGCTTCAGGCGTGTCCACGCGAAGCGCAGCGTGCCCAGTGCCACCCACGCCGCGCCGAACACGCCGAGCGCGGTCTTCCATGCGCCCTGTGGCGCCATGAACCATGCGACCACGCCCAGCACCAGCGCGAAGGCGAACCACGGTGCGAGCATCGCCAGTGGTTTTGATGCCTGCTCGGATTGCCAGCGGGTCAGCGGACCGAACGGAACCAGCAGGACCAGTGGCGCCATCAGCAACAGGAACAGGCTGCCGAAGTAGGGCGGCCCGACCGAGATCTTGCCCAGCCCCAAGGCGTCGGCCAGCAGCGGGAACAGCGTGCCCAGCAGCACCATCGCGCAGGCCGAGGCGAGCAGCAGGTTGTTG
Organism: Pseudomonadota bacterium; assembly: GCA_030852515.1. Taxonomy (GTDB): domain Bacteria; phylum Pseudomonadota; class Gammaproteobacteria; order Xanthomonadales; family Xanthomonadaceae; genus Cognatiluteimonas. The sequence continues at coordinate 16,643 of JALYWW010000029.1, forward strand.
ATGAGCAGCAGGGTCTCGCGCGAGGTTGCCGTGAACGGCTTGCCGTCCTCGAACTTCGGCGCGCGCAGCACATACAGCAGCAACGCGCCGCCGATGACGATGCCGAGGAAGGCGAGGATGAACAGTCCGCGCGTCGGGTCGGCGGCGAAGGAATGCACGCTGGTCAGCACGCCCGAACGCACCAGGAACGCGCCCAGCAGCGACAGCGAGAACGCGGCGATCGCCAGCAGCATCGTCCAGCTGTTGAAGCTGCCGCGCTTTTCGGTGACTGCCTGCGAATGCAACAGTGCAGCGCCGACCAGCCACGGCATGAAGCTGGCGTTCTCGACCGGATCCCAGAACCACCAGCCGCCCCAGCCGAGTTCGTAGTACGCCCACCAGCTGCCCAGGGCGATGCCCAGGGTCAGGAAGCCGAAGGCGACGTTGGTCCACGGCCGGGTCCAGCGCAGCCAGCGCTGGTCGATCCTGCCTTCCAGCAATGCCGCGATCGCGAACGCGAACGGCACCACGAAGCCGATGTAGCCGATGTACAGCATCGGCGGATGGATGATCATCCCCGGATCCTGCAGCAGCGGATTCAGGTCGTGTCCTTCCGCGGCGCCGGGCAGCAGGCGCTCGAACGGGTTGGAGGTGAACGCCATGAACGACAGGAAGCCGACGGCGACCAGGCCGATCACGCCGAGCACGCGCGCACTGACCGTCGGCGGCAGCTTGCGCGACGACACCGCCACGGCGGCATTCCACGCCGCCAGCATCAGCGACCACAGCAGCAGCGAGCCTTCGTGCGAACCCCACACCGCGGTGTAGCGATAGACCATCGGCAACAAGGAGTTGGAGTTCGCGGCCACGTACCTGACCGAGAAGTCCTGCATCACGAACGACGCGGTCAGCGCCAGGTAGGCCGCCAGCACCAGGGCCAGCTGCGCGAGCGCCGCCGGGCGCGCCACGGCCATCCACTGCTCGTTGCCCCGGTGCGCGCCAGCCAATGGCAGCACGCCCTGCAGCAGGGCGAACAGCAATGCCAGCAGCAGCGCGACCTGTCCGAGTTCGGGCAGCACTTAGGGATTACCCGCCGGCGGCGCCGGGGCTTCGACGTCCACGTCGTGCTTCTTGTGCGCAAGCCCCATCTTGTCGGCGACTTCCTTCGGCACGTAGGTCTCGTCGTGCTTGGCCAGGACCTGTTCGGCGACGAAGACGCCGTCGCTGCGCATGCGGCCGGTGGCGACCACCGCCTGCTTCTCGCGGAACAGGTCTGGGAGGATGCCGGAGAACACCACCGGCATTTCTGCATCGCCGTCGGTGACGCGGAAGTGCGCTTCCATCGAGCCCGGTTCGCGGGTGAACGAATCTGCCGCGACCATGCCGCCGAGGCGGAAGCGCGACTCGCCCGAGGCGACGGCAGCGCCGGCCCGGCCGTCGAGGATTTCGGCCGGCGTGTAGAGATAGGCAATGTTGTGCTGCAGCGCCATCGCCACCAGCACCGCGATGACGGCCGAGGCTGCGAGCACGGCGGCGACGAACCAGAGTCGGCGTCGGCGGGTCGGGTTCATCGTTGCAGCTCCGTATCCTGCGGCGGGGTGCGCGACTGGCGACGCGCGGCCAGGCGTTGCGCGGCGCGCAACTGGCGGGCGATGCCCAGGCGCGAGGCGATGTAGTCCCACGCCAGCACGGCGGCGAACACCGCGTAGGCGGCGATGACATATTCCCTGTAGGTCACGCCTTGTCCCCCACCAGCTTGCGCACCCAGTCCTTGCCGGCTTCGCGTTGCAGGTTGTCGGCGCGGGCGCGCGCCAGCAGGGAGCCGGCGAACCACAGCTTGGTGCCGACCAGCATCCACAGCAGCGGCGGCAGCATGCTGGCATCCATCTTCGATTCGCCCAGCAGGCTGATCGTCTGGCCCTGGTGCAGCGAGTTCCACCACACCACCGAGTAACGGATGATCGGCAACATCACCACGCCGACCACGGCCAGCAAGCCTGCGGCGCGCGCGGCGGCGCGCCGGTCGTCGATGGCGTGGTACAGGCCGATCACGCCCAGGTACAGGAACAGCAGCACCAGCTCGGTGGTCAGGCGCGGGTCCCAGTCCCACCAGGTGCCCCACATCGGCTTGCCCCAGATCGAACCGGTCGCCAGCGTGATCAGCGTGAAGCCGGCGCCGATCGGCGCGCAGGCCATGGCCAGGATCTCGCACAGCTTGATCCGCCAGACCAGGGCGATCGCGGCATACACCGCCATCAGCCCGAACACGGCCATGCTCATCCATGCCGACGGCACGTGGATGTAGAGGATGCGGAAGCTGTCGCCCTGCTGGTAGTCGGCGGGAACCTGGAACAGCGCGCCATACACGCCCCAGGCCATCACCAGGATGCCCAGGCCGTGGCCCCATGGCGCCCAGCGGGCGGCGAACCGGTCGAAGTAGGGGGGCGAACCGAGCTGGTGGAACCAGCGGAGCACCGGGTTCATGTTGGACATTTAGGGGATTATCGCTTGGCCCGGGTTCCGGGCCAAGCGTGGCCTCGCCCCGGGATCAGGGCTTGAGGGTGATCGTGCCCTTCATCAGCGCCGAATGGCCCGGGAAGCTGCAGAAGAACGCGTACGGACCTGCCCCTATGAGCTTGGCGACCGGGATCTTCACCGAGGTGCTTTCGCCGCCGCCGACCACTTTGGAATGGGCGATGACGCGGCTGTCGCCGGCCTTGACGTAGTCGGCGGCCAGGCCGGCCTTGATGCCGTCGGCGTCGATGCCCTTCATGTCGGTGGCCTTCGCGACGACCACGTTGTGGCCCATGACGTTCTTCGCCAGCTTGCCGGTGTGCTTGAGGTTGATGGTGAAGTCCTTGCAGCTCTTGCTGACGTCGATGTTGCCGACGTTGAACTTCATCATGTCGTTGCCTTCGAGCGTGACCGAGCAGGTCGCGGCCATCGCGGCCGGGGCGCCGAGCATCAGTACCGAGGCGAAAAGGATCTTGCGGAGCATTGCACTTCTTCCTGTAAGCGGAGAAACCGCTGTTTGCAGGCTGATTTTAGCCCGCCTGCCAGCAACGCCACCTGACCCAGGTCAATCCGGAGCCGTCGCTCAATCCAGGGCAATGCGGATGGCTGCGGCGGCCGTCAATGGCGCCAGGACGAGCGCAGCGACCAGGCCCGCTGCCAGCAGCAGCAAACCCCCGGTCGCGTCCTGGCCCTGCATGGAGGCGGCCACGCTGCCGGCACCGAACACCAGCACCGGCACGTACAGCGGCAGCGCCAGCAGTGCCACCAGGATCCCGGAGCGGCGCATGCCCACGGTAAGCGCGGCGACGACGGCGCCCAGCAGCGCCAGCAGCGGCGTGCCCAATGCCATCGACACCATCAATACCGGCAACTGGGCGCGTGGCAGGCCCATCACTTCGGCAAGCAAGGGCATCGCCAGCAGCAGCGGCAGCGCGGTCGTGGTCCAGTGCGTGACCACCCGTACCAGCACCAGCCAGGCCAGCGGTACCGGCGCCAGCAGCCATTGCTCCAGCGAACCGTCCTCGGCATCGCCGCGGAACAGCGTATCCAGCGCCAGCAGCCCCGACAGCAATACGGCCACCCACAACGCGCCGCCGGCCACGCGCGACAGCAGCTGCGGATCGCTGCCGAGGGCCAGGGCGAACAGCACCAGCACCAGCAGCGCGAACAGCGCCGGCTGCAGCGCGTCGCCGCGACGGCGCCACAGCAGGCGCAGGTCGCGCAGCATCAACGCCCTGGCCGCGGACCACATCATTGCGCACGCTCCAGGCGCGCACCCTCCAACACCAGCATGCGCGTGCGCACCGGCGGCGCGGCGTAGGCGCCGTGGGTGGTGAGCAGGGCAGCACCACCATCGCGCAGGTGCGCATGGATCATGCGGTTGACCAGTTCCAGGCCCTCCAGGTCGAGGTTGGCGTATGGCTCGTCCAGCAGCCACAGGGGCGCCGGCGACAGCCACATGCGCGCCAGCGACAGGCGCTTCTTCTGCCCGGCGGAGAGTTGCCGCGCCAGGGCATCCTCGTAGCCGGCCAGGCCGACGATGGCCATGGCATTGCCCGGCAGCTGGCCACGGCGGCGACCATGCAGGCCGCACAGGAAATGCAGGTTCTCCAGCGCGGTCAGGTCGGCCTTGAGCGCGGGCAGGTGGCCGAGGTAGGCGATGGCATGCGCGCGCAATGCAGGATCGGCTGGCCGGCCGTCGACCTGGATGCTGCCCTCGTCGGCGCGCAACAGGCCTGCGAGCACGCGCAGCAAGGTGGTCTTGCCGGCGCCGTTGTCGCCTTGCACCAGCAAGGCTTCGCCGGCCTCGACCGCGAAATCCAGCGGCCCGAACACGCGCTGTTCGTTGCGCGAAAAGGCAAGGCCCTGCGCAGTCAGGAGAGGCGGGGCTTGATGCTGGTCGGTCATGCGGGCCATGCTACAAAGCGGCATTGTAGAACGCACGGGCAGGACCGATGCCAGGCACCAAGCTTCCGAAGGTAGGCACCACCATTTTCACGGTGATGTCCCAACTCGCCGCCGAGCACCAGGCCGTCAACCTGGGGCAGGGCTTTCCCGATTTCCCGGCCCCGCCGCGCCTGCTCGACGGGCTCGAGAAGGCAATGCGCGCCGGGCACAACCAGTATTCGCCGGCCTCGGGCATCCCGGCGCTGCGCCAGGCGATCGCGGCCAAGACCGAACGCTGCTACGGCTGGCGGCCCGACGCCGACAGCGAGGTCACGGTGACCTCCGGCGCTTCCGAGGCGATCTTCGACGCGATCCATGCGCTGGTGCATGCGGGCGACGAAGTGATCGTCCTGGACCCGTGCTACGACTGCTACGAGCCGGCGATCGACCTGGCCGGGGCGACCGCCGTCCACGTGCCACTGGATCCAGCCACGTTCGCGCCGGACTGGGAAGCGGTGCGCGCCGCGATCACCCCGCGCACGCGGATGCTGATGGTCAACAGCCCGCACAATCCGTCGGGCGCGATGTTCGGGCCCGGCGACATCGCCGCGATCGAAAGCCTGCTGCGCGGCAACGACATCATCCTGCTGTCCGACGAGGTCTACGAGCACATCGTGTTCGACGGTGTCCGCCATGAATCGGTGTTGCGCCATCCGGCGTTGCGCGAGCGCGCGGTGGTGGTGTCGAGCTTCGGCAAGACCTACCACTGCACCGGCTGGAAGGTCGGCTACGTCATCGCGCCACCGGCACTGTCGGCCGAGTTCCGCAAGGTCCACCAGTACAACACCTTCTGCACCTTCACCCCGGCGCAGCACGCGTTCGCGGACATGATCCAGGCCGAGCCGGAACACTACGAGCAGCTCGGTGCGTTCTACCAGGAAAAGCGCGACCGCTTCGCAGCGCAGCTGCGCACGACCCGGTTGCGTCCGTTGCCGGTGCCGGGCGGTTACTTCCAGCTGGTCGACTATTCGGCGGTCAGCGACCTGGACGATCTCGCCTTCTGCCGCTGGCTGACCGTCGAGCATGGCGTGGCCGCGATCCCGCTGTCGCCGTTCTATGAAACCCCGCCGCCGGGCCAGCGCCTGGCCCGCCTGTGCTTCGCCAAGAGCGAGGCGACCCTCGACGCCGCCATCGAACGACTGAAGAAGCTTTGAACATGCACGCTTCGAACATGCATGACCTCCGCGTCACCCTGGTCCAGGGCGAAACCCGCTGGCACGATCCGGCTGGCAACCGCGACTACTACGATCGCCTGGTGGCGCCACTGCGTGGCATCACCGATCTCGTTCTGTTGCCGGAAACCTTTACCAGCGGCTTCAGCAACGATGCCATCGACAACGCCGAGACCATGGACGGGCCCACGGTGGCCTGGATCCGCGAACAGGCGCGCGCGCTGGACGCCGCGGTCTGCGGCAGCGTACAGCTGCGAGTCGGCGACGGCACGCCTTCGAACAGCGTGTTCAACCGGCTGCTGTTCGCGACCCCGGATGGCGGGCTGCAGCACTACGACAAGCGCCATCTGTTCCGCTATGCGCGCGAACACGAACGCTATGCCGCCGGCGGCCCGCGCTTGTCGGTGGAGTGGCGCGGCTGGCGGATCTGCCCGCTGGTCTGCTACGACCTGCGCTTCCCGGTGTTCTCGCGCAACCGCTACGACGTGGAGCGCGCCGGGCAGCTGGACTATGACCTGGCGCTCTACGTTGCGAACTGGCCAGCCGTGCGCTCGCATCCGTGGAAGACGCTGCTGCGCGCGCGCGCGATCGAGAACCTGTGTTACGTGGCCGGTCTCAACCGTGTCGGCACCGACGGCAACGGACACCGCTATTCGGGTGACAGCGCCGTCCTCGACTTCCTCGGCGAGCCGCTGAGCGAATGCGCGGACATGGAAGTGGTGGCGACCACGACCCTGTCGATGGAACGGTTGCGGGCGCATCGCGAACACTTTCCCGCGATGCTGGACGCGGACGCATTCGAACTACGCTGAGCGCTTGCCGCGGGCTTCGAAGACGAGATAGAACACGGTCGCCAGCAGCAGCGGCCCGGCGTAGTAGAGCGCGCGCCAGGCGAGCAGGGCGGCGAGGATGCGCGGGTCGGGGGCGCCAGCGGCGAGCACCGCGATGAACACCGCCTCCATGACGCCGATGCCCGCGGGGATGTGCACGATCGCGCTGGCGACCGCGGCGAGCAGCAGGGTTCCGGCCACCAGCGGCCAGGGATGGGCGGCGCCGAGCAGCAGGAACAGCATGCTGGCCATCAGCGACCAGTTGAGCGCGGCCAGCGCCACCTGCAGCGCGCCGAGCACGGGCCCGGGCAGGCGCAGGTGGTGGTTGCGGACGTGCAGGACCCGCCCGTGCCAGGCGGCGCAGGACGCCAGGTAGGCGGCGACCAGCAACAGCATCGCGATGCCGGCTGCACGCAGCCAACCGCCACCGATGCCCCATTGCGCGGGCGGCGCGACCGCGCCGCTGGCGAACAGCAGGCCCGCAAGGGCGCCGTAGCCGAGCCAGTTGCTGGCCACGCTGAAGCCGATGACGCGACTGATCGTGCCGATGCGCAGCCCCGAACGGGTGTACATGCGCAGGCGGAACCCGGCGCTGCCGATCGCGGCACCCACGCACAGCGCAAATGCATACGCGGTCATGCCGATACCCAGCACCCGGCGCGTCGACAGGTCGTGGCCGGCGTAGCGGCGCGCGGCAAGGTCGTAGCTGCCGTAGGTGACATAGCTGAGCAAGGCCAATGCGGCCACCAGCCACAAGGTGCCGGCGTCGAATCCTGCCAGCGCCGCCTTCACGGCGGCCCAGTCGATCCCGCGGGCGTAGCGCACGAGCAGGACCGCCACCACCGTGGCGAACACGCCGAAGCCGATGCGCAGCCAGCGTTGCCTTCGCGCGCGTTGTCGTGATGCGCTCATGGCGCGGCTTCCGGATCCGGCCGCAGCAGTGCGGTCCTGGGCGTATGCGCCGGCAGCAGCCCCGCCCAGTCCGGGAACCGCCGCAGGCAGTGGAACAGCAGCGGCCGGGTCAGCACGTGCCAAGGCCGCCAGGGCGGCAGCCGTGCGTGTTCGACGGCCTGGCAATCCTCGCGCAGCAGTCGCAGCAAGCGCGCGCGCAGTTCGGAAGCGAAGCCCGTGTCGTTCACCACCAGGTTCGATTCCAGGTTGAGCGACAGGCTCAACGGATCCAGGTTGCTGGAGCCCACCGTCGCCCAATGCCCGTCGATCACCGCGACCTTGCCGTGGAAGGGGCGACGGCAGTACTCGTGCAGCTGCACGCCGTCCTCCGCCAGCGGCCGGTAGAGCCTGCGCGCGATCCGCGCCAGCGGGGTGTCGGGCTGGCCCTGCATCAGCAGGATCACCTCGACCCCGCGCCGCGCGGCGTTGCGCAGGTCGCGGGTGAAGCCATAGCCGGGGAAGAAGTAGGCGTTGGCCAGGATCACTTCGCTGCGCGCGTCGCGGATCGCCTGCCGATAGGCATGCTCGATGTCGCGCGAACGGCTGCGGTTGTCGCGCAGCACGAACCGCAGGGCCGGGTTCGCGGTGGCCGCGGGCGGTGGGCGCCAGCGTTCCCCGGTGCCGTCGCCGGAAAGCGCGCAGCACATGAAGTCGCGGATCGTCGCCGCGATGGGGCCGGCCACCTCCAGGCAATAGTCCTGCTTGGATGCCGGGCCGAAATCCGCAAGGTGGTCGGCCGAGAAGTTGATGCCACCGACGAAGGCGCGCTCGCCGTCGATCACCAGCAGCTTGCGGTGCAGGCGGCGGAACACGTGCACGCGCATGCCCAGCAACGGCCGGTGCGGATCGAACACGCGCAGCTGGACGCCGGCATTGCTGAGCGCGGCGATGAAGCCGGCGGAAAAGCGCGGCGATCCGTAGCCGTCCACGGTCGCTTCCACCCGGACACCGCGTCGCGCGGCCTCGATCAGTTGCTGCTGCAGCGAAAGGCCCACCTTGTCCTCGAACAGGATGAAGCTTTCCAGCAGGATTTCATCGCGGGCAGCGGAGATCGCTTCGGCAACGCGGGCGAAGAACGCTTCGCCGTTCTCCAGCAACCGCAGTTCGTGGCCGTCGACGATCGCCATGCGTCACCACTCGATCCGCGCCAGCAGCGGCGCATGGTCGGACAGGTGCGACCACGGTCGGGCCTTGAGGACGCGCGGGTCGCGGGCGCGGGCGCCACGCAGGTAGATGCGATCCAGCGGCAGCAGCGGACGCCGCGAAGGAAAGGTCCGGGCGAGGCGGCCGCCGGCGGCGACGAAGGCTTCCTCGAGCCCGCAGGCCGCGAGCAGGCGATGGCCGCGTCCGTGCCAGTCGTTGAAGTCGCCGGCCACGATCACCGGCGCGTCGGCCGGCACGTCGTCCCGGAGCAGGCCGCACAGCAGCTCCAGCTGCCGGCGCCGGTGCGAATCGCGCAACCCAAGGTGCACGCACACCGCGTGCATGTCGCGGGACGTGCCGGGGATGTCGAGGACGCAATGCAGCAGGCCCCGCTGTTCATGCCCATGGACCGAAACATCGCGGTTGCGATGGCGCAGGATCGCGAACTTGGAAAGCAGCGCGTTGCCGTGGTGGCCATGCGGATACGCCGCGTTGCGGCCGTAGGCGTGCTGGGCCCAGATGGTGTCGGCGAGGAACTCGTACTGCGGTTCGGCCGGCCAGTCGGCGAACCGGCGCGCGTGGTGGGCATGCGCGCCCAGCACCTCCTGCAGGAACACCAGGTCGGCCGACACCTCGCGGATCGCCTCGCGCAGTGCTGGCAGCACGAATCGGCGTCGCGAGGTGCTGAAGCCCATGTGGGCATTCAGCGTGAGGACGTTGAGGGCCGGCATGCGACCCGAGTGTGCCGACGGGAGCCGGCACGCTACGTGACGGTGCCCGCCCGGGCCGGGTCAGCGGTTGCCGCTGCCGCCGCTGCGTGGACCACCAC
>JALYWW010000155.1 GCA_030852515.1 Pseudomonadota bacterium
CCCTGGATATGCTGGCCGATCTCGGCCAGCGCCGCCTGCGCTTCGTCGCGGGCGCGCTGCAGGCGCTGGGCCATCTCGCGCTGGTGCGCGATCTGCTGCTCGATCCGGGCCAGGTTGCCGCCTACCTCATAGCCTTCGGCCTGCGCCTTGTTCAGCGCTTCCATCGCCTCCTCGCGGCGCACGCGGCCGGTCTCGATCTCGCGCTCGGCTTCGCGCTGCTCGGCGATCAGCTGCTGCAGGCGGGTTTCCTCCTGCGACAGGCCTTCGCGCAACGCGGCGAGCTGCGCGTCGAGGCGGCGGTATTCCAGCGCCTTCCACTCGGCGTCGCGGATCCTGCGTTCGGCCTGGATCGCGGTGTACTGCTCGGCCTGTTTCGCCTGCCGGGCCAGGTGCTGCAGCTGCTTGCCGACCTCGTCGCGCAGGTCGGTCAGGCGCTCGAGGTTTTCGCGGGTGTGGCGGATGCGGGTTTCGGTTTCCTTGCGGCGCTCCTTGTACTTGGAGATCCCGGCCGCCTCCTCGAGGTACACGCGCAGGTCCTCCGGACGCGCCTCGATGATCTGGCTGATCATCCCCTGCTCGATGATCGAGTAGCTGCGCGGCCCCAGTCCGGTGCCAAGGAACAGGTCGGTGATGTCGCGGCGGCGGCACTTGGCGCCGTTGAGGTAATAGTTGCTCTGGCCGTCGCGCGAGACCGAGCGCTTGACCGAGATCTCGTTGAACGCGCCGTACTCGCCGCTGATGGCATGGTCGGAGTTGTCGAAGACCAGTTCCACCGTCGCCTGCGACACCGGCTTGCGCGCGGTCGAGCCGGAGAAGATCACGTCGGTCAGCGAATCGCCGCGCAGGCGGCTGGCCGAGCTCTCGCCCATCACCCAGCGCACGGCGTCGATGATGTTGGACTTGCCGCAGCCGTTCGGACCGACCACGCCGGTCATGTTGGTCGGCAGGTGCAGCGTGGTGGGATCGACGAAGGATTTGAAGCCGGACAGCTTGATCGTGGACAGGCGCATGCGGCGTTTGCTTGCCTCGGCGGCTCCGGGCAGGCCCGATGCCGCATTCATTAGGAAAAATGGGATGTCATTGTGTTGCCAAGCCGTTGATTGGATAGGCAACAAGGCGACCCGAAGATCGCGACCACAGGTGAGTATAGCGGCCGCAACGCAAGCCCACGACCCGGCATTTCGCGGCGGTCGCCGAAGGCGCGGAACCGGCGGGACCGGCTGCCGGGAGGCCCTGCCGCCCTCCTCGCGACATGGCGGGTGCAGCGGTGGGCGGCCTCAGCTCGCCCGCAGGGCGGCGAGATAGCGCCGCCGCCAGGCGTCGATGTCGTTCTCGCGCAGGTAGTCCATCATCGCCCGCCAACGTTCGATGCGCTGCGGGCGCGGCATGTGCGCCGCAGTCGCGATGGCATCGGCGACGCCGTCGAGGTCGTAGGGGTTGACCTGCAGCGCCTGGCGCAGCTCGTACGCCGCGCCGGCCAGCTGCGACAGCACCAGCACGCCGGGGTCTTCCGGGTCCTGGGCCGCCACGAATTCCTTGGCCACCAGGTTCATGCCATCGCGCAGCGGGGTCACCAGGCCGATCCGCGCGGTCCGGTAGAAGCCGGTCAGCGTGGTGTGGGCGAAATTGCGGTTGACGTAGCGCAGCGGCGTCCAGTCCGGGGCCGCGTGCTGGCCGTTGACGTGGCCGGCGATCCGCTCCAGCTCGTTGCGCAGCAGCTGGTATTCGGCGACCTCGCCGCGCGAGATCGGCGCGATCTGCAGGTAGGTCAACCCGCCCTTCTGGTCGGCGTGCCGCGCCAGGTAGCGTTCGAATCCGCGGAAGCGCTCGGGCAGCCCCTTGGAGTAGTCGAGGCGATCGACGCCGATGACCAGCTGCCGCGGCTTCACGCTCTCGCGCAGCAGGCGCACGGTGGACTTGGACATCGCCTGGCGCGCCTGTTCCGCGATACGGCCGGTGTCGATGCTGATCGGGAACGCGGCGGCGCGGAAGCGGTGCCCGTCGGGCGCTTCCAGCACGCCTTCCTCGAGCACCCGGCCGCCGCCGAACAGGCGCACGTAGTCCTGGAAGCGCTCGACGTCGCGCACGGTCTGGAAACCGACCAGGTCGTACGCGTACAGGGTGGAGAACAGGCGCACGTGGTCCGGCAGCGCGGCGGCCATGTCCGCCGACGGCATCGGCACGTGCAGGAAGAAGCCGATCCGGCAACCGATGCCGCGCTCGCGCAGCAGGCTGGCCAGCGGGATCAGGTGGTAGTCGTGGATCCACACGGTGTCGTCTTCGCGCAGCAGCGGCGCGAGCCTGTCGGCGAACAGGGCGTTCACCGCACCATAGCCGCCGCGGGTCTCGCGGTCGTAGTCCACCAGGTCGAGCCGGAAGTGCAGCAGCGGCCACAGCGTGCGGTTGGAAAAACCGTTGTAGTACGCGTCCAGGTCGGCGCGCGACAGGTCCATGGTGAGATAGCGGATGTCGCCTTCGTGCGCTTCGTGCAGGGCGCCGCTGGCCTCGCGCACGGTCTTGCCGCTCCAGCCGAACCAGAGTCCGCCGCGTTCCTTGAGCGCCGCTTCCAGCGCGACCGCCAGGCCGCCGGCGCGGTTCTCCCCTGGCAACGCCACGCGGTTGGAGACGACGACCAGGCGGCTCACGAGAAGTCCTGCCACGGCCGCGACAGCCGGGTGGCCGCCATGACCAGGCCCACGTGCGAATAGGTCTGCGGGAAATTGCCCCACGCCTCG
>JALYWW010000093.1 GCA_030852515.1 Pseudomonadota bacterium
GCGCGACGACGTCGAGCGCATCGCCGCCAAAATCGCGCGGTTGCGCCGCAACATGTCCGACAAGGGCAGCGGGGCGCAGCCATGAAGTCCGCCCTGCGCGCGATGCGCATCGGCCGGGTGCTGTTGAGGTATCGCCTCGACGACCTGCTGGACGGCACGCCCGCCGAGCGCTGGCTGAACCTGATGCGCCCCTTCGTGCCGAAGGCGTCGGCGGATATCGCCGCGCAGTCGCGCGGCGCGCGGCTGCGCCTGGCGCTGCAGGAGCTCGGCCCGATCTTCGTCAAGTTCGGGCAGATCCTGTCGACCCGGCGCGACCTGGTGCCGCCGGATGTGGCCGACGAGCTGACCCTGTTGCAGGACCGCGTGGCGCCGTTCGATGGCGAGGCCGCACGTGCCATCGTCGAGCAGGCGCTGGCGCGGCCGGTGGCCGAGGCGTTCGCCAGCTTCGACACCACGCCATTGGCGTCGGCCTCGATCGCGCAGGTGCATGCGGCCACGCTCCCGGCGCAGGGCGGCCTGCCGCCGCGCGAAGTGGTGGTCAAGGTGCTGCGCCCGGGCATCAAGCGCCAGATCGCGCAGGACATCGCCCTGCTCGAGAGCGTTGCCGCGCTGGTCGACCGCACCCATCCCAGCGCCGACAAGATCCGTCCGCGCGAGATCGTGGCCGAGATCGAATCCACCCTCGCCGCCGAACTCGACCTGCAGCGCGAGGGCGCCAACGCCTCGGTGCTGCGGCGCAACTGGCTGGGTTCGCCCGACCTGTACGTGCCCGAGCCGATCTGGAGCCACACCAGCGAGCGCGTGCTGACCCTGGAGCGCGTGCGCGGAATCCCCAGCGACGACATCGCCGCGCTCGACGCCGCCGGCATCGACCGCAGGGCGCTGGCGGCCAAGGGCGTGCGCGTGTTCTACACCCAGGTGTTCCGCGACAACTTCTTCCACGCCGATGCCCACGCCGGCAACATCTGGGTCGACGTCGATCCGGCGCGGAAGGCCGACCCGCGCTTCATCGCCCTCGATTTCGGGATCATGGGCCAGCTTTCCAGCGAGGACCAGTACTACCTCGCCGAGAACTTCATGGCGATCTTCAACAAGGATTACCGGCGCATCGCCGAACTGCACGTGCAGGCCGGCTGGATGCCGTCACATATCCGCATCGACGAGCTCGAGGCTGCCGCGCGTTCGGTGTGCGAGCCGTACTTCACCCGCCCGCTGAGCGAGATCTCGCTGGGCGAAGTGCTGCTCAAGCTGTTCCGCACCGCGCAGCGCTACGAACTGACCATCCAGCCACAGCTGATCCTGCTGCAGAAAACCCTGCTCAGCATCGAGGGCGTAGGCCGCCAGCTGGATCCGAAGATCGACATCTGGGCGGTGGCCAAGCCGGTGCTGGAGAAGATCCTGCGCGAACGCTACAGCCCGCGCCGGTTGCTGCGCGAACTCGGCAAGCGCCTGCCGGAGATGGTGACCCACGCGCCGGACATGCCGCGCCTGCTGCATGCCTGGCTGCAGCAGCAGGTCGAGGGCAAGCACGAGCTGGCAATGCGTTCGGACGAGCTCGCCGAGCTTGCGCGCGCGGTGCGCGATGCCCAGGGTCGCGTGGTCGCGGCGATCGTCGGCGTCGGCGCGGCGCTGGTCGTGGCCGTGCTCTACACCTTGCGGTGAGTGCGCTCGACGTCCTTTTCAGGGACGAGTTCCTCGCCGTGGTCGACAAGCCCGCCGGGTTGATGGTCCACGACAGCGCGCTGGCACGCGGCGAGACCGACTTCGCCGCCGACCGCCTGCGCGAACAGTTCGGCAAGCCGGTGTTCCTGGTGCACCGGCTCGACCGCGCCACCAGCGGCTGCCTGCTGCTCGCGTTCGACCGCGACACCGCCTCGGCGCTGGGAAAGGCGCTGATGGCGCACGAAGTGGAGAAGGATTACTGGGCCGTGTGCCGCGGCTGGCCCGCCGAAACCGCATTCAGCATCGACCATCCCCTCGACGGCGGCCCGGGCAAACCGGTGAAGAAGCCGGCGGTCACCTATTTCGAAATGCTGGCGACCTGCGAGCTCCCGATCCCGTCGGCCGGCTTCGACACCTCGCGTTACGCCCTGCTGTGCGCGCATCCGCGCACCGGCCGTTTCCGCCAGATCCGCCGCCATCTCAAGCACGCCTTCCATCACCTGATCGGCGACAGCAGCCACGGCGACGGCCGCCACAACCGCGCCTTCCGCGCGATGGGCATCCACCGCATGCTGCTGCACGCACGGCGGCTGGCCTTCGCCCATCCGCATACGGCGGCGCGCGTCGAGGCCATCGCCCCGGGGGACCCCGAGTTTGCAAGGGCCCTGGCGTTGTTCCCGGCCTACAATCGCTGACATGCGGGTCGGCCACCTCACCATCGACGACGACGAACTGGTCGAGCGCTTCGTGCGCGCGTCGGGTCCGGGCGGGCAGAACGTCAACAAGGTCGCGACCGCGGTGGAGCTGCGCTTCGACGTCGCCAACTCGCCGTCGCTGACCGAGCCGGTGCGCGAGCGCCTGCTCGCCCGCCGCGACCGGCGCATGACCAACGAGGGCGTGCTGGTGCTCGGTGCGCAGCGCTTCCGCACCCAGGAGCGCAACCGCGAGGACGCGCGCGAGCGCCTGGCGGCCTTCATCGAGACCGGCCTACACGCGCCGAAGAAGCGCGTGCCGACCAAGCCCAGCCGCGCCGCGAAAGCCAGGAGGCTGGACGAGAAGCGCGTTCGCAGCACGATCAAGCGCGGGCGCACCCAACGCAACTGGGACTAGCGCCGGCTGACGACCTCGCGCAGCGGCAACGACTGCGGCCAGCCGCCTGCCAAGGCCCGATACAGCGCGACCGCGCTGGTCGCACTGCGCGTGCGACCGTCGGCGAACGCATCTTCCGCCTGCAGCCGGGTGCGTTCGGCGTCGAGCACTTCCAGCAGTCCGGTCGCGCCGGCTTCGAAGCGGATCCGCGCAAGCCTGGCGGCACGCGCGCTGTCGCGTGCGGCGCGTTCCAGGTGGGCATCCTCGGCACGCGCGCGGTCCAGCCGCACCAGTGCGTTCTCGGTATCCTCCAGCGCAAGCAGCACGGTCTGCTGGTAACGCGCGAGTTCGCCGGCGGCGTCGGCATCGGCGGCGGCAATGCGCGCGCGCACCCGGCCGATGTCCAGGAACGACCAGTCGATCCCGAGCGCAACCAGGCGGGTCTCGCTGTCGCGCTCGAACAGCATGCTGCTGTCGATGGCCTGGCTGCCGATCAGTCCGCCGAGGGTGATGCGCGGGAACAGGTCGGCGGTGGCCACGCCGATGCGCGCGGTCGCCGCGTGCAGACGTGCCTCGGCGGCCGCGACGTCGGGACGGCGGCGGAGCACTTCGCCCGGGGTGCCCGGATCGATCGTGGCAGGCAGCGATGGCAGCGGCACCTCGGCATCGAGCGTGGCGACCAACGCATCGGGCGTGCGTCCGGCAAGGACGCCCAGCCGGTGCATGGCGAACGCCACCTGCGCCTCGAGCGCCGGGATCCGCGCCGAAGTCGCCTCCAGCTGGGCACGCGCCCGTGCGGTGTCGAACTCGCTGTCGCGGCCGGCGTCGAAGCGTGCCTGCACCAGTTGCATCGTCTCGCGCTGATTGCCGGCATTGTCGCGCGCCACCCGCAGGCGCTCCTGGGCGCCGCGCAACTCGAGGTAGGTCCGCGCGACCTCGCCGACGATCGCCACCTGCGCCGCCTGCAGGTCGGCGAAGCCGGCCTGCGCCCCGGCGCGACCGGCCTCGACGCCGCGACGGATGCGCCCGAACACGTCCGGTTCCCATGCCGCCGCGATGCCGGCGCCACGGCTTTCGGTGTCGCGATCGCTGCGCGCCACGCCGGGCGCCTGGTCGGCGCTGGCACGCGATTCGCTGGCCTCGGCATTCGCGGTGATCGTCGGCAGGTAGTCGAACTTCGCGCCGCGCAGCAGCGCGTTGGCGCGGTCGTAACGGGCCAGGGCGATGCGCAGGTCATGGTTGGCCGCCAGCGCGTCCTCTACCAGGGATGTCAGCTGCGGGTCGCCGAAGCCACGCCAGAACTCAGCATCGAAAGCCTGGCGATCCGTAGCCGCCGGCGCCCCGGCACGGACGAAGGCGTCATTGCCGGGCAAGGCAGGACGAACGAAGTCGGGACCGACGGCACAACCGGCGAGCAACGCCGTGGCCAGTGCGACGGAAAGCGTGCGGATCATCATGACAGGGCCTCGCTCGGATGGGGATGGGCGGCCTTCGCCGGCGCATGCGACACCAGCGGCCGGTTGGCCAGCTTGCGCAGCGCGACGTAGAACACCGGGGTCAGGAACAGGCCGAACGCGGTGACGCCGAGCATGCCCGCGAACACGGTGATGCCGGTGACCGAGCGCACCTCCGCGCCCGCGCCGTGCGACAGCACCAGCGGCACGGTGCCGGCGATGAACGCGACCGAGGTCATCACGATCGGGCGCAGGCGCAGGCGGCAGGCTTCCAGCGCTGCTTCCACTATTCCCTTGCCCTGCAGCTCGAGTTCGCGCGCGAACTCGACGATCAGGATCGCGTTCTTGCACGCCAGCCCCATCAGCACCACCAGGCCGACCTGCACGAAGACGTTGTTGTCGCCGCCGGTCAGCCACACGCCGAACAGCGCGGCGAGCATCGTCATCGGCACGATCAGGATCACCGCCAGCGGCAGGGTCCAGCTCTCGTACAGCGCCGCAAGCACCAGGAAGGCAAGCAGCACCGCCAGCGGGAAGATCACCAGCGCCGCGTCACCCTGGGTCGCCTGCTGGTAGCTCAGGTCGCTCCAGTCGATGTCCATGCCGGCCGGCAATGCCTGGCCGGCGATCGCGGTCACGGCAGCCATCGCTTCGCCGGACGAGAGCATGCGCGGATCCGCATCGCCCAGCAGGTCGGCGGCGGGATAACCGTTGAAGCGGATCACCGGATCGGGTCCGTAGGTTTCGCGGATGTCGACGACCGAACCGATCGGCACCATCTCGCCCGACGCATTGCGCGTGCGCAGGCCGGCGATGTCGCCAACTTCGTCGCGGAACTGGCCGTCGGCCTGGGCGATCACCTGCCAGGTGCGGCCGAACATGTTGAAGTCGTTGACGTAGGCCGAACCGAGGTAGGTCTGCAGGGTTTCGAACAACCCGTCCAGCGGCACGCCCTGGGCCTTTGCCTTGACCCGGTCCACGACGGCATCGAGTTGCGGCACGTTGGCCTGGTAGCTGGTGATCGGGAAGCCGAGTCCCGGCGTCTGCGACGCCGCGCCCTGGAACGCCTGCACCGCGTCCTGCAACGCGCCGTAACCCAGGGCGGTGCGATCCTCGACGAACAGCGACCAGCCCGATCCGTTGCCCAGGCCCTGGATGGGCGGCGGCATGAAGGCGAAGGTGAAGCCTTCCTGGATCGTGGACAGTTTCGCATTGAGCTCTGCGCTGATCTCCTCGGCACTGCGCGAACGCTCAGAGAACGGAGCGAGCGTGAAGAACACCACGCCATTGTTCGGCGTGTTGCTGAACTGCAACGGGTTGAGACCCGGGAATGCGATCTCGTGGGTGATGCCGTCGACTTCCATCGCCAGCTCCGCCATCTTCTTCATGGTCGCATCGGTGCGCGCGATCGACGCGCCTTCGGGCATCTTCACGCCGGCGATCAGGTACAGCTTGTCCTGGACCGGGATGAAGCCCGCGGGCACGACCTTGAACATCACCATCGCACCGGCCAGCAGTACCGCGTAGACCAGGAACACCGCGCCGCGGCGGCCCAGTGCGCGCGACACCGCGCCCTCGTAGCGCTCCGAACCGCGCTTGAAGACGCGATTGAACGGCCGGAACAGCCAGCCGAACAGGCGGTCGATCGCCCGCGCGGGCGCGTCCTTGCCGGCGTCGCGCGACTTCAGCAACTTCGCCGCCAGCGCCGGTGACAGGGTCAGCGAATTGATCGCCGAGATCACCGTCGAGATCGCGATGGTGACCGCGAACTGCTTGTAGAACTGCCCGGTGACGCCGCTCAGGAATGCCATCGGAACGAACACCGCGCACAGCACCAGCGCGATCGCGATGATCGGGCCCGAGACCTCCTTCATCGCCAGGTGCGCGGCCTGCAACGGCGTCGCGCCTTCCTCGATGTGGCGCTCGACGTTCTCCACCACCACGATCGCGTCGTCGACCACGATGCCGATCGCCAGCACCAGCCCGAACAGGGTCAGTGTGTTGATCGAGTAGCCGAGCAGGTACAGCACCGCGAAGGTGCCGACCACCGAGACCGGCACCGCCAGCAACGGGATGATCGACGCGCGCCAGGTCTGCAGGAACAGGATGACCACCAACACCACCAGCAGCGTGGCCTCCAGCAGGGTGGTGATCACCGACTTGATCGAGTCGCGGACGAAGATCGTGGTGTCGTAGATCGACTGGATCTCGACGCCCGGCGGCAGGGTCGGCCGCAGTTCCTCCATTTTCGCCACCACCGCGTCGCGGATCTCCAGCGCATTGGCGCCCGGCGCCTGGAAGATGCCGATCGCAGCAGCGTTCTTGCCGTCCAGGCGGGCACGCAGGGTGTAGTCGCCGGCGGCGAGCTCGATGCGCGCGACGTCGGCCAGGCGCACGATCTCGCCGTCGCCGCCGGCCTTGAGCACGATGTCGCCGAACTCCTCCACGCTTTGCAGGCGCCCGCGGGCGTTGATCGGCAGCAGGAAGTCGCTGCCGTTGGCCATGGGCTCGGCGCCGAGCTGGCCGGCCGAGACCTGCACGTTCTGCTCGCGCACCGCGCGCAGCACGTCGCCGGCGGTCAGCCCGCGCGAAGCGATCCGGTCCGGATCCAGCCACAGCCGCATCGCGTAATCGCCGCCGCCGAACAGTTGCGCGTCGCCGACACCGGGGATCCGCGCCAACTCGTCCTTGACGTGCAGGCGCATGTAGTTGCGCAGGTACAGCGAGTCGTAGTTGCCGTCGCTGGAGGTCAGGTGCACCACCATCAGGAACACCGGCGACTGCTTCTGCGTGGTCACGCCCTGGCGGCGCACGTCCTCGGGCAGCCGTGCCAGTGCCTGCGACACGCGGTTCTGCACCTTCACCGTCGCTTCGTCGGGGTCGGTGCCGGGGCGGAAGGTGGCGGTCAGCTGCAGCACGCCGTCGGAACCGGCGACCGACTTCATGTACATCATGTCCTCGACGCCGGTGATCGCTTCCTCCAGCGGCGTGGCCACGGTCTCGGCGATCACCTTGGGGTTGGCGCCGGGATACACGGTGCGCACCACCACCGACGGCGGCACGACCTCGGGATACTCGCCGATCGGCAGCAGGGGGATCGCGATCAGGCCGGCGGCGAAGATCACGATCGAGAGGACCGCCGCGAAGATCGGGCGGTCGATGAAGAACCTGGAGAAGTCCATGTCAGTTCCCGTATTGGAGTGTCATCGCGCAGCGGTCGCGGCGGCGACCGTGTTCGCGGCGGGTTCGGGCGCCACCATCGCAACCTGCTTCGGTGCCACCGGCATGCCGGGGAAGAACACCTTCTGCACGCCGGCGACGATGACCTTGTCGTCGGGCTTCAGGCCGGACTCGACCACGCGCAGGCCATCCACCACGCTGCCGAGGGTGATGTCGCGGCGCTCGGCGGTGTTGCCCTTGCCGAGCACGTAGACGTACTTGCGGTCCTGGTCGGTCAACACGGCCTTGTCGTCGACCAGCAGGGCCTGGAACTCGGCGCTGCCTTCGAGCTGCACGCGGGCGAACAGGCCCGGCGTGAACACCCGGTCCGGGTTGGGCAGCACCGCCCGCGCGCGCACCGTGCCGGTGTCCGAGGAGACCTTGTTGTCGATGAAATCGACGATGCCGGCGTGCGGGTATCCCTCTTCGTCGGCGAGGCCGACACGCACCGGATTGCTGGTCGCATCACGCTCGCCGCTGCGCGCCAATGCCTGGTAGCGCAGGAAGGCGCGCTCGTCGGCTTCGAAATGGACATGCACCGGATCCTGCGACACCACCGTGGTGAGCAGGGTCGCATCGGCCTGGGCGAGATTGCCCACCGTCACCAGGGCGCGGCCGGCGCGGCCGGCGACCGGGGCACGGACCTCGGTGAACTGCAGGTCCAGGCGCGCCGCGGCCACCGCGGCTTCGGCGGCGCGGACGCCGGCGTTGCCCTGGGC
>JALYWW010000030.1 GCA_030852515.1 Pseudomonadota bacterium
GCTCCCACTGCTGCTCCTGCAGCGGCTGCCGCTGCGGCTGCCCCCACGGCCGCCGAAGGCGACCGCGTCCCGCGCAAGCGTCGCCGGCGTCGTGGCGGCAAGCGCATCGAAGGCGCCGAGGGCACGCCCCAGCAGGCTCCTTCGGCACCGGCCAGGAACAACCCGCCGCGCGGCAGTGGCCGCCATCCGGCGCCTGCGCCCAAGCCAGCGCCGCAGGAGCCGTCCCTGCTGTCGCGGATCGGCCGTGGCCTGAAGTCGCTGGTCACCCGCGGGCCACGCTCAAGCCACTAGACGATGCAAACCCGGGCGCACAGGCCCGGGATAGAATCCCGGCATGGCCGTCCTCCGTTTCGACAACGTCAGCAAGCAATACCCGGGCGGCCACGCCGCCCTCAGCGACGTCAGCTTCGAGGTCCAGGCCGGGGAGATGCTGTTCGTCACCGGCCACTCCGGCGCCGGCAAGAGCACCCTGCTCAAGCTCATCCACCTGGCCGAGCGGCCCAGCCGCGGCGCCGTCCTGTTCGCCGAGCGCAACCTGCTCAAGGTCCGCGGCCGACGCGTGCCGCTGCACCGGCGCGATGTCGGCGCGGTGTTCCAGGACCATCGCCTGCTCGCCGACCGCAGCGTGCAGGAGAACGTCGCCCTGCCGCTGATCCTGCGCGGCATGAAGCGCAGCGAGATCGGCAAGCGGGTGCGCTCGATCCTCGAGCGCCTTGGCCTCGGCGCGCGCGAACGCGCATTGCCCACCCAGCTCTCGGCAGGCGAGCAGCAGCGCGTGGGCATCGCCCGCGCCCTGGTCGGCGAGCCGCGCCTGCTGGTGGCCGACGAGCCGACCGGCAATCTCGATCCGACCCTGTCGGCCGAAATCCTCACCCTCTTCGCTTCGCTCCCGGAGCGCGGCACCAGCGTGCTCGTGGCCAGCCACGACCTGGGCCTGGTCAAGCGGATGAAGCGGCGCGTGCTGGTGCTCGACCACGGGCAACTCGTGGACGACATCTCGCCGGAGGACCTGGCGGATGAGTAACACGGACGGGAGCAGGGAGCCGGGAGCCGGAAGCCGGAGTGCGCATCATTCGGCGCCGGCGGCCTGGATCGACCACCATTTCTACAGCCTGGTGGCGAGCCTGGGGCGGTTCCTCGGCAGGCCGTGGTCGAGCGCGCTGACCGTGGGCGTGATGGCGGTGGCGCTGGCGCTGCCGCTGGGACTCTGGCTGGTGCTGGGCAACGTGGCGCGCTTTTCGGGCCAGGTGCAGCAGGCGCGCGAGATCAGCGTGTTCCTGAAGCCGTCGGTCGATGCGGCGCGCGCTCGCGCGCTCGCGGACGAACTGGGCAACCGCAACGACATCGACCGGATCGAGTTGCGCACGCCGGAGCAGGGACTGGAGCAGCTGCGCGAGGCCGGCCTGGGCGATGCGATCGATGCATTGGGCAAGGACGACAATCCGTTGCCGAGCCTGCTGGTGGTGACGCCTGCGGGCGACGAAGCCTTGCTCGCCGCCTCGCTGCAGTCCCTGCCGGAAGCCGAACTGGTGCAGCACGACGCGCAATGGCGCCAGCGCCTGGATGGCTGGCTGCGCTTCGGCAACCGCGTCGCACTGGTGCTGGCGGCCGTGCTCGGCCTGGGAGCGCTGCTGGTGGTCGGCAACACCGTCCGCCTGGATATCCAGGCACGGCGCGAGGAGATCGGCGTGCTCCAGCACCTGGGCGCGACCGATGGTTTCATCCGGCGCCCGTTCCTGTACCTGGGCGCCTGGTACGGCCTGACCGCCGGCGCGCTGGCGATCGCGCTGCTGGCGGTGGCGGCGCTGGCGCTGCGTGCGCCGCTGTCCGAGCTTGCGGCCAGCTATGGCAGCCATTTCACCCTCGGTGGTTTCGATCCGGTCACCGCACTGGCGGTGGTCGCAGGCGCCGCCGTCCTGGGCTGGGTCGGCGCGGGCGTGGTCACCGGGCACTTCCTGCGGCAGACTCGTCCCACGGACACCTGATGGAAGCCATGGACGCGCCAGCGGAAAAGAAGGCAACGGACAAGTTGCGCCACGTCGTCAGCGACGCGCCACGGGTGATGGTGGTCGACGGTTCCAGGCTCGTGCGCAAGCTCATCTCCGACGTGCTGCAAAAGGAAGTCCCGGGCGCGCGCATCGCCGCCTGCGCCGGACTGGCCGAAGCGCGTGCCGCGCTCGAAGCCGAACCGGTCGACCTGGTCACCACCGCCCTGGTGTTGCCCGACGGCGACGGGCTGGCGCTGGCGCAGGCAGTGCGCGAAGCCGCGGGCCAAAGCTACGTGCCGGTGATCGTGGTCTCCGGCGACGTCCAGTCGCGGCTGGAATCGCGCAGCCTCAACGACGACGTCACCGATTATTTCGACAAGTCGCTGGGACACAGTGCGCTGGCCGCCTTCATCCGCGGCTACGTGCAACCGCAGGCGGTGCCCGGCGCGCGCGTGCTCTACGTCGAGGACAGCCGCGTGGTCGCCGCCGCAACCAAGCGCATGCTCGAGCGCCAGGGCATGGAAGTGATGCACTTCCCGGATGCCGAGCCGGCGCTGGACTACCTGCGCGAACGCCATGCGGCGGGCGAGGTCGGTGCCGACCTGCTGCTCACCGACGTCTACCTCAAGGGCGAACTCAGCGGCATGGACGTGCTCGCCGAAGTGCGCGGCCCGCTGGGCTACAGCAAGCGCGCGCTGCCGGTGCTGGTGATGACCGGCGACGCCAATCGCGACAACCAGAGCCAGTTGCTGCGCGACGGTGCCAACGACCTGGTGCTCAAGCCGATCGAGGAGCGCCTGCTGGTGACCAAGACCCTGTTCCAGCTGCGCGTGTCGCGCTTGCCCGAGCAAGCCAGCTTCAACGCGTGAGCCGCGCGGCGTGAGCGACGTCCGGCTCGAACCCTCCTGGAAGGCACGCGTCGGCGACTACCTGCAACGCGACGAAATGCAGTCGCTGTCCGCCTTCCTGCGCCAGCGCAAGGCGGCCGGCGCGAGGATCTATCCGCCGGGCCCGCGGATCTTCGGCGCGCTGGACGCGACTCCGTTCGACGAGGTCAAAGTGGTGATCCTCGGCCAGGATCCCTACCACGGCCCCGGCCAGGCGCATGGCCTGTGTTTCTCGGTGCAGCCGGGGGTGGCCGTGCCGCCGTCGCTGCAGAACATCTACAAGGAGCTGCAGCGCGACCTCGGCATCGCACCACCCGCGCACGGCTGTCTGCTGCCCTGGGCGCGACAGGGCGTACTGCTGCTCAACGCCGTGCTGACCGTCGAGGACGGCCGCGCCGGCGCCCATGCCGGCAAGGGTTGGGAAGGTTTCACCGACCACATCGTGGAAACCCTGGGTCGCGAACGCGACAACCTGGTGTTCCTGCTCTGGGGCAGCTACGCGCAGAAGAAGGGCGCGGTAATCGACCCGCGCCGGCACCGGGTGCTCAAGGCGCCGCATCCCTCGCCGCTGTCCGCCCACCGCGGCTTCATCGGCTGCGGTCACTTCTCGGCCGCGAACGAGTACCTGGCGCGGCATGGCCAGGCACCGATCGATTGGCGAGTTCGCTAGACTCCATCTTCGACGCGCCTCCGGGAAGAGCGGCGTTCCATGCCTGATGATTCGCTCGTGCTGACACCTGCCCTCGTGGTCGAGGACGATTTGTCGATGCAGCGCCGCATCGCCCGATTGCTGGGCGATGTCGAGCCCGGCGCGGAGGTCGTGGTCACCGGCAGCCTGGCCGGCGCACGCGAGCTGCTGGCGGCGCGCGAATTCTCGATCGCCCTGGTGGACATAGGCCTGCCCGATGGCAACGGGTGCGAACTGATCGCCTGGTTGAGCCGGCACCGGCCGGACATGCAGGTGCTGGTGATATCCGCATGGGGCGACGAGGACACGGTCCTTTCCGCCTTGCGCTCCGGGGCCATCGGTTACCTGCTCAAGGAGCGCGAGGACATCGAGTTGACCTTGTCGCTGAGAAGCATCCAGCGCGGGGGAGCGCCGATCGACCCGGCCATCGCCAAACGCATCCTGGCGCTGCTGCCCACCCAGGCTCCGAGGGCGCAACCGGTTGTCCCGGAAGTTCATCTTTCCGCCCGCGAGCACGAGATCCTGGCACTGGTATCGCGCGGTTGCAGCAACCGCGAAATCGCGGCGCTGGTCTCGCTGTCCAGGTTGACGATCGAGGGTTACACCAAGTCGATCTACCGGAAGCTGGCCGTGGGGTCGCGCACCGAAGCAGTCCACGAGGCCAAGGCCCTGGGCCTGCTGCAGTGAAATGGACCTGGCTGCGCTTGCCGGCGATCGTGTTCGCGGCATGCATGTTGGTATTGGCTTCCGGGTTCGCACAGGCTGCTCCGGCGACGGTCGAGATCACCCGCGCCGAAGCCGTCCGTGCGGATTGGGACTCGGCAGCACCGCCG
Source organism: Pseudomonadota bacterium (assembly GCA_030852515.1). Lineage (GTDB taxonomy): Bacteria > Pseudomonadota > Gammaproteobacteria > Xanthomonadales > Xanthomonadaceae > Cognatiluteimonas. The sequence continues at coordinate 4,397 of JALYWW010000030.1, forward strand.
ACCATCGGCTGGACCCCGGTCGACCTGATGGACTTCTGGGATGCGCGCTGGCCCGAGCATGACGGCGTGGTCTGGTATCGCATCCGCTGGCAGCAGGCTGACGCCGAAGAACCGGTCGGATTACTGGTCGATTACGTCTGCCTGGCGAGCGCGATCTACGTCAACGGCAGCCTGGTCGGTCGCGATCGGAACCTCGTGGAGCCGTTGTCGCGCAGCTGGATCCAGCCCCAGTACTTCCTGGTCGATGCGCCAACGTTGCGCGTTGGTGAAAACACGCTTCTGGTCCGTGTCTCGGGCTTGGCGGCATACCAACCCGGATTCGGGACGGTGACCGTCGGCGATCCGCAGGCCGTCCACGCGCAGTATCGACGGGGCCTGCTCAAGCGCTTTGAAATCAAGCTGGTCAACGTGGCGATGAGCCTGGTGCTAGGCGCGATCTTCCTGATGCTGTGGTTGCTGCGGCGCCAGGACACTGTCTACGGCTGGTTCGCCCTTTCGGAACTCACCGGCTCCGTGTACGGCTACAACTACCTGGCGCCGAGTCCGTGGCCGTTCGCGAGTACCGATGCGTGGCAAGCCTTCATCGCTGCGATGTGGGTCGTCGCCGGATCCTGCTATGCCATGTTCCTGCTGCGGTTCGGCGAACGCAGCTTTCCGCGCGTGCAACGGTTGATGGGGCTTTCCTGCATTGCGGCCTTGGGCTGCTTCGTGTTCGCACCGCACTGGATGGGCGAGCATCGCATGCCGTGGGTCGTCATCGGCAGTGCCTGCTTCTACGTCAGCACCGGCTGGTTCGTGATGCGTGCACTGCGCATACCGCGTGCCGACTACCGCGTGCTGGCAGTCTGCCTTGCGGCACCCCTTCTGGTCACGGTTCGCGACATCGCCCTCTACCTGGGTTGGGTCCGTGACGATACTTACCTGTCGAGCCTGACCTCCATCCTGACCCTGATCGGTATCGCATTCGTGGTCGCACACCGGTTCGTCGCGGCGATGCGCAGGGTCGAGGGCTTCAACCTGGAACTCAAGCGTGAAGTCGCCACCGCAACCCGCGAACTGGGCGAAACGTTGCAGCGCGAACACCAGCTTGCGCTCGCGCACGGACGCGCCGGCGAGCGGCTGCAACTGGTCCGCGATCTCCACGATGGCTTCGGCGGCACCCTGGTCGGCGCGATCGCGCAACTGGAACAGGCCGATGAAGGCGTGTCCAGGCAGGACGTGGTCGGCGTGCTCAAGGAAATGCGGGACGATCTGCGACTGGTCATCGACAGCACCGCGCGCGAACAGGCCGACCTGGGCGAACTGCTCGCGCCGCTGCGGCACCGGTCCAGCACGCTCCTGGAAGCGGCCGGCATCGACATTGATTGGCATGTGGCGGGCATCGAGGGCATCGAGCTGGGCAGCGCGCGCAGCCTCGACCTCATGCGCCTGCTGCAGGAGGCGCTGACCAACGCGTTCAAGCACAGCCGGGCGCGTCGTGTCGCCGTCCGGATGGAGCGCATCGACAATCAGTTGCACCTCCATGTGAGCGACGACGGCCGAGGACTGCATCGGGAAAGCCCGATGGAGCGGGCAACGGGCGGCGGCGCCGGGATGGCCAGCATGCGCCTGCGCGCCAGGCGCCTGGGAGGCGCCCTGGAGATCGATTCCAGGCTCGGCGGAACGGACCTGCGGCTGGCGTTCCCGTTGTCCGCCTGACGTTTCGCTGCCCAGGAACAGCGGCCGGGACCCCCGATTACGGGGATACCGCGTAGCGACCCGGCCTGACAGGCTGCCCTGGTCGCGCCCCGGGATCGGGCGCACAGGCGATCGCCGGCGCAGGCGACGGGGAGTGACATGGAACGCGAGTTCGGACGAGCGCGCCGCCCGGCGTGGATTCTGCGGCTGGCGCTGCATCGCGCGGCGGCGCTGTTGCTGGCGATTGGCCTGCTGGTGCCGCTATCGGCGCGGGCCGCTGGCAACATGCCAAACGCTAGGGTCGGGGCTGCCTACGGCTACGACGTCGATGGCACGCAGCCGGGCAACCACTCGTTCGCCATTTCCGGCGTGTACGTCAATGGCGACGCCCCCAACATCGGGAATGTGGCGGGCCTGGTGATGGACCCCGCGACCGGCGAAATCCATGGTGTTCCGACCACCGCCGGGCTCTACCACGTCTACTACGAGTACTCCAATGCGTCCGGCGGGTGGGGCAACGAACACTGGCTGACCGTGGATCCCCCGATCATCACACTGTCGCCCTCCAGCCTGGCGCAAGGCGCGATCAACGTGCCATATCACCAGGCCTTTTCCGCCGCCGGAGGCACCGGGCCGTACACCTATGCGCTCACCGGCGGTGCACTGCCCGCTGGCCTCAGCCTGCTAGGGACCGGGGTGCTGCAGGGCACGCCGACGGTCGGCGGGACGTTCAATTTCGCGGTCACGGTTTCGGACAGTTCGGCCGGCCCGGGCTCGCCGTTCTCGAAGACATCCAACTACACGCTGGTCGTCGGCAAGAATCCGCAATCGATCACTTTCGATGCGCAGCCTGGACAGACCTACGCATCCGGCGGCAGCTTCGCGCTGTCCCCGTTGGCGACCGCCAGCAGCGGCTTGCCCATCAGCTATGCATCCCACACGGCGACCTGTACGGTCGCCGGCAGCACCGTCACCATGCTGGGTGCAGGCTCTTGCACGATTTCCGCGAGCCAGGCCGGCAATGCGTATTACGAGGCTGCAGTGACCCGCCTCCAGACGATCGTGATCACCAAGGGTTGGCAGGTGATCAGCGGGTTCATGGCCGATACCGCGGCGCCGGTATTCGCCCCGGGCGGCACGTTCTCCGTCTCGGCCACTGGTGGCACATCGACCAGTCCGGTGACATTTGCAAGCACGTCGCCGGCCGTCTGCACGGTCTCCGGCAGCACGGTGGCGATGCTGGCCGCCGGCAGTTGCATCCTCACGGCCGACCAGGCCGGCGACGGCAACTACAATGCCGCGCCCCAGGCCACCCTCGCCATGGCGATCGGCCAGGCATCGCAGGCAATCACGGGTTTCGTCGCCAGCCCCGTGGCGCCGGTGTTCACCGCCGGCGGTACGTTTGCCGTGTCGGCCACGGGTGGCACATCGACCAGTCCGGTGGCATTTGCAAGCACGTCGCCGGCCATCTGCACGGTTTCCGGCAGCACGGTGGCGATGCTGGCCGCCGGCAGTTGCACCCTCACTGCCGACCAGGCGGGCGACGGCAACTACCATGCCGCGCCCCAGGCCACCCTCGCCGTGGCCATCGGCCGGGCATCGCAGGCAATCACGGGTTTCGTCGCCAATCCCGTGGCGCCCGTGTTCACCCCCGGCGGTACGTTTGCCCTGTCGGCCACGGGTGGGGCATCGACCAGTCCGGTGACATTCGCGAGCACGTCGCCGGCGGTCTGCACGGTTTCCGGCAGCACGGTGACGATGCTGGCCGCCGGCAGTTGCACCCTCGCGGCCGACCAGGCCGGCGACGGCAACTACAACGCCGCACCCCAGGCCGTCTTCGCCGTGGCGATCGGGCAGGCATCGCAGGCGATCGCGGATTTCGTCGCCAATCCCGCCGCGCCGGTGTTCGCTTCGGGCGGCACGTTCTCCGTGTCGGCGAGGGGTGGCGCATCGACCAGTCCGGTGATTTTCGCCAGCGCTACCCGCTCCGTCTGCCTGGTGTCCGGCAACACGGTAAGAATGCTGGCTGCCGGCACGTGCCAGCTGACCGCCGACCAGGCCGGCGACGGCAACTACAACGCCGCGGCCCGGATCTGGCTTGACGTCGTGATCGCCGCCGCCGGGCAGGCAATCACCGGTTTCGTCGCCACCCCGGCCACCCCGGTGTTCACCCCTGGCGGTACATTTTCCGTGTCGGCATCGGGTGGCGCATCGACCAGCCCGGTGGTATTTGCGAGCACGTCTCCGGCCGTCTGCGCCGTCGCCGGCAACACGGTCACGATGCTGGCCGCCGGCACTTGCCGCCTGACCGCAGACCAGGCCGGCGACGCCAACTACGACGCCGCGCCCCAAGCCGCCCTCGCTGTGGCGATCAGCCCGGGATCGCAGGACATCACGGATTTCGCCGCCAACCCCGCGGCGCCGGTGTTCTCACCCGGCGGCACGTTTGCCGTGTCGGCGACGGGTGGCGCATCGACCAGCCCGGTGGTGTTTGCGAGCACGTCGCCGGTCGTCTGCTCCGTCGCCGGCGGCACGGTGACGATGCTGACCGCCGGTCTCTGCACCCTGACCGCCGACCAGGCCGCGGATGCGAACTACAGCAGCGCGGTCCAGGCGACGCTCGCCGTCGACATCGGTGCCGCTACACCTGCCCTGTCCTGGTCCGCCCCCCTGGAAAAGATCGTGGGCGACGCCGTGTTCGAGCTGCCGGTGCCCGAAAGCCCCAGTACCGGTGCATTTGCCTACAGCAGCAGTGCTCCCGAGGTTGCGACGATCACCGGACGCACCGTCGCCATCGTCGGCCCCGGGGTGGCCACGCTGACGGCGACACAGGCGGCCGACGGCAATTACCTGGCCGCCGCGGTCAGCACGACCTTGTCCGTCGGCGCGCGTCCCGATCCCGCCGGCGATCCCGTCGTGGTGGACACGTTGCAGGCCCAGGCCGACGCGAGCTTGCGTTTTGCCGCCGCGCAGCAAGGCAATATCCGCGATCGATTGCGCCAGTTGCGGTCCGGCGCAGGCGACAACCCATCGCACAACGGGCTGACGCTGAACTTCGTGGGTCCCACGGGCCGCGGCACGTTGCTGCCGATGGGGACCAGTGCAATGTCGGCGACCTCGACATGGCTCCCCGCCGGTTGGGGCGCATGGACCGCAGGATCCATCACCATCGGCGAACGCGACGGTCGCAGTGGCGGCGATGGCTTCGATTTCCGCAGCGACGGCATCAGCGCGGGCATCGACCGCAGGATCGGCCGCTGGGTGCTCGGCGTCGCCGCTGGCGCTGGCTGGGACGACACCGATTTCGCCGACGGGCGTTCGGCGACGGGCGCCGACCAGCGCTCGGCGGCAGGCTATGGCCTCTGGCGTGGCGAGCACTGGTTCGTCGAAGGCATGCTTGGGTGGGGCAGGCTGGATTTCGACATCCGTCGCTGGAGCGACGTGGCCGGGGCGATGGCCCTGGCGGCCCGGTCGGGCGACCAGGCGTTCGGGTCGCTCGGAGTAGGTTATGAACAGCGTGGCGAGCGCACCACCCTGGCCGGATACGGTCGCTACGACGGCAGCCACACCGCGCTGGACGCTTATCGCGAATCGGGGCTCGGCGCTTACGACCTCGAATATCGCCAACAGAGCATCGCAAGCAGGTCGCTGGCACTGGGCGTCGAAGGCAGCTTTCGCTGGCGATGGAACGCCGGGGCGGTCCGGCCGACATGGATGCTGGAGTACCGCGAATCCCTCGGCGACAGCGGGGAGGTCAAGGCCAACTACGTCCTGACCCCGTTGGCTTCGGACTACGTCCTCGGCTTGCGCAGCTATGGCGACAGCGGGTTCGCCGTCGGCGGCGGGCTGGAGATCGATCTCGGGAGCCGCTGGCAGTTGGCGGTGTCCTATCGGCATGAACGGGCCGGGGCGGTCCAGAGCGACTCGGTTGGGCTGAAATTGATGCTGATGCCGGACTGAATGGGGTCTTGATCGTCTTGATGTTCCATTAATGGAACGGATCGGAACTATTTCCGTCACCAGCAGTCGCACATGGTCACTGCTAAAATCGACCCATGAGCGAGACCACGATGCCCCAGACCACCGCCCTCGTCGCCGCCAACCTGCCGATCCCCAGTGCGATCGGCTCGCTGGACGCCTACATCGGCGCCGTGCACCGGATCCCGGTGCTGTCGGTCGAAGAGGAGCAGGCGCTGGCCAACCGCTTCCGCGACCATGACGACCTCGATGCCGCCCGCGAACTGGTGCACTCGCACCTGCGGTTCGTGGTCCACGTGGCCCGCGGTTACAACGGTTACGGCCTGCCGCTGGGCGACCTGATCCAGGAAGGCAACATCGGCCTGATGAAGGCGGTCAAGCGCTTCGACCCGGACGTGGGCGTGCGCCTGGTCAGCTTCGCGGTGCACTGGATCCGCGCCGAGATGCACGAGTTCATCCTCAAGAACTGGCGCATCGTCAAGGTCGCGACCACCAAGGCGCAGCGCAAGCTGTTCTTCAACCTGCGCAAGAGCAAGACCCGCCTGGGCTGGTTGAACGCCGCGGAAGTGAAGGCGGTCGCCGCCGACCTCAACGTCTCCGAACGCGAAGTGATGGAGATGGAATCGCGCCTGTCCGGGCGCGACATCGGCTTCGACATGTCGTCCGACGACGATGACGACCATGCGCCGCCGGCCCCGGCCGCCTACCTGACGGCCCAGGAAGAAGATCCTTCCCAGGCCTACGAACGCGCCGACAGCGAGGACAACCAGCTCGAGCTGTTGCGCGAAGGCCTGCAGTCGCTGGATACGCGCTCGCGCGACATCGTCCGCCGGCGCTGGCTCGACGACGAGAACAAGGTGACGCTGCAGGAGCTGGCGGACGAATACGGCGTCAGCGCCGAGCGCATCCGCCAGGTCGAGGCCAACGCCCTCAAGAAGATGAAGGGCCTCTTCGCCGCCTGAGCCGCAGGAATCGGATATCGCGCGCCCCCGGCGCGCGCAATGCTGTGCCCATCTTCCAATGGAGCACACGCGATGGATTACGTGATCAGCGGCCTGCCGCTGCAGCCCTTCCAATCCCTGTTCGGTCTCGCTGACGAGACCCTGCATTCGCGCGGCATGCGCCGCCATGTCGCCGACGGCCCCGGCTTCCCCTGCCGCATCACCCTCGAGGACGCCGCTCCCGGCCAATCCCTGCTGCTCCTGCCCTGGCAGCACCTCGACGTGGTGACGCCCTACCGTGCAGGCGGCCCGATCTTCGTCAACGAATCGGCCGCGCAACAGGCGGTGGTCCGCAACCGCGTGCCGGAGCAGCAGCGCAGCCGGCTGCTGTCGGTGCGCGCCTACGACGCGGAGGGCTGGATGCTCGATGCCGAAGTCGACGAAGGCGTACGCTTGGAGGCGTTGATCGAGCGCTTCTTCGGCGACGTGCGCACCGCGTACCTGCAGGTGCACAACGCGCGCCGCGGCTGCTACGCCTGTCGCGTCGACCGTGCCATGTAGAGCCGTGCCATGCTCGGCTAGTACAGATCCACCGGATCCACGTCCAGCGACCAGCGTACCTTGCGCGCTTCGGGGGCCGCGCGCAGCAACGGCATCAACGCATCGAGCGCGGCGTGCAGCGCGGGCCGGGCGGGCGAGGACAGCAGCAGTTGCGCGCGCTGGAAGCCGGCGCGGCGCGGCATCGGTGCCGGCAACGGCCCATGCACTTCGATCCCCGGTTCACGCGAAGCCTGTTTCGACAGCTGTTTCGCCAAGTGCAGGAACTGCATCGGGGGATCGGCGTGCTTGGCTTCCGCGCGCAGCAGGGCGAGGTGCGAGAACGGCGGGAATCCGGCGGCTTCGCGTTGCACCAGCTCGTCGTTGGCGAACGCGTGGTAGCCACCGTGGACCAGCAGCTGCAGAAGCGGATGCTCGGGATGGTGGGTCTGCAACAGCACCTCGCCGCGGCGCTGCGCGCGGCCGGCGCGTCCGGCCACCTGGATCAGCAACTGCGCCAGTTTCTCGCCCGCGCGAAAGTCGGCCGAGAACAAACCTTCGTCGATGCCGACGACGCCCACCAGGCCGAGGTTGGGCAGGTCGTGGCCCTTGGCCAGCATCTGGGTACCGACCAGTATTCCGGGCCTGTCGCCGAGGGTGGCAAGCAGGTTTTCCAGTGCATCGCGGCGCGCGGTGCTGCCGCGATCCACGCGCAGCACCGGCACCTCGGGATGGCGCTCCGCAAGCAACTGCTCCAGCCGCTCGGTGCCCACGCCCTGCGGCTGCAGCGCCAGGCCGCCGCAATCCGGGCATGCGGGCGGCGCGGCACGGCGCGTGCCGCAGTGATGGCATTGCAGGCGCCGGCCACCGGCATGCACGGTCATGGACGCGTCGCAACGCTGGCATTGCGCGCTCCAGCCGCAGTCGTGGCACAGCAGCACCGGGGCGTAACCGCGCCGGTTCTTGAACACCAGCACCTGGCCGCCGGCATCGAGGGTGGCGCGGATCGACGACAGCAGGTCCGGCGACAGGCCGGCCTCGAGCGCGCGCTTGCGCACGTCGAGCACGCGCACCGTGGGGGGGTGCGCATCGCCGGCGCGCTTGGGCAGGCGCAGGTGCACGTGCCGCCCGCCGTGCGCGTTGTGCAGCGATTCCAGCGACGGCGTGGCGCTGCCGAGCACGACCGGCACGCCCAGCGCCTTGGCCCGCACCAGTGCGAAATCGCGGGCGTGGTAACGGATGCCGTCGAACTGCTTGTAGCTGCCGTCGTGCTCTTCGTCGACGATGACCAACCCCGCGTCGGGCAGCGGGGTGAACACCGCCGAGCGCGTGCCGACGACGACCCGCGCCTCGCCGCGCCAGGCGGCAGTCCAGGCGCGCGCGCGTTCGGCATCCCCCAGGCCCGAGTGCAGCGCATGCACCGGCACGCCCAGGCGCGCACGGAAGCGTGCCAGCAATTGCGGTGTCAGGCCGATTTCCGGTACCAGTACCAGGGCCTGCCGGCCGCGTGCGAGGCAGTCGGCGATTGCCTGCAGGTAGACCTCGGTCTTGCCGCTGCCGGTGACGCCGTCGAGCAACAGCGACGCAAACCCGCCGCCCGCGGCAACGATCGCGTCGATCGCCGCCTGTTGCGCCGGATTGGCTTCGGGCGCGGTGGCCGTCGGCGTCGGCGCGAATGCATTGGCCGGGATCGCGACGCGCTCGGCCAGGCCACGCCTGGCCAGCGCACGCGCCGCACTGCGCCAGCCATCGCCAAGCGCAACCTGCAGCGCGTCTTCGTCGACAACGCCGGCCTCCAGGCGCAATGCCAGGTCGCGCGGCCGGCCGTTGCGCAGGCCGGGCAGGGCGGTGCGCCCGGCTTTGCCGAGCTGCCACGCCCAGGCATGGGTGTCGGGCGGCGGTTCGCCGCGGCGCAGCGGCGACGGCAGTGCGGTGGCCAGGACTTCACCCAGCGGCGCATGCAGGTAACGAGCCAGCCAATGCAGTGATTGCAGCAGCTCGCCGTGGAACAACGGTTCCGGATCCAGCACCGCGGCAACATGGCGCAGAGTGCCGGGGTCCGCGGCGGTGTCGTCGACGGGCTCCGCAGATACGACCAGGCCGACCAGTTCGCGGTTGCCGAAGGGCACCCGGACGCGGCAACCGGGCGTCGGCGCCAGCGCACCGTCCCGTGGCGGCAGATAGTCGAACAATTGCGCCAGGGGCAACGGCAGGGCGACCTGGCAGGCGGGGGGCGCGGGCATCGTGACATTGTAGGAGCGCGGGCCGATGCGACTGCACGCCACCCAAGCGTGACTTGCGGTCAATTGTTCCGGCGCCCGCCAGAAAGCCCGCGCAAGCCTCCGGTTCGAAAGGGTTTTTCTCCTTATCCACACAACATGTGGATAACCCTGTGCATGATCTTCGGAAGGGGACCTGCAAAAAGCCTTAATCAAGCGCAAGCAGGACCGTGGCGAAAAAAGTACCAATCCGCAAATTTCAATGAAAATCAATGACTTGATCGTGAAACCACGTCATCACACCGCGTTAGGGCCACGTGCAGGCGGCGTGCACGACCGGACCGTTACTGCTGTGCACAACGCATCGCCCGCCCTGGCCGCCTTCCTGCGCGGCATCGGGCGGCGGGTGCTGCTGTTCGCCGACCTCCAGGCCGGCCCTGGCGGCGACGCCGCCCTGGATGCGGTGCTCCACGGCTTCGTCGGGCAGGCGACCGGAGTGCCGATGTCGCGCTGGCCGGAACGGTTCTGGCGGCACCTCCTGGCGTCGCCGGCACTGCGGGCGGACCCGGCTGCGGCCATGGCCGCGGCCACCCCCAGCCTGCTGCCGCCCGCGCTGATGGCACTCGAGCCCGGACCCCGGGTCGCTGTGCTGCTGTGGCTGGTCGCCGGCCTCGACGAGGACGGCGCCGCCGCCGCGCTCGGGGTCGAACCCGCGACGTGGCGACTGATGGTGCAGCGCGCCGCGCCACGCGATGCCAGCGGCGGCGTCGACGCCGCCACCTGGCACGCCTGGACGGAAGCGGTGCGCGAAGCGATCCGGCAGGTGCCGGCCGAGCGCCTGGCGTGGTGGGAGCGGCAATGCGACGCCGCATTGCAGCCGGCATGGCATGGCGCCGCAACGGAACCGGAAACGGCCGCGGTCGCGCCGCGCTGGGTGCTGCCGCTGTTGTGGAGCGGCTTGGCGCTGTGCCTGATCGCCTTGGTGGCCAGCTTCATCGGCTGGCCGTCGGGCCGTTCCGCCAGCGCCGATGCCTCTGCCGGGCGGGTGCGCGGCACGCCCTTGGCGCCCGCCGAAGCGCCGGCAGCGACCTTCGATGCCGACTTCGCACTGCGCAGCCATCGCGACGCGGAACTGCTGGCCGATGGCGACGAGTCGGTGCTGCGCGACCTCGACTTCCATGCCTGGCACGCGGCGGGACTGGCTGCCGAGTCGGTCGATGCGATCGCCGCGGTCCAACTGCCGCCGGTGCCGATGCCCGAGCGCATCGCCGCGTGGCAGGCCTTGCCGGCGCAAGCGCGCGCCCTGCTGCGCGAGCGCTGGGATGCCTGGCAGAACCTGCCGCAGGCGCAACAGGCGGCGATACTGGATGCCGCGGCGACATTCGACGCGCTCGCACCCGAGGCGCAGCAGGCGCTGCGACTGGAGTTTGCCGGGCTGCAGGTCGAGGAACGCCGCGGCTGGCTGCTCGGGCCACGCCTGGGGGCGGCCTGGCCCCGCCTGCAACCCTTGTTGATGCTGGTCCCTTCGGCCGAGCGCGAGCCTTTGCTGGTGGCGCTGCACGAACTGTCACCGTTGCAACTCGATGACCTCGCGACGCTGGCGCAGCGCACGCCGCCGCAGGAGCGCGACGCCCTGCGCCGCGAACTGTTGTCCACCGCCCAGGCGAACCGCACGGCATGGCTGAGGGAACGCCTGCGCCAGTGAATGCGAGGCTTGCGATGACGGGCGCGCGCGGCCATCATCACTGTCGATCCGGGGAGTGATCCGGGATTCGGGGAATACGAATGACGCAGTTCGCGGCGGGCGCCGAAGGCCCCGTTCACGTCCTTGCGCCAGTGCCATGGCGGCATCTGGCCGGATTGCTGGTAGCCGCGATTGCGTTCTTGCTCGTCCTCACCGTGCTGATGGATGTCGGCGCGCGCGCCGACGACGCCGGCGTGCAGCGTTTCGACAGCGCCTCGCTCGTGGCCGGGAACGGCAGCGAATCCGCGCCGACCCCGATGCAACTGCCGGGCAACTGCCATGCGCGCGGCGAATGCACCCGTACCTTCCGGATCAAGTTCGACCATGACCCGGCAGCCGCTGCCACCGGGCCGTACGCACTCTATGTTCCCCAGTTCACCGGACGCCTGCACGTCTCGCTCAACGGCGTGCCGATGATCGACAGCACCCTCGGGCAGACCTCGTTGAAGCTGGGCCAGGGCGCGCCGCAACTGGCCACGGTGTCGGACCGGGTGTTGCAACCGGGCTTCAACGAGATCGGCATCGACCTTGCCGATCGCATGGGCGCGGCCGCGATCGGTCCGGTCTTCTTCGGTCCGGAAGCCGAGCTGCGCGATGACTACGAAGGCGCGGACTTCCTGGTGGTGACGCTGCCACGGTTGATGGATGGGGCGTTGTTCGCGATCGGCGCGATCATGCTGCTGATCTGGCTGACCCGCCGCCACGACCAGCTGTACCTGATGTGCGCGGCGATCTCGCTCTGCTTCGCGATCTCGTCGTTGTCGTCGGTGATCGCAAGCGCATTCGGGGCGAACCTGCTGTTGCCGGTCAACGTGCTGCGTTACGTCGGCGCCTGCCTGCTGCTGCCGTTCGCCTGGCAGCTGGTCGGGCGCATGCCACCGCTGCGCACGCGCTGGTTCCTGGCGCCCGGCGTGCTGATGTTCCTCAGCTTCCGCCTGCTGCCCGAGGGAGGGGCGACGCAACTGGTGTCGACGCTGTTCATGCCGCTGGTGCTGGCGATGGCCGCGCTCGCGTTGTGGCAGCTGTGGCGCGCGGGCACCCGTGGCCGCGATCGCACCGCGCTGACCCTGCTGGTGGCGATCGCGGTGCTGTTGTCGCTGACCACGCGCGACCAGCTGGTCACTGCAGGCGTGCTCGACAACGGCCATGTGTTGCTGGCGCGATTCAACGGCCCGCTGCTGGTGGTGATCATGGGCCTGATCATGCTGCGCCGCTTCGCCGACGGACTGTCGCTGCTGGAGAACTTCAATGCGCGCCTGCATCGCGACGTCGCGGCCGCGCGCAGGAAGCTGCAGGAAGCCTTCGACCGCGAGAAGGCGCACGAACGCCGCGCAACCCTGGCCGCCGAGCGCGTGCGCCTGATGAGCGATCTGCACGACGGAATCGCCGGCCAGCTGATGTCGATCGTGGCCCTGAGCGAACAGGACACCGGCCCGAAGGCCACGGAAATCACCCATGCCTGCCATCGCGCGCTGACCGACCTGCGCCTGGTGGTCGACTCCATGGAGGACGTGGGCGACGACCTGGGGATGATGCTGGTCGCGTTCCGCGACCGGGTCGAGCCGCAGCTTCGGCGCTCCGGGATCAGGCTGGACTGGCAGGTGCGCGACCTGCCCGACTTGCCCGGACTGTCGCCGGCGACAACGCTGGCGATCTTCCGCGTGCTGCAGGAAGCGGTGAACAACGCCGTGCGTCATTCCGGCTCGCCGGTGATCGAAGTGGCGTCGTCGCAGTCGCCGCTGCCCGGCCATGGCGTGCGCCTGGTGGTGCGCGACCATGGCAATGGCGGTGCGGTCCTGCGCCGCGGGCATCACGGCATGGACAACATGCAGCGCCGTGCCGGCGGATTGGGTGCGATCCTGGAAGTCGAGAGCGACGCGAGCGGGACGCGCGTTGTCCTCGACCTGCCTTCGACCGTGCTCAGAGCTTGATCAGCTTGCGCGACACCGCTTCGAACACCGCCTCGCCGCGGCTGTTGACCTCGAGCTTGCGGTAGATGCTCTTGATGTAGTTCGGCACGGTCATGCGCGAGATGCCGAGGCCGTCGGCGATCTCGTTGTAGGTCATGCCCTTGGCGATGCCCCACAGGATGTCGATCTCGCGCGCGGTCAGGCCCAGGTTGGCTTCGGCGGCCGAGTCGGCGTCGACGGGAGGGGCTTCGGCCGGTTGCAGGCGGCGCAACAGGTAGCGCGCGATGGCGGCCGACAGCGGCGAATGGCCCTGCAGCACCTGGCGCACCGTGGTGCCGATGTCCTCGGGCAACGCATCCTTGACGATGTAGCCGCTGGCGCCGGCGGAAATCGCGGCGACGACGTTGGGTTCGTCGCACAGGACGGAAATCACCAGGATCTCCACCGAGGGATGCGCGGCATGGACCTCGGCGGTGAGGCTGGTGCCATGGCCGTCGGGCAGTTCGAGATCGGTGAGCAGCACGTGCGGCGGCTGTTTCGCGATCGCGGCGCGAGCATCGGCGAGGTTGCCGAACGATTCGACCTGGAATTCCGCGTCGGCCGCAAGCGCGTCGTGCAGCCGCCTGCGCGTGGGGTCGTCGTCTTCGACCAGGATGATCCTTACCATTGCCATAGCCTGGAATACTACCCTTGCAGCCAATCCATGAAGTCGATTCTCGGCGCTTGCGACGGCAAACGCGAGACCTGCGCGACGGTGGCGGGCGCGCGGCCGAACAAGCGCTGCGACATCTCGCCCGCGTCGATCCTGGGGGCCGTCGCCGAGGCGATGCCGCGGCGGGCGGTCATCAGCACCAGCACGTCGCTGCGCGTGGCGCTGGCCTGCTCGCTGCCGAACAGTCGCGAGACGCCCGGGACGCGGCGTATGCCGGGCACTTCCGCTTCGCCCTCCCGCGTGGTCATCGCGGCGACGGAGCCGAACGCGATCGCTCGCCCGAACGGAATTCGCGCTGTCGCCTCGGCCTGGGTCTTGTCGGTCTGCACGATCGTCGCGCCTTCGCCGGCAATGGTGGTGCCGGAGAGGTTGGACAGTTCCAGGGTCGCGGTCAGATCGATGTAGCCGTCGCCGATCTCGTTCGGCGTCACCTTGAGGTCGATGCCGATGTCGCGCTCCAGGGGCTCGGTTTCGTCCCCGCGCGGCACGATCATCACGTTTGACCCCTCGAAGAAGCGCGATGTCTTGCCGGCGATCGCGACGACGCTGGGGCTGGCCTCGATACTGAAGGCGCTGCGCGAGGTCGATGCCATGTTGAGCGCATAGCTGACCGTCGGGATGCTTACCTCCAGCGATCGCGAGGTGGTCTTGCTGGTCGGGTCGTCGTTCGCCTTGCTGTAATCGGCGGCGAACAGGGTGCCGCCGAACTGCAGTTCGAGCGCGTTGAGCAGGTTGATTCCTGCCGAACTGGACGCGTCCCGGCTCTGGCGGATCACGTAGGCGTCGATCGAGACGTTGCCGTCGCCGACGCCGGCGACGACGGCATCGCCGTGGATGCGCCGGGCCAGCATCGCGGCGTCATGGCCCTCCGCGGTGGCGGACAACGCCATCGACAGGAATGCATCGGCCGTTGCGGCTGCGCCTTCCCCCGCGGCACCGCTGGCACGCGCCGCCGCGTGCGCGGTGGCGGCCAGGCCGAAGTAACCGGCGCGGTAGGCGATGAAGGCAAGTCCGTAGCAGAGCTCATCGCATTGGCCGCGCAGCGCGATCGCCTCGGAGAACGCGACCAGCGCGGCATCGTGGTGGCCGAGGCGGTACTCGGTCGCGGCCAGGCCCACCTGCGGCTGCCACCAGTCCGCTGCCAGCAGGGTGGCGTTTGCGAACGCCACGCGCGCCACTTCCAGGTCGCCGCGACGCCCGCGTTCGAGCAGGAAGCGGCCATTGTCGAAATGCAGCCGCGCATTGGTCGGCTCGGCGCCGATGCGCCGGAACATGTCGTTGCCATCCACCGACGCCGATGGCGCATCCGGATCGCTGAAGCCGATCCGCTCGAGGTTGCGTTCAACGCGCGGCGTGGAGGCGCAGCCGGCCAACAGCGCGGAAGCGAGCAGGGACAGCGCCAGCGGGCCGGCAAGGATCTTTTTCATGGTGTTCACGGGGCCATTCGGTGGATGCAGCATCGCGCGCGCGCATCGTGCCGCCGATGCCATTTTTATGGGGTTCACCGTGTCGGCACCATCGGGTCTCATGCCTCCCACCATCAACTTCCCAAGGGGAAACTCATGAAGACCGCAATCCTGCTTTCCGCCGTTGGCCTCGCCCTGGTGGCGATGGCTCCCGAAGCCCGGGCCGCCTACAAGTGCGCCTGCGAAACCAATGCCAAGGCCGGCGTCCAGGCGTCGACCGATCCGAAGATGAGCTGCAACGAGACCTACACCGGTTTCAACAGCAGCGTCTCGGTCCAGGAAAGCCACATGAAGGTTTACGTCTCCAGCGACAACGTGGTCCAGGGCGACAGCGACATGAACATCCGCTTCCGTCCGCGCGACGGCAAGTGCCTGGAGCGGGTGGCCGATGGCAACAAGAAGGACATCATCTGGGAAGGCGCCTACTGCAACAACGACGCCTACAAGGATCTCGGCCAGTTCAAGATCGAGGAAAAGGACGGCAAGTACCTGGCCACCTATGAAGGCAGGACCGGCGGCAAGGATTACACCGGCCTGGCCATGTTCGCGAAGGGCGCCGACGGCAAGAAGTACATGCAGGCCGTCTGCATCGAGGACAAGTAGGCCTTAGCCCCAGACCAGGCTGAAAAGGATCGTGGCGGCCACGCCGAAGCTGAGCAGGATCGAGTAGCAGATCCCGATCACGCCGTACTTCAGCACCGTCATGATCCAGCCCTGCCGGTACACCCGTTTCTGCATCAACAGCAGGTAGATCGGCATCCACAGCAGCAACAGCGCTTCGGTCCAGCCCACCGGCGTGGACAGCGCCGGCACCGCGTCGCCGAGCATCGAGAGCAGCAGCGCCAGCAGTACCGCCAGGCACAGGAAGGCGTGGCTGTGCAGCGCCACGATCAGGTGTTCCATGTACAGCCTGCGCTTGAACACGTAGGCGATTTTCAGCATCGCCGCGAACAGCGGCAGCAGGATGAACAGGGTCGAGGGCAGGGCGCCGAACACGGCATCCTTGAGCCGGTCCTGGTTGTTTTCCATTTCCTTGACGTTGTCGCGTCCGCGCGCGATCTGCCGGTTGATCCAGGTGTTGGCGAACGCCGGCAGCCACGTCACCTCCACCGGGTTGGTGACCGGATCCCAGGGCTCTTCGTTGAACCGGATGTCGAGTTCGTCGTTGTTCCCGGGCTCCGAATCGGCTGGCGTCGCGGGGTCGGCCTTGCGATCCTGGAGCTGGGCGATGCGCTGTTCCGACTTCTCGCGGATTTCGCGCGCGCCAAGGTCGATGCCGGCGCGGGCGCCGGGGACGTCGGGTATTTCGGCGCGTGCCTGCTGCAGTTCGTCCAGCAGCTTGTCGCGGGCCTGCTCCACTTCGGCGACCGTCGCCGCGTTCTCGATGCTGTCCTTGCCGTTGACGGTGACGGTGGAACCGCCATCGCCCGCACCGAGAGCGAGCTGTGCAACGAAGAAGGTGACGATGCTCAGGAAGAAAAACAGGCGCACCGGACTGACATAGCGCACCCGGCGGCCTTCGAAGTACTCGCAACTCAGGAAGCCCGGCCTGGCGAACAACGGCCCGAGGGTGCGGAACACGCGTGCATCGATGTTGAACACACTGTCGGCGAAGTCGCCCAGGATGCTGCTGAAGTGCCGGACCAGGCCTTTCACCGGCTGGCCGCACTTGTAGCAATGCGGGCCCAGCAGCTCGGTGCCGCAGTTCTGGCAGGTCGTCATCGGCATGGTTCCCCGGGATAGGCCCGGGTAAGATTACAGCGACTGCCGCGCCTGGCGCCGATATCCGATGAACCACGCCCCCACCGCATCGCGTTTCGGCCATGAAGCGCGCACCACGGCCGTCCTTGCCGCCCCGCTGATCGCGGGCCACCTGGCCACCGGGCTGATCGGCTTCGTCGACACCGTGATCGCCGGGCATCATTCCACCCGTACCCTGGCCGCCGTCGCGGTCGGCGCCGCGCTGTGGGCGCTGCCGATGATGCTGCCGATGGGCACGCTGATGTCGTTGCCGCCCGCGGTGTCGCAGCTCGACGGCAGCGGCCGCCGCGACGGGATCGGCCCGCTGTTCCGCCAGGCGTCGTGGCTGGCGCTGGGACTGGGCGTGCTGATGTTCGCCTTCCTCAGTGGCGTGGTGTTCGCGCTGGAGCCGATGGGCATCGCTGCCGAAGTGCGGCCGGGCGCGCGCGACTTCCTGCACGGCATCCGCTGGGGTGCGCCGGCGCTGACCCTGTACCTGGCGATGCGCTACCTCAGCGACGGCCTGCACTGGACCTTGCCGACGATGGTGCTGGGTTTCGGCGGATTGCTGGTGCTGGTACCGCTGGGCTACATCCTGACCTTTGGTGCCTTCGGCATGCCGGAGCTGGGCGCCGGCGGCCTGGGCATCGCCTCGGCCGTGATGTTGTGGGCCCAGGCGCTGGCCTTCTTCATTTACCTGGCGCGCTCGCGGCGCTTCGCCGCGCTCGGCCTGTTCACCCGTTTCGAGGGCCCGCGACGCGAGCCGATCGCGCGGCTGCTGCGTACCGGCCTGCCGATCGGGGTGACGGTGGCGATGGAAGGCGGCCTGTTCATCGTCACCGCGCTGCTGATCGGGCGCCTGGGTGCGGTGGAAGTCGCTGCTCACCAGATCGCGCTGAACGTGTCGGCTCTCTGCTTCATGATCCCGTTCGGGCTGGCCGAGGCGACCACGGTCCGGGTCGGCCACGCGCTGGGCCGCGGCAGTGCCTCGGGCGTGCGCCGCGCTGCGTACGCAGGATATGCGCTGGCCATGTGCACGCAGGCGGTGTCGGCATTGCTGCTGCTGGCCGGCAACGACATGGTGGCGGCGGTGTACACCGACGACGTCGCGGTTGCGTCGCTGGCGGCGTCGCTGTTGCTGTATGCGGCCGCATTCCAGTTTCCAGATGGCATCCAGGTGGTTTCCGCCGGTGCGCTGCGCGGACTCGGCGACACCCGCGTGCCGATGATCCTCGCGGCATTGGCCTACTGGGGCATCGGCATGCCGCTCGGTGCCGGGCTCGGCCTGTACCTGGGCTGGGGCCCGCAGGGCATGTGGACCGGGCTGATCGGCGGGCTCACCGTCGCGGCAGTACTGATGGCCCTGCGTTTCAGGCGCTCGAGCCGGTACGCTGCAGGCATGGAGACTGGAGCATCCGCATGAACGACCCCCGCCGCCGCGGCCCGATCGCCCGCTTTTTCCAGGGCCTCTGGGACGCCGTCAATTTTGCCCGCAGGCTGGTGTTCAACCTGGTGTTCCTGGCGATCCTGCTGCTGTTCATCGGCATCCTTGCCTCGGGCGACGCGGCCCGGCCGCTGGCGGACCGCACCACCCTGGTGATCGCACCGGAGGGGCGCCTGGTCGAACAATTCAGCAGCGACCCGACCAGCCGCGCGCTGGCGCGCATGTTCGGCGACGACAGCGAGCGCGAAGTGCAACTGCGCGACGTGTTGCGCGCGCTGGAGGTCGCGAAGGACGACAAGCGCATCGAGCGCGTGCTGCTGCGTACCGATCGCATGACGTTCTCCGGTTACGCCTCGATCCGCGAGGTCGCCCATGCGCTGGCCGCCCTGCGCGCCTCGGGCAAGCAGGTCGTGGCTTTCGGCGAAGGTTTCGACCAGAACCAGTACCTGCTCGCGGCGCAGGCCGACGAGGTTTACCTCGACCCCATGGGCTGGCTCCTGCTGGAAGGCCTGTCGCGCTATCGCCAGTACTACCGCGAAGGCCTGCAGGACAAGCTCGGCGTCGACGTGCACGTGTTCAAGGTCGGCGAGTACAAGTCCGCGGTCGAGCCGTTCGTGCTCGACGCCGCGTCGCCGGAGGCCAGGGAAGCCGACCTGTTCTGGATGAACGACATCTGGCAGCGCTATCTTGGCGACGTCGCGAAGGCGCGCGACATCCCGCTCGCGCGGCTGGCTGCCGGCATCGAAACTTCGCCCGAGGACATCGTTGCCGCCGGCGGCGACCTGGCCCGCCACGCGCTGGACCACGCACTGGTGGACGGGCTGAAGACCGAGCAGGAAGTGCTCGACCTGCTGGCGGGGCGCGGCGTCGCCGACGACAGCAGCGAGCATGGCTTCCGCGAAGTGTCGCTCGACGCCTACCTCAAGCACCTCGACCGCGGCCTGGAAGCGGTGGACGAGCGCCCGCAGGTCGCGGTGGTGGTGGCCGAGGGCGAGATCGTCGGCGGCGAGCAGCCCCCGGGCAGCATCGGCGGCGAATCCACCGCGCAGGTGCTGCGCGAGGCGCGCGACGACGAAGCGGTGAAGTCGGTGGTGTTGCGGGTCAACTCGCCCGGCGGTTCCGCCTACGCATCCGAGCAGATCCGGCGCGAAGTCGCCGCGCTGCAGGAGGCCGGAAAGCCCGTGGTCGTGTCGATGGGCGACCTGGCCGCGTCCGGCGGCTACTGGATCAGCATGGATGCCGATCGCATCTATGCCAACCCGTCGACGATCACGGGTTCGATCGGCATCTACGGCCTGTTCCCGACCATCCCGCGCACGCTCGACCGGATCGGGGTGCATACCGACGGCGTCGGCACGACGCCGTTCGCCGGCGCGTTCGACATCACCAGGCCGCTGGATCCGCGCGTGGGCCAGGTGATCCAGTCGGTGATCGACAAGGGCTACCGCGATTTCATCTCGCGCGCGGCCGAAGGCCGCGACCGCAGCGTGGCCCAGATCGACGAAGTCGCGCGCGGCCGGGTCTGGACCGGTGCGCAAGCGCGCGAGCGCGGCCTGGTCGATGCCTTCGGCGGCCTGCCGGACGCGATCGCCGATGCCGCCACGCGGGCCAAGCTCGGCGACAAGGGCGATTACCGGGTGCGCTACATGGAACGCAAGGCGACGCCGTTCGAACGCTTCTTCGGCAGCCTGGCAGAAAGCCGCATCGGCACGGGGTTACTGCGCGACTCCGGCCTGGCCCGCTCGCTGCTGGCGAGCGCGTTGCCGCAGGCGCACCGGGACCTGCGTTTCCTCGAAGCCGCCCTCCAGCCCGGCGCGGGCTCGCCGGTCAAGGCGCTGGCGTACTGCTTCTGCGGCCCATGAACCGCTGGCGCCTGGATGGACAACTGGCCGTGGTCACCGGCGGCAGCGCCGGGATCGGGCTGGCGATCGTGCGCGAACTGCTCGGCTTCGGCGCCGACGTGCTTGCCGTGGCCCGTGACGGTGAGGCACTGGAACGGGTGCGCGACGAACTGGCCGAGGAGTTCGGCGACGAGCGCATCTTCGCCCTCGCCGCCGATGTCGCCGACGACGAACAACGGCGCGAAATCCTGGACTGGATCGAGGACCGTGGCGAAGGCCTCAACATCCTGGTCAACAACGCCGGCGGCAACCTCACCCGCGCCAGCACCGACTACACCGAGGACGAGTGGCGCTCGATCTTCGAGGTCAACCTGTTCAGCGCGTTCGAACTGTCGCGCTATGCGCACCCGCTGCTGACGAAGCACGCCTCGTCGAGCATCGTCAACGTCGGCAGCGTGTCCGGCGCCACCCACGTGCGCAGCGGCGCGCCCTACGGCATGAGCAAGGCCGCGCTGCAGCAGATGACCCGCAACCTCGCGGTCGAATGGGCCGAGGACGGCGTGCGCGTGAACTCGGTCGCGCCGTGGTACATCCGCACCCGTCGCACCTCGGGCAAGCTTGCTGATCCGGATTACCTGGATGAAGTGCTGTTGCGCACGCCGATGGGACGCGTCGGCGAACCCGAGGAAGTCGCCGCAGCCGTTTCCTTCCTGTGCCTGCCCGCCGCGAGCTACATCACCGGCGAATGCATCGCCGTCGACGGCGGCTTCCTGCGCTACGGCTTCTAGGCAACCACCAGCGCGCTCGCTTGCGTGGTGGGCGCCGCGGAAAGGTCTTGCCCAAGTCGGGACACGCCGTGAACCCATCCATGGGGGC
>JALYWW010000094.1 GCA_030852515.1 Pseudomonadota bacterium
GTGCCGACGGTCCGCCACGCCACAGCGCGGCCAGGTCGGCGGCACTGTCGGCGTCGCTGCCGTGCGCGCGCCACAGGTCGGCGGCGAGCTCCTGGCGCAGCTCGCGGTCGTTGGCCAGCAGCGTCGGCGGATCGAAGCCCTGGCCGCTTTCGATCGCATGCTCGCGCAGCGCGCGCGCGCAGAAACCGTGGATGGTGAAGATCGCCGCGAGGTCGATTTCCAGCGCCGCCTGGCGCAGGCGCCGGCGCAGCGCATCGGCGCTTTCGCCGCCATGGGCCAGGTGCGCCTGCAGGATGTCGCGGGTCAGCGCGGCTTCGGCATCCTCGTCCTCTTGCATGGGCGCATCGATGAGCGCCAGGGCAAGCAGCAGGCGCTCGCGGATGCGCTTGCGCAGTTCCTGCGTAGCCGCCTCGGTGAAGGTGACCGCCAGCACTTGGCCGACGCGCAGCCCGCGCTCGACCACCAGGCGCGTGACCAGCGTGGCCAGGGTGAAGGTCTTGCCGGTACCGGCGGAGGCCTCGACCAGGCGCACGCCGTCCAGCGGCAGCAACAGATAGGGATCGCGGGCGGGGGCGGCGTTCATTCGTCGTCGTCCCGGGCCAGCGTCGCATTGGCGATGGCGTCCTCGTCCAGTTCGGGCGTGATCGCGATGCCGCTGTCCACGGCGGCGAACACGGCGATCGTGTTGCGCAGGAACGCGCGCAAGGCCTCGCGATCGGAGAACGGATCGCGCGCGCGCAGGGCCAGCTCGAACGCGGCCTCGCTGCCTTCGCCCCATTGCCGCGGCCCGCCCTGCCACTGCTTGCGCGCCTCCTGGATGCCCCGCTCCGCCGTCTTTGCGCTGTAGTACTTCCAGCCACTGCGCGCGGCGAACGCGAGTGGCTGGCGCAGCCCGTTCGTGCGCAGCGCGAGCAGGACGCGCAGGGCATCGGCCGCCTGCGCGGGCTCGATGGGACGGCGCTGGTGCGGTCCGAGATCGCCGTCCTCGTTCTCATGGAACTCGAACATCGGCAGCGACTGTCCGGCCGCGCAGGCCAGCAGCCAGTCCAGGCCGTTGCGGATCACCGAGGGGCCATTGGGTGCGCCGAAGCGCAGGCGCGCCATCCCGTTCGGCCAGATTCCGCCGAGCCGGCCGTGCACGCGCAACCCGTCGATCGTGGTTTCGACCGGCAGCGGATCGGCAGGCGCGATCGCGGCGCCGCGCCAGTCGGCGAATCGCAATGCATACGGCCGCACTTCATCCAGCACGTCGGCCAGTGCGCGGCGGCCGAGCGGTCCGGACGGCAGCATGCCCTGCGCACGCAGTCGCGCCTGCATGGCGTCGTGGTCCTCGCCGGCGAGCAGCGCATCGAACACCGCGTGCTGCAGTCGATGGCGCTCCAGTCCGCGACCCGGTGCACGCAACGGTTCGATGTCCTCGCCGGCCTGCTCCAGTTCCGGCAGGCGAAGTCCGAGGCGATGGCGCAGGAACTGTTCGGACGGCGCCAGCAGGAAGCGGCGCAATGCATCCAGCGACAGCTCGTTTTCCGCTTCGCCCGGCGGCAGCGACGTGCCGGGCTGCATCCACGGCGCCAGCGTCGTGCGCGCGGAAGACAGACGTCCGGCCGCGGGATGCCAGTGCGCGCCGTAGCTGAAGTGACGCGCGTCCTCGCTGCCGAACGCCGCCGGCGAGAACGGCTGCAGCGAGTGCCGCAGGACCAGCGCTTCGGCGTCGATGCCGTCGTGGCACGCCGTAGCCGCGGCCAGCAACTCCGACACCACCGCCGACGGTTCACGCGGGCTGCCGTCGCGCGCATCGGCGCCGATCCAGCTCAGGTAGAACACGTCCTGCGCCGAGGAGAACAACTGCAGGAACAGGTAGCGGTCGTCCTCGCGGGTCGAGCGGTCGCCATGCCGGCGGCGGTCCGTGCCCAGTTCCGCGGTGAGGCGATTAAGGCCGGCCGCGGGATCGCGGCGCGGGAACTCGCCGTCGTTCATGCCCAGCAGGCAGATCGCGCGGAACGGCAGCAGCCGCATCGGCACCATGCGCGCGAAGCTGACGCCGCCGGTGAGCAGCGGCGCGCGCGTATCGGCCTCGCCCAGCACCTGCGCGAAATGCGCGCGCACGACTTCGCCAGGGACGGGTTCGTCGTAGCCGGCCGCTTCAGCGTCCTTCGCGAACGCATCGATCAAGGCGCGCAGGCGATCGAGGCTGCGTTCGCCGCTTTTGCTCGCCGGCGGTCGCGGCAGCAGGGCCTTGAGCAGCCCGAGCAGGCGCTCGCGCCACGCTGCCGGCGGCATCGCTTCGTCGAGCGCGCGCTGGTGCCGGGCCAGCACGCGCAGCAGGCGCAGCAAGGTGTCGAGCGCATCCAGCGCGCTGCCTTCCAGTTCCGGCCAGGGCGCAACGCCCTCGATGAGTGTTTCGTCGCCGCTGGCGTGACCGAGCAGCAGTCGGTCCAGCGCGAACTGCCAGGTGTAGGCGTCGTCCTCCGGCGCACCCAGGCGCGCCCGGTGCGCGGCATCGATGCCCCAGCGCGCGCCCGCTTCGCGCAGCCATGCATGCAGGCGTTCGAATGCGGCCGCGTCGAGGCCGGCGGCCTCGGCCAGCGGCGGACTGGCCAACAGCTCGAGGATTTCCTCCAGGCCGAAGCGCGACACCGGCAGGGCGAGCAGGCGCAGGAACGCGGCGGCCAACGGCTCGCCGGCCAGCGGGCTGGCGTCGGCCATCGTCCACGGGATTGCCCGATTGAAGCCGGCATCGCCACGGCCGTGTCCGCCGAACACCGCGTCCAGGTAGGGCACGTACGGATCGATGTCCGGCGCCAGCACCGCGATTTCGCGCGGCTGCAGCGGCGGATCGAAGCGATCGTCTTCGAGCAGCGCGCGCAGGCGGTCGTGCAGGACCTCGAGTTCGCGCAGGCGGGTATGGCAGGCGTGGAACTGCAGGCTGGGATCGCCGGCGTCGACCTTGCTGCGCGTGACCGGAGGCGTGGACCGGTTGTGGAACAGGTCGGCCTGCATCCGGTGCAGCAGGCGGTCGTGCTTGCGCGCCTCCGCTTCCGGATCGGCATAGGCGGGAATGTCGCCGGACGGATGCACCAGCTCGTAGCTGCCGAGCAGCGCCATGAAATCGCGCCCGGCCGCACCCCAGTCGCGCAGCAGCGGATTTCTCGCCTGGTCGCCGCCGCCCTGGTCACCAAAGTCCTTCGTCGGCGTCGGCAGGTAGAAATGCAGCGTGCCGGCGCGCGCCTGCGTCGCCATCACCCGCAACACGTCGGGCGAGACATTGAGCGTGGCGAAGGCGAACAGCCGCGACGGCAGTCCGGCCGGCACCGCGTCGGCCTCGGCGCCGAAGCGGGCCAGGTAGTCCTGGATGCGCCGTGCGCGATGGTCGCGCCCGGTGGCCACGGCCCGCCACAGGATCGCCTGCGGGTCGTCGGGATCGGCGCCGGCTTCCCAGCGCAGCAGCCAGTCGCGGCGCCAGGCCTGGTACTTCTCGAACATTGCCGCCAGTTCGCCGGCCAGCGACCAGGCCTTGAGCGGATCCTCGCCTTCGACATAGGTCGCCAGCTGCGCCATCGCCGGGCGCGCGCGCACCTCCGGGTCGAGCAAGGCCGCGTACAGATGCCAGCGCAGGCTGGCGGCATCGAGTTCGCCGGCACCCGGGGTCGCGCCCGACGCCGGATTGGCCGCCAGCGCGCGCGCCACGAACTCGCCCGGTGCCAGGAACTCCAGGTTGGCGGCAATGCCGTGGCGCTCGGCCAGCGTGGCCTGCAGCCAGCGCCGCATCGCCACCTGCGGAATCAGGATCGTGTCCGGCGCCAGCAGCGGCTGCCCGGGCGCAGGCGCGCGCAGTTCCTCGGCCAGCAGCCCGGCCAGCACGTCCAGCGCATTGGAGTGGTAGAGGCGGAAGTCGTGCGCCATCGGCATCCAGCCATGATGCCGCAGCCCCGTCGCATACGCTGGGAATGCGACAATGCCGCCATGAGCGATGCCTCCCCCATCGTCCGCCTCTCCGGCCTGCGCCTGGAACGCGGCGGCCGCGCCATCCTCGACGGCATCGACCTGGTCGTGCCGCGCGGCAGCGTGACCGCGGTGCTTGGCCCGTCGGGCAGCGGCAAGTCCACCCTGCTGGCGGCATTGACCGGCGAACTGGAGCCTGCCGCCGGTTCGGTTGAAGTGCTGGGCGCGCCGCTGCCGCGCAGCAAGCGCGCGCTGCTGGAGACGCGCAAGTCGATCGGCGTGCTGTTGCAGGGCAATGGCCTGCTCACCGACCTGACCGCGGCCGAGAACGTCGCGCTGCCGTTGCGCGCGCACACGAAGTTGCCGGCGCCGGTGATCCGCCGCCTGGTCGAAATGAAATTGCACGCGGTCGGCCTGCGCGCCGCCGCCGATCTTTATCCGCGCGAGCTGTCCGGCGGCATGGCCCGGCGGGTGGCCTTGGCACGCGCGCTGGCGCTGGATCCGCCCATGGTCATTTACGACGAGCCGCTGACCGGCCTCGACCCGATCGCCAGCGGCGTGATCATGAACCTGGTCTCGCGGCTCAACGACAGCCTGGGGCTGACCAGCATCATCGTCAGCCACCACGTGCACGAGACCCTGCCGGTGGCCGACCGCGCGATCGTGATCGCCAACGGCCGCATCGTGTTCAGCGGCACGCCTGCCGAACTGCAGGCCTCGTCCGATCCGTTGGTGCAGCAGTTTTTGCGCGGCGATCCGGACGGTCCCATTCCGTTTGATACCGCAGCCCGCCGCGTGGAGGCCGCCTGATGCGCGCTCTTATCGGCTCGCTTGTTGCCGCCACCCGCTCGCTGGGCCGCGCCGGTCTGTTCTCGCTGTCGGTGCTGCGCGCCTCGGTGCCGACCCGCGACTTTTTCGCCGAGTTGATCCGCGAGATCTACAAGATCGGCGCGCGCTCGCTGCCGATCATCGCCGTCGGCGGCGCCTTCGTCGGCCTGTCGGTGACCCTGCTCGGTTACCGCGCGCTGCAGACCTACGGCGCCGATGGCCAGGTCAGCGCACTGGTCGGCCTGGGCCTGTACCGGGAACTGGCGCCGGTCCTGACCGCGTTGCTGTTCGTCGGCCGCGCGGGATCGTCGATCGCCGCGGAGCTGGGCCTGATGCGCGCCACCGACCAGATCACCGCGCTCGGGCTGATGGCGATCGACCCGGTGGCCAAGGTGGTCGCGCCGCGCTTCTGGGCGGCGATCATCTGCGTGCCGCTGCTGACCGCGATCTTCTGTTCGTTCGCCATCAGCGCCAGCTGGTTCGAGGCGGTGCGGGTGATCGGCATCGACAGCGGCGCGTTCTGGCAGGTGATGAAGGACGCGGTCGACTTCCGCGCCGACTTCCTGGTCGCCTTCATCAAGGCCGCGGTGTTCGGCGGCATCGCCGCGCTGGTCGCGTCCTACGTCGGCTACCACGCCGAGCCGACCATCGAGGGCACCTCGGTGGCGACCACGCGGGCGGTGGTGAACGCCTCGTTGCTGGTGTTGATGTTCAATTTCGTGCTTTCGGCATTCCTGTTCTAGAAGGTCGCGGCTGCCGCCGCTCCTACAGAGGTCATCAAGATGAGTATTCGCGGTCCACGTCTCGAGTTCGCCGTCGGCGCCTTCCTGTTGCTGGGCCTGGCGTCGCTGCTGGTGCTGGCGCTGGCCTCCAGCAACGGCAAGTTCGGCTTCGGCCAGGCGACCTACCCGCTGCAGGCGCGCTTCACCAACCTCGGCCAGCTGCGCCCGAACGCGCCGGTGAAGATCGGCGGCGTCACGATCGGCAATGTGGCCGCGATTCAGCTTGACCCGGTCAAGCTCGACGCCGTCGTGACCCTGGCGATCGACGAGCGCTACCAGGACCTGCCGGGCGATACCTCGGCCAGCATCCTGACCGGCGGCCTGCTTGGCGAGAGCTATGTCGGCCTGCAGCCCGGCGGCGATCCGACGCCGCTGCAGCCGGGCGACGAGATCGCCTTCACCGCCCCGGCCGTCGACCTGATCCAGATGGTCGGCAAATACATGTTCAGCGGTGGCGGCAACGACAGCGCCGACGCCTCCAGTCCCTCCAACGAATCCAATCCGCCCCCCACGGAATGAATGCCATGAAGAATCGCCCCCCGGTCACCAAGTTGTTCGCGTTCCTGTTCGCGGCCCTCCTGCTGCTGCCCGGCCTCGCCGCCGCGCAGGCCACCACCCCGAGCAAGGTCGTGCTCGAGAACAGCCAGCGCATCCTGTCCGCGCTGGAAACCCGCCGCGCCGAGTTCAAGGCCGATCGCGGCAAGCTCGAGGCGTTCATCGCCAGCGAGTTCAACGCCACCTTCGACCGCGACTATGCCGCGCGCCAGGTGCTGGGCCGCCACGGCCGCGGCGCCTCCGCCGCCGACGTGAAGCTGTTCGCCGATGCCCTGGCCGACAGCCTGATGCGCCGCTATGGCTCCTCGCTGCTGGACTTCAACACCCAGCTGAAGGTGCGGATCAAGTCCGAGACCGTGCTTCCGCGCGGCCTCGGCGTGAAGGTCGCGAGCGAGTTGCTGCGCAAGGGTGGCGAACCGATCCCGGTCGACTACTTCATGCGCAGGTCCGGTGACAGCTGGAAGGTGTTCGACGTGATGGTCGAAGGCGTGTCCTTCGTGCAGACCTTCCGCGCCCAGTTCGACAACGAGCTGACCCGCAAGTCGATCCGCCAGGTCGCCGCTGAACTGGCCGCCGGCAAGGTCACCGTCGATGCCGGCGGCTGAAGCCGGCGCCAGCCTCGCCCGCGAGGGCGACGCGCTGCGTTTCTCCGGCGCCCTGCTCGGCGACGCCGTTCCCGGCGCCTGGCGCCAGGTTGGCGCGCAGTCCAACAGCGTGCAGCTGCGCGGCGTGCGCCGCTTCGACCTGAAAGGCGTGACCCGCGTGGACAGCGCCGGCGTCGCCCTGCTCGCCGAACTGGCCGCGCGCTGCGGCGGTGACATCGTGCTGGATGGCGACCCGGAAGGACTGTCGGAACTGCGCGCGGCGTACCGCCTTGCGCCATCGCTGGCCTTCGCCAGCTGATTTACCCGTATACGACTGACGTCC
Source organism: Pseudomonadota bacterium (assembly GCA_030852515.1). Lineage (GTDB taxonomy): Bacteria > Pseudomonadota > Gammaproteobacteria > Xanthomonadales > Xanthomonadaceae > Cognatiluteimonas. Next base: position 7,035 of record JALYWW010000094.1, read on the forward strand.
TCCGGTAAACTAGAGCCAATGCGCCGTCGCCTCCCCCGCGCCATCGCACTTCCCCTGCTGTGCCTGATGCTGGCCGCCTGCGCCAGCGGCGGGCAGGCGGCGCGCGCCGATGCGCCCGTCGAACCTGTCGTGGTCGAGCCTGCCGAAGTGCAGGCCCAGGGCGAAGCCGACCCGGCGACACCCGCCGCCGACGTGCAGCAGGCGCCGACCCAGGCCGAACACGACTACGCCGCGATCTATGGCGGCCAGGTCTACGACCCGGTCGCGGACCCGACCCTGCCCGCGCCCGCCGAGCTGCCCGCCAGCTACGATCCGTGGGAGCCGCTCAACCGTCGCGTGCACACGTTCAACAACGCGGTCGACCGCTACGTCGCCTCGCCGCTCGCCCATGCCTACGTCGACGTCGTTCCGCGCCCTGTGCGGCTGGGCGTGCGCAATTTCTTTTCCAACCTCGGCCAGCCGGTCAACGCGCTGAACTCGCTGCTGCAGGGCAAGCCGCTGGAAGCCGGGCACGCGCTGGCGCGCTTCCTGATGAACTCCACCCTTGGCGTCGCCGGCATCTTCGATCCCGCCAGCGACGCCGGCCTGCACTACAGCAGCGAAGACTTCGGCCAGACCCTGGGCAAGTGGGGCTGGGAGCGTTCGCGTTACGTCGAGCTGCCGCTGTTCGGTCCGCGCACGGTGCGCGACGTGTTCGGCCTGATGGGCGACGCGCCGCTGTCGCCGCTGCGCCAGGTCGAGGAAGACCGGGTGCGGGTGTTCATGCAGGGCCTGCAGCTGGTCGACGTGCGCACCCAGTTGTTCGCGGTCGACAGCATGCGCGAGGGCGCGACCGACGATTACGCGCTGGTCCGCGATGCATGGATGCAGCGCCGCAACTACCAGATCCAGGGCGACCGCACCGAGGTCGACGAGTCGCTGCCGGAGTACCTGCGCGACGACATCACCAATCCGACCGTCCCCGTCGATGCCATGCCCGTCGTTCCCGCCGTCGGCGGCAACTGACGCGGAAGTTCTCGCTTCCTTGATGGGGCGCAGCATCGACCCACTCGCTTGGGTTAGCGTCGTGGAAAGGTCTTGCCCAAGGCGGGACTGTCGGAGAC
>JALYWW010000095.1 GCA_030852515.1 Pseudomonadota bacterium
ACCGTCGGAGGCATGGATGCCGACGACGAGCCTACATGGACGTACTCGCGGCGTGTCTCGCGCAGGGACACACACATCCGCTGCGCCCAATCACGGAAGCGAGACATTCGCTTCGCGCGCAAGGCGCGCTCCTACGAGATGGCTTTCAACCTGTAGAGGGCTTCGAGCGCCTGCTTGGGCGTGAGTTCGTCGGGCTCGAGTGCGGCGAGTGCTTCGAGCGCGGCCGACGACGGGGTGAACAGGCCGATCTGCTGCGGAGCGTCCAGTGCCTGCGCGGTCATCGGCGTGGTCGGCGCGTCGCGGTTCTGCGCTTCGAGTTCGGCCAGGCGGGCGCGCGCCTGGCGCACCACGGTCTTTGGCAGGCCGGCCAGTGCCGCGACCTGCAGGCCGAAGCTGCGGTCGGCCGGGCCGTCCTTGACCGCATGCATGAACACCAGCGATTCGGTGCCGGCCTGGTCGCGGTGCTCGACCGCGTCCAGGTGCACGTTGGCGATGCCGCTGCCGCCGCTGCTGTTGGGCTGGCCGGCGAGCGCCGTCAGTTCGAAGTAGTGGGTCGCGAACAACGTGTAGCTGCGGTTGATGCCAGCGAGATGGCGCGCGCAGGCATCGGCCAGGGCGAGGCCGTCGTAGGTCGAAGTGCCGCGGCCGATCTCGTCCATCAGCACCAGCGACTGGTCGGTGGCGTGGTGGAGGATGTAGCTGGTCTCGCTCATCTCGACCATGAAGGTCGACTGGCCGCGGGCAAGGTCGTCGCCGGCGCCGATGCGGGTGAGGATGCGGTCGATCGGTCCGATTTCCGCGCGCGCCGCCGGGACGAAACTCCCGATATGGGCGAGCAGCACGATCAGCGCGTTCTGGCGCATGTAGGTGCTCTTGCCGCCCATGTTCGGGCCGGTGATCACCAGCATCCGCACATCGTTGCCGCCATCGGAATCGCTGCCCAGGACCAGGTCGTTGGCGGTGAACGGTTCGTCGCGCACGGCTTCCACCACCGGGTGGCGGCCGCCCTCGATGCGCAGCCCGGGTGCATCGGCGAGCCGCGGACGCGACCAGTCCAGCGCCTGCGCGCGTTCGGCGAAGCAGCCGAGCACGTCCAGTTCGCTGAGCGCCGACGCGCAACGGCGCAGCGATTCAAGGTCTTCGTTCAGTGCCTCGAGCAGGTGTTCGTACAGCAGTTTCTCGCGCGCCAGCGCACGCTCGCGCGCCGACAGCACCTTGTCCTCGAACTGCTTGAGCTCTTCGGTGATGTAACGCTCGGCGCCGGTCAGGGTCTGGCGGCGGGTGTAGTGCGTCGGCGCCTTGCCCGCCTGGCCCTTGCTGATCTCGATGAAGTAGCCGTGGACCCGGTTGTAGCCGACCTTGAGCGTGGCGATGCCGGTGGCTTCGCGCTCGCGCTGTTCCAGTTCGACGAGGAACTGGTCGGCGTGGGTCGACAGCTTGCGCAGTTCGTCGAGTTCGCCGTCGTGGCCATCGGCGATGACGCCGCCGTCGCGCGCCAGCAAGGGCGGCTGCGCGACCACGGCGGAGGCGAGCAGGTGGGCTTGCGCACCGTGGTCGCCGAGTTCCGCCGCCAGCGCTTGCAGGCGCGGCGAGTCCAGCGGCGACAACAATGCGTTGAGGTCGGGCAGCAGCGCGAGGCCGTCGCGCAGGGTGCTCAGGTCGCGTGGCCGGGCGCTGCGCAGTGCGACGCGCGAGAGGATGCGCTCGAGGTCGCCGAGCGCGCGGAAACGTTCGCGCAGGTCGGTGTCGCCATGGTTGTCGATGAGGGTGGCGACGGCATGGTGGCGTTCGCCGAGTACGCGCCGGTCGCGCAGCGGACGATGCAGCCAGCGCCGCAGCAGGCGTCCGCCCATCGGCGTGATCGTGCTGTCGAGCACGCCGAGCAGTGTGTGGCGGGTGTCGCCATCGACCCGGGTGTCGAGTTCCAGGTGGCGGCGGGTGGCCGCGTTCATCGCGATCGCCTCGTCCGACGGCTCGGCGGCGATCGCCGTGAGATGCGGCAGGCGCTGCTTCTGGGTCTCCTCGACATAGCCGAGCAGGGCCGCCGCGGCCGCGATGCACAGTGGCTTGTCGTCGATGCCGAAGCCGGTGAGGTCGTGCAGGCCGAAGAACTGCAGCAGCTGGCGGCGGCCGCAGTCGGCGTCGAACAGCCACGGCGGGCGCCGGCGCATGCCGTTGCGTTCCAGTAATGCGGCCGGCCAACCATCCTCGTCGGGCAGCAGCAGCTCGGCAGGATCCAGGCGCGCGAGCTCGGCTTCCAGGGCGTCCTCGCCGCCGACTTCGTTGACCAGGAAGCGGCCGCTGGACAGGTCTGCCCAGGCCAGGCCGTAGCCATTCCTTCCGTGCGCAACGGCAAGCAGCAGGGTGTCGCGCCGCTCGCTCAGCAGCGCCTCGTCGGTGACCGTGCCGGGAGTGACGATGCGCACGACCTTGCGTTCGACCAGACCCTTGGAAGCGGCCGGATCGCCGATCTGCTCACAGATCGCCACGGACTCTCCCAGCGCCACCAGCCGCGCCAGGTAGCCCTCGTACGCATGTGCGGGGACGCCGGCCATGGGAATCGGCTGGCCGGCGGAACTTCCGCGCTGGGTCAGGGTGATGTCGAGCAGGCGCGCGGCCTTGCGCGCGTCGTCGTAGAACAGCTCGTAGAAGTCGCCCATGCGAAAGAACATCAGCACGTCCGGATGCTCCGCCTTGGCGGCGAAGAACTGCTTCATCAGGGGTGTGTGTTCCGGGGTCTGTACGTTCATGGGCAGCAGCGGGGCCGGGGCGCCCGGCGGCCCGCCATGGTATCGCCTGCCGGCCTGGCCGGACCCGGGTGCAAGCGACGCGCGCGCATGCTATACGTAGCCGTATGGGGCCTGCGCGGGAAATCGCGCAGGCTCGCGGCCTTTCCCCCACGAGGGTCGCGGATGTATCCGGCGGTATCCTGCCGGCGAGCTAGTCCAGCACTGCGTCGCGCGCGGCAAGGCGCGCCTCATTCCATCCTCGGGGGAAGTAGCAAAAATGGCCCATCGCAAACTGCAACACCAGACGCTCGCCGCCGCGGTGTTCGCGGCCTGTCTGTCCATGTCGATGACCGCGCAGGCGCAGCAGGCTGCGCCGCAACAGGCAACTGCCGCGGAACCGGACGATGAGGAAACCGTCACCCTCGCGACGATGACGGTGACCGCGCAGAAGCGCGAGGAAGCGCTGCAGGACGTACCGATTTCGGTGACGGTGCTCGACCAGCAGTTGCTGCAGGACACCGGCGTTTACGACATCAAGGACCTGCAGGCCCTGGTTCCAGGCCTCACCGTGACCAGCACCCAGAGCGAGGCGATCACCACCGCCCGCATTCGCGGCATCGGTACCGTGGGCGACAACGTGGGCCTGGAATCCTCGGTCGGCATCGTCATCGACGGGGTCTACCGGCCGCGCAACAGCGTGGGCTTCGGCGACCTGGGCCAGATCGAACGCATCGAGGTGCTGAAGGGGCCGCAGGGCACGGTGTTCGGCAAGAACACCTCCGCGGGCGTGATCAACGTCGTGACCCGGCGCCCGAGCTATGTCCAGAGCGTGGAAGCCGAGTTGACCGCTGGCAATTACGGTGCCTTCGGTGCGTCGGCGAGCTACAACGATGCGCTTGGCGACGCGGCGGCTTTCAGCATCTACGCGGCCAAGCGCAAGCGCGATGGATGGATGGACGTGCGTAGCGGCAACGGCCCGCGCGCCGAGGACCAGGATTACGACCAGAACTACCACACGCTGCGCGGCAAGTTCCTGTTTGAACCGGGCGATACGCTGGAGATCCTGCTGTCCGGCGATTTCACCAGCCGCGAGGAGAACTGCTGTACCGCAGTGCAGACCACGGTGGGCGCCACCGCCGGGATCCTCAACGCGCTGGTGGGCGGCAAGGCCATCGGCGCGCCTGGCGACGATCCGTTCGATCGCGTCGCGTACAGCAACCGTCCCACCACCCAGGACATCAAGGACCAGGGCGTTTCGGCCGAGGTGAACTGGGAGACGCCATGGATGGGCGGGGCCACGCTGACCTCGATCACCGCATCGCGCGACTGGGAGGCCATCAACGGCCTGGACTACGACTTCAGCACCGCCGACATCCTGTACCGCAACCCGGACGAGGACGAATCGTTCACCGGGTTCAAGACGTTCAGCCAGGAATTCAGGCTGACCGGCGCGACCGACCGGGTGGACTGGATGGTCGGGTTCTTCTATTCCGACGAAGACCTGGACCGCACCGAGACCTATCGCATCGGCCCGCACTACGAGCCGTACCTGTCGATCGCATTGCTGTCGCTGGTCAACCCCGCGCTGGGCCAGTTGCCCAACGCGCCGACGTTCCTGGCCGACGCGACTGGGCGCACGTTCGGAACCGTGTTCGCCGGCCTCGGCGCGCACGACCGGTACGAGCAGAATGCGAAGAGCGCGGCCCTGTTCACCAACAACACATGGCACGCGACCGACGCGCTCGACCTCACCATGGGCCTGCGCTACACCCGCGACGAGAAGACCGTCGATTCCTGGTACAGCAATCCCAACGGCAGCCCCGGCTGCGCGGCCATGCTCGATCCGGTCAACGGCCAGGCCAGGATCGCCGCGGCGTTGATGGCGCGCGGAGTGCCTGCAGCGGCGCTGCCGCAGGTGATCCCGCAGGTGATCGGCTACGGCTGCCTGCCCTGGGCCAACCCGATGCACGTCATGCGGCGCGACGCGGACGGCAACCTGATCGGCGGCCATACCCGGCAGTCGAACGAGGAAAAGGAATGGTCCGGCACGCTGAAGGCGGCGTATCGCTGGAACGAGAACGTGATGACCTACCTCTCCGGCGCGCGCGGCTACAAGGGCGGCGGCTTCAACCTCGATCGCGTGCAGTCGGCCACGGGCCTGTCCAGCGGTGGCGCCGGCATCCTGCCGGTCAACGACACCGAGTTCGCGGGCGAGTTCGTCGACAGCTACGAGCTGGGCATGAAGACCACCTGGAACGACGGGTCGCTGCTGCTCAACGCGACGCTGTTCCACCAGCAGTACGAGGATTTCCAGCTCAACAGCTTCCTTGGCACCAGCTTCGTGGTGCGTTCGATCCCGGAGGTGACGTCGAAGGGCGTGGATGCTGAGATCCTGTGGCAGCCGGCGTCGGTGCGCGGGCTGATGCTGCAGGGCGGCCTGATGTACGCCGAGACCACTTTTGGCGACGACATCCCCGGCGGTGACTTCGCGGCCCCGGGCGGTGGGTTGTACAAGCTTCCCGGCGCGACGATGCCGTTCGCGCCCGACCTGTCCGGTTCCGCGTCGCTGACCTACGAGTGGGGCCTGTCGAGCGGACTGCAGGCCCGGTTCAACATCGGCGGCAAGTACATGGCCGGCTACAACACCGGTTCCGACCTCGACGTGGAGAAGTACCAGGACGCCTACACGGTCTTCAATGCGCGGGTCGGCCTCGGGGCGGCGAACGGTCGCTGGACGGTCGAGTTGTGGGCCAGCAACCTCACCGACGCCGAGTACGTGCAGGTCGGCTTCGACGGCCCGCTGCAGAACGTGTCGCCGCAGCCCAACAACCCGTTCAATACCTTCAATGCGTTCCCGGGCGCGCCAAGGATGTACGGGGCCACCCTGCGGGTCAGTTATTGAGCAAGCAAGTGCTGCCCCCAAGCGATGCCGAGCTGCAGGCGCTCGCCGGAACCACCGGCGCGCGCCTGCGCGAAGCGCGGTTGAGCCTGGTCACTGCCGAGAGCTGCACCGGCGGCTGGATCGCCAAGGTGGTGACCGACATTGCCGGGTCTTCGGACTGGTTCGATTGCGGCCTGGCCACCTACAGCTACGAGGCCAAGCAGGCACTGCTGGGCGTGCGTCCCGAGACTCTGGAGACGTACGGCGCGGTCAGCCGCGAGACGGTTCTGGAGATGGTGTCCGGGGCCCTGGTGCATTCGGGCGGCGGCGTCGCGGTGGCGGTCACCGGCATCGCCGGACCGGGTGGCGGCACGGCCGACAAGCCCGTGGGCACGGTCTGGATCGCCTGGAAGCGGCGCGGGGGGTATCCGGCCGCGGGGATGTTCAAGTTCGATGGAGACCGCGAGGCGGTGCGCCGGCAGACCGTGGCAGCGGCGCTGGAAGGAATCGAACGCCTTATCTGAAGCACTGTTGACAGTCCCGGAGCGTTAGTAGTATTACTACTAACCATGGAACTGACCGATACCCAGCAAGCCATCCTCGCCCTGATCGCCGAGCGCATAGAGGCCGAGGGCATGCCGCCTTCGCAGGCGGAAATCGCCCGCGCCTTCGGCTTCAAGGGAGTGCGCGCGGCGCAATACCACCTTGAGGCGCTGGAGGCGGCGGGGGCCATCGAAAGGGTTCCGGGGCGGGCGCGCGGGATTCGCGTGCTGCAGGCTCCGACGCCACCGCAGGCCTCGCTTGCGCTGGGCGCGGCAGGCAACGATGACGCCCTGCACCTGCCGGTCCTCGGCCAGGTCGCGGCGGGCACGCCGATCGGCGCCGACGTCGGTGGCTCGGACCAGATGCTGATCCTCGACCGGGTGTTGTTCTCGCCGGCGCCGGACTACCTGCTCAAGGTCAAGGGCGATTCGATGCGCGACGAGGGGATTTTCGACGGCGACCTGATCGGCGTGCATCGCACCGGCGACGCCCGCTCGGGCCAGATCGTGGTGGCCAGGATCGACGAGGAGATCACGGTCAAGTTGCTCAAGGTCGGCAAGGACCGGATCCGGCTGCTGCCGCGCAATCCCGACTACGCCCCGATCGAGGTGCAACCAGGCCAGGACTTCGCCATCGAAGGCCTGTACTGCGGCCTCGTCAGGCCGAATCGTTGAGCCTGGCGCGGCGCAAGCGCGGGGTTTCCCGACAACGGCAAGAGGCATCCACCGCTGCCGAAGAAGCCACGACGGGAACAGGATCTTCATCGTCGCAGTCCGTGCGATGGCAGGCCGATAGCCTTCCTTCCAAGCCAAGCAAGTCATCCAGTCAATCATCCAACAAGGACCCAGCCATGGACGAGAACAAGAAGCGCGCCCTGTCCGCCGCCCTCACCCAGATCGAGAAGCAGTTCGGCAAGGGATCGGTCATGCGCATGGGCGATCGCGTCGCGGAAATCATTCCGATCATCCCGAGCGGCTCGCTGCAACTGGACATCGCGCTGGGCATTGGCGGACTGCCCAAGGGTCGCGTGATCGAGATCTACGGTCCGGAGTCCTCGGGCAAGACCACCCTGACCCTGCAGGCCATCGCGCAGTGCCAGAAGCGCGGTGGCACCGCCGCCTTCGTCGATGCCGAGCACGCGCTCGACCCGACCTATGCGGCCAAGCTCGGCGTCAACGTCGACGACCTGCTGGTGTCGCAGCCCGATACCGGGGAGCAGGCGCTGGAAATCTGCGACATGCTGGTGCGCTCCAACGCCGTGGACATGGTAGTGATCGACTCGGTCGCCGCACTCACCCCGCGCGCCGAGATCGAGGGTGAGATGGGCGACCAGTTGCCCGGCCTGCAGGCCCGCCTGATGAGCCAGGCGCTGCGCAAGCTCACCGGCAACATCAAGCGCAGCAACTGCATGGTGGTGTTCATCAACCAGCTGCGCCACAAGATCGGCATCATGATGCCGGGCCAGAGCCCGGAGACGACTACCGGCGGCAACGCGCTCAAGTTCTATGCCTCCGTACGCCTGGATATCCGCCGTATCGGCGCAATCAAGAAAGGCGACGAGATCATCGGCAACCAGACCCGGATCAAGGTGGTCAAGAACAAGATGGCGCCTCCGTTCAAGCAGGTCATCACCGAGATCCTCTATGGCGAGGGAATCTCGCGCGAGGGCGAGTTGATCGACATGGGCGTGGATGCGCGCCTGATCGAGAAGTCGGGCGCCTGGTACAGCTATGGCGACGAACGCATCGGCCAGGGCAAGGAAAACGCGCGCCAGTTCCTCAAGGACAACCCGCAGATCGCGGCCACCCTGGAAGCCACGCTGCGCGAGAAGTTCGTGCCAGCGGAAGCCGAGCGCGAGGATGCCGAGGTCGACGCGGAGTAATCGCGGGTGGGGCGACCACGGCGCGAGACCACGCCGGCGCAGAAGGCGCTCGCGCTGCTGGTGCGGCGGGAGCACTCGAAGCCGG
>JALYWW010000156.1 GCA_030852515.1 Pseudomonadota bacterium
GTCGACGAGGAGGCCGCCGCCACCCGCACCCCAGTCGAAAATCAGTGGTGGAGAACGTCGTAGAGACGGGTCAGCCGGTCCTTGGCCTGGAGCTTCTCGCGTTTCATCTGCGACAGGGTCACGTCATCGACCGGTCGCACCCCGAGCTCGGCGTCCAGCACCTGCTTGTCCAGCAGCTTGTGCCGCTGGTAGAGCTGCTTGAACTCGGAATTTCCCATCAGTGCTTCTACGTCCGCCTGTGGTTGCCCTTCGAACATGGAACCTCCTTACTCGAAAACAGGAACGCCCCGGCCGGGCGGCACGGGGCGTTCGTGGTGGAATCCTGATTGCGAGGCTTGAATGACCATGGCTGACCCGACCCTACTCCTCCCGGCCGGGATAGCGCAATACCTCAAATAAGCCCTTGAATTCCAATCATTTTCAATCCTCGTCCGGGGTCGGCTCCGATTCAGGTTCGGGGGCGTTGGCGGCGGCCTCGGCAGCCTGCTGCGCGGCCATCAGTTCGGCCTCCTGGCGGGCCAGGTCGGCGGCCCTATTGCGCGCGGCGCGCAGTTTGCGGGCCTGGGCACCGCCGACATCGAGGATCACCTCTTCGGCTTTCAGGCGGGCGGCGGTTTCGGCTTCCGCGGTGGCCCGCAGGCGCTGCGCTTCCTCGGCCTGGATCTGGGCCTGGATGCGCAGCCGCTCGGCTTCGCGTCGCGCCCGTTCGGCATCGCGCCGGCTGGCTTCCACCAGCAGTTCGCTGCGCAGCTGGTCCAGGCGGGCCAGCTCGCGCGAGACCAGGGCGCTGCGTGCGGCCAGTTCGGCGATCCTGACCCGCCGGGCGGCCAGCGCCGCCGCGGTTGCGCGCTGTTTCGACCCGGCCTCGGCCAGGGCGTCCAGGGCCTGGCGCGCCTGCAGCCGCTCATAGGCGGCCATGCCGGTGTAGCGCGGATCGGTGTCCAGTGCCTGCAGGCGCATCGACGGCGTCATCGCCGCCGCCTCCTCGAGCAGCGCCGGCACCTGAGCCGCATCGTCCAGCGCGGCGTCGAGCTGCAGTTGCGCGCGCAACCTGGCGATTTCGTCGCGGCGTTGCGCGTACTCGTTGTCCAGCACCCGGGCACGGCTGTCGGCGGAGGCGAGCTCGGCGCCGGCGGTTGCCATCAGCGCGGCGTCGCGCGCCTGCGCATTGCGTCCCTCGGCCATCGCGGCCTGCGCGATCGACAATTCCGCACGCGCGCTGGCGAGCACGTCGGGCGAATATTGATCGGCATCGGCGTTACCGGCATTCGCCAATGCGGTCCGTGCCGCGGCAAGCTCGGCGGTCGGTGGTGGCAGGGTCGCGCACCCCGCGAGAGCGAGCAGCAGCGCGGCCTGTGCCATCCGTCCGTGCCAGCCGCGGGAAATTTGTGCGAAGCTTGCGTTCATGGGGATACCGCCCTTTCATGGGGTCGCGAGGCCCGATTTTAGCCATATGGGGTGGGACGCATGGATATCAGCTATTTCCTGAAGCTGATGGTGGAGAAAAACGCGTCGGACATGTTCCTGACCGCGGAAGCTCCCGTGTACATCAAGGTCGAAGGCCAGCTGTACCCGCTCGGTACCGCCGGGCTGCCGCCGGGCATGGTCAAGAAGATTGCCTATTCATTGATGGACGAGGGCCAGGTACCGGCGTTCGAACGCGACCTCGAGGCGAACATGGCGATCGCCCTGCCCGACAAGAGCCGCTTCCGCGTCAACGTGTTCAAGCAGCGCGGCGAAGTCGGCATGGTGATCCGCGCGATCCGCAGCGCGATCCCCACGATCGAGGAACTGCGCCTGCCGCAGGTGCTCAAGCAGATCATCATGGCGCCGCGCGGCCTGGTCCTGCTGGTGGGCTCCACCGGCTCGGGCAAGTCGACCACGCTGGCCTCGATGATCGACCACCGCAACACCACTAGCACCGGCCACATCCTCACCATCGAGGATCCGATCGAATACCTGCACAAGCACAAGAAATCGATCGTCAACCAGCGCGAAGTGGGCATGGACACCCACACCTTCCACAACGCGCTGAAGAACGCGATGCGCGAAGCGCCCGACGTCATCCTGATCGGCGAGATCCTGGACCAGACCACGATGGAGGCCGCCATCGCCTTCGCCGAGACCGGCCACCTGTGCCTGGCGACGCTGCACTCCAACAACGCCGACCAGACCATCGAGCGCATCCTCAACTTCTTCGACGAGGGCGCGCACAAGAACGTGCTGATGAACCTGGCCCTGAACCTGCGCGCGGTGATCTCGCAGCGCCTGGTGGTCGGCACCGACGGCCGCCGCCTGCCCGCGGCCGAAGTCCTGATCAACACCCCGGTGATCCGCGACCTGCTGCGCCGCGGCCAGGTCCACGAGATCAAGCAGGCGATGGAAGAAACCCTGGAAGAGGGCATGGAGAGCTTCGACCAGTGCCTGTTCCGGCTGTACAAGGAAGGCAAGGTCGAGATGGAAGAAGCGCTGCGCGCCGCCGATTCCCGCGAAGGCCTGTCGCTCAAGTTCCGCCTTTCGGAAGGCACCACCGGCGAACACAACCCCTACGCCGACACCTTCGGCGGCTGAGCGTGGGAGCGGCGGAAGCCGCGAAACGCGGTTCTCGCTTCCTTGATTGGGCGCAGCGGATGTGTGTGTCCCTGCGCGAGACCGTCGGAGGCATGGATGCCGACGACGAGCCTACATGGACGTACA
>JALYWW010000157.1 GCA_030852515.1 Pseudomonadota bacterium
GCGTTCTGCTGCGTGCCCTCGTCCATCTGGGTCACCGCCTGGTTGACCTGCTCGATGCCCGTGCTCTGCTCCTGCGAGGCGGCCGAGATGTCGGCGATGATGTCGGTGACCCGCTTCACGCTGGTCACGATCTCGCCCATGGTCTTGCCCGCTTCGCCCACCAGCGCGTTGCCGTGCTCGACCTTGTCGACCGACTCGGTGATCAGCTGCTTGATCTCCTTGGCCGCGTTGGCCGAGCGCTGGGCCAGCGAACGCACCTCGGTGGCCACGACCGCGAAGCCGCGGCCCTGCTCGCCGGCGCGCGCGGCTTCGACCGCGGCGTTGAGCGCCAGGATGTTGGTCTGGAAGGCGATGCCGTCGATGACGCCGATGATGTCGCTGATGCGGCGCGAGGATTCGTTGATCGCGCTCATGGTGTGGACGACCTGGCCGACCACGGCGCCACCTTGCTCCGCGACCTGGGCCGCGCCGATGGCGAGCTGGTTGGCCTGGCGGGCGTTGTCGGCGGTCTGGCGCACGGTGGAGGTGAGTTCCTCCATCGACGAGGCGGTTTCCTCAAGGGATGCGGCCTGCTGCTCGGTGCGCTGCGACAGGTCCTGGTTGCCGGCGGCTATCTCGCGGGCGGCGACGTTGATCGCATCGCTGCCGTGGCGGATCTGGCCGACGATGCCGGTCAGGTGCTCGACGGTGCGGTTGGTGTCGGCGGCCAGCTGGCCGAACGCCCCCTGGTACTCGCGCTCCACGCGCTGGCTGAGGTCGCCCTCGGCGATCGACGCCATGATCCGGCCCACGTCCGAAAGGCCAGCGTCGGCTTCGGCCATCAGCCGGTTCAGTGCCGCCACCATGTCGCGGAAGGCGTGCTCGTAGCGCGCCTCGTCGCCGCGCGCGCTGAAATCGCCGCGCGCCGCCGACTCGGCCAGTCCGCTGATGTCCGCGTTGACCGCGCCCAGGCTGGCCTTCACCGAGTCCAGGGCTTCGTGCAGCATCGCGCGCTGGCCGGGCAGGCGCGGCGCATCGCGGCGCAGGTCGCCGCGGCCGTACTCGGACACGACCTCGATGGCCGCCACGATCGCGTCGAGGTGCCCGAAGATCGCCGCGTTCACGCCCTTGGCCAGGCTGCCGTAGTCGCCCGGGAAGTCTTCCGGCATGCGGTGCTGCAGGTCTTCGCCGGACTGCTGCAGTTCGATCAGCGACTGCATCTGCGCGTTGAAGCGCCGCAGCTGTCCCTGCACCTGCTGCATGCTGGCCATCAGCTGGCCGGCCTCGTCCTTCGAGTCGATCTCGATTGCGTTGTCGAAGCGGCCGTCGGCGAGCGCCGCCGAAATGGCCGTCGCGCGGCCGAGCGCGCGGCCGACCCCGCGGGCGATGAAGAAGCCGCCGAACAGCGACAGGATGATCGAGCCAACGGTCAGCGCGACCATGATGATGACGCTGCGCCTGAAGGTGGCCTTGGATTGCGCCACGCTGGCGGCCAGGCGCGCACGGTCGTCGGCGCCGAGCGCATCGAGCGCGGCGAAGGCCGTCCTGCGCGCCGGGCGCGACTCTTCGCTGGAGATGCTGGCCGCGGCTTCGAAGTCGCCGCGGCGGCCCGCGTCCAGCAGGCGCGCGGAGGCGGCAAGGTAGGCCTTGACGGCCGTGTCGCTGGCCGCGTACAGGCGCTTGTCCGTGCCCGCCGACAGGTGCGCGGCGTACTGCGCGTTCGCCTGGCCGATGGCTTCGGCCATCTTCGCGAACCGCGGCTCGTACTCGGCGAAGTTGCGGGTGTCGACCAGCGCCATCTCGTAGGTGCGCAGTTCGCCGAGGAAGCTGCGGATGTCGCCCAGCGCCTGCACCTGCGGAACGTTGCTGTTGGCGATGCCGCTCATTTCCGCGTTCGCGGTGACCAGCCGGCCGTAGGCGAACGCGCCGAGCGTGAGGGTGAGTACGGCGGCGAGCGAGATGCCGGCGAGCATCTTGCGGGTGATGGAGAGATCGTTGAACCAGCGCATCGGGGGAATCCTGTAAATGGAGGGTCTCGGACGTGGCGCGTCGGCGGCTGCGCCGATCAGAACTGCACCTGCGCGCGCAGCCCGAAGGCGTGGGGATCGCGACGCAGGTCGCCGCGGCGACTGCTCGCGAACACGTAGTTCGCCTGCACCTTGAAGTTGCGGCCCAGGTACCAGTTGGCGCCGAGCGTCCAGTCGGACTGGCGGCCGCCGCGCACCGCGCCGTCGTCGAGGTCGACGTGGCTGTAGCGCAGCAACAGCTCCAGCGCGGACATGCCCGACGGCACGACGTTGCCGGCGTAACCGTTGTAGGCGCGCGACTCGCCGGTCGGCACCCAGCTGGCGAACACGTACGCCCCGCGCCCACCCACGTCGTCCAGGCCCGGGCCGCGCGCGACCCGCGCCTGCAGGTATTCGCCCTGCACCGACCACGACCCGCGGATCCACAGGCCTTCGAGGCCTTCGCGGCGGATCGCGTCGACGCCCGGCAGCGTGCCGGTGTCGACCAGGCGCACGTCGGTCAGGCCGACCTCGGGCCGGGCGCGCATGCGGAAGCTTCCGGCGTCGGGCTCCTCGCGGCTCGCCGACACGCCCAGGTGCAGGACGTCGCCCGCGGCGTTGCGCGGCACCCACGCGGCGCGCGCGGCGACGGTCTGGCCGGCGTTCGCGCCTTCCAGGTCGTTGCCGCCGAAGTAG
>JALYWW010000031.1 GCA_030852515.1 Pseudomonadota bacterium
ACTTAGAAGTCGTACTGCACCATGAAGCGCACGGAACGCGGGGTCTGCCAGGCGGTCGGGGTGCGGTAGGTATTCGCCACCGTAGCCGGGTTGCCGCCCGCGTCTTCGCCAATTTCGTTGACGGAGATCGGCTTGTCCGAGTTGAGCACGTTGAACACGTCGAGCTTGAACTGCAGGCCTTCCATCCAGCTCGGCGAATAGTTGACGTTCAGGTCCAGGGTCGTGGTCCAAGGGGTACGGCCCACGGTACCGCGCGGGACGATGGTGTCGCCGTTGTTGGCGGAGCCATCAGGCGCACCCGTATCGCACGAGAAGTGGATATTGGCGTAGTAGCTGGTCTCGAGGCCCTTGTAGATGCCGATGCAGCTGATCGGACGACCCGACTGCGTCAGCAAGTTACCGCCGACCGCCCACTCATCGCTGAGCTCGTAGTTGCCGAACATCTTCAGCGAGTGACGACGGTCGTTCGGGCCATAGCCGTAGGCACCGATCATCGCAGCGGCGTAGTCGAAGTCCGACGTGGTGCCGGTATCGGCCTGGCCGTTGTCCGAACGCACGCCACCCTCGGTGTTGCCCTTGGCCTTGGCGTAGGTGTACGAGCCCTGCAGGAAGAACTTGTCCCAGGTGCCCTGGACGAAGAACTCGAGCGCGGAGTAGGTACGCTTGGCCGCCGGCCCGAGCACCTCGGCCGGAACGATAACCTCTTCCACGGTACCGTCGCCGTCGAAGTCCTCGACGAGGTTGGTGTCCTGGCCCGGGTTGTACAGGAAGCAGTAGTTGAACTTCTCGCCAGGGCTGTGGCCGTCGCCGTAACCCTGCTCTTCTGCGGCCGCGAGCACGACTGCGTAATCGCAACCGTCGTCGATGGCGCGCTTCAGGTCACGGTAGATGCCACGGACGCCGACCGACAGGTTGTCGTTCAGCTGCTTCTGGAAGCCGAGGATGTACTCGTCCTGGTACATCGGGTCGACGTTCGCCGCGGCGTAACCGGCCGCATACTTTGGACGGCCATCTTCGCCGTTGAGGTAGCGGGTATCGGTGCTGCCCGTCGACGGGTTGACGATGCGGGTCAGGCCGGTCGGGGCGCCCGTGGCGGCATCGACACCGGTGTACGTGTAATAGATTTCTTCGTACAGCGACGCCGAGGCGGCACGGGTCGCGACACCAGCGGTCAGCGGCAGCGCATAGCGGCCGGCGTTACCGAAGACCTTGAAGGTCGAGTCGCCGAAGACGTCCCACGAGAATCCGAGGCGCGGAGCGAACTGGTTGTCGATCTTGACGTAGGTTTCGCCTTCACCGTTCTTGTTCTCGAAGGTGTCCCAACGCAGGCCGACATAGGCGACGAAGTTGTCGGTCACGCTCCAGCTGTCTTCCAGGTAGAAGGCCTGCTGGTCGACGCCCACGTTCGCACCGGAGCGGAAGCTGCGGTAGCGGACGCGATCAACGCCGGCGCCGGTGGTCTGGTACAGCCACTGCGCGCCACCCGAATAGGCGGTACCGTCGACCGATTCGAAGTTGTCGATGTCGATACCAGCGCGCAGCAGGTGATCACCCAGCGCCCACTCGGCGTCGATACGGAACTGCTCGCGCTCGTCGAGTGCGTCGCGGCGGCCCAGGGTGTTGATGAACTGGCAACCCTTGATCGCAGGACGCGCGCCGGTCGAAACGCCCGCGCGGGAGTCGCTGATGATCGGGCAACCGGCAACGGCGCCGGTGAGGTTACCGGTGTATTCCTGGGTGAGGCCGGAGGCCGACACGCCATAATTGGAACGGCTGAATTCACCGTGGCCGTACAAGGCCGACAGGGTGAAGGTGTCGGTCAGATAACCGGTGTACTTCACGCTGTAGCTATCGCCGCCGGCTTCGTTGAAGTCGGTACCGACGTACTCGCCACGAACGCTGGTCGGGTCGCCGCTGGCGATGTTCGGGAACGCGGCGCGGTAGTAGTCGTCCGTGAACTCGCGCTTGTCCGAGAACGCGGTCAGCTCGAGGCTGTTGTTGTCGTTCAGCATCCAGTCGACCTTGGCCAGCCACTGCGGGCGCTTGCTCGAGCTGTCGAGGTTTGCGGTGCCGAAGCGGCTGGTCCAGGTGTCGTCGCCGGTCTTGCCGTACTGGACCACGCCGTAGGCGAACAGGCGGTCCTTGATCAGCGCACCGCTGGCCCAGGCGGCGCCGGTCAGTTCCCAACCGGTATCACGCGAGTTGTTGGAAACCCACAGGCCGTCGTTGTAGTACAGGTCCGGCGAGCTTTCCTGCAGCGACTGCGGCACGTAGTACACGCTGCCACCGGCGTGGAACTCGTTGGTACCGCGCTTGGTGATCATGTTGATCACGCCGCCGGTCGAACGGCCGAATTCGGCGCCGTAACCACCCGTCTTGACCTGCTGCTCCGCGATGCCCTCGAACGGGATCTGGGCGAAGTTGAGGTTCTTGAAGGTGTTGGTGACGTTGAAGCCGTTGATGTAGTACTGGTTCTCGGCAACCGACGAACCACCGAACGACGGCAGGTTGCCGAAGCCGGCGTTCGCTGCACCGCGGACGGTACCCGGGGCCAGCAGCGCGACCGAAGTGATGTTGCGCGGCACCGGGATCTTGGCCAACTGCTCCGAGGTCAGGATCGTGGTCGACTCCACCGAGGAGACGTCGATCGGGTTGACCTGGTTGGTGCCGACGACGGTTACCGTATTGAGCGTGGTGGCATCGCCGAAATCGACGTTGGCGGCAACACCGACGTTGACGCGCACGGTGCGCGGGGCGTCGCCGTCGTCGCTGACCTGGTATTCACCGACCGGCATCGACGAGAAGCGGTAGTTGCCATCGGCGCCGACGGTGATGGTGCGGCTGAAGCCGGTGGCCGGGTTGGTGGCGGTGATCGAGCTGCCGGGCTCGGCGCTACCGGTGATGGCACCAGCCGCGTTGGACTGTGCCTGGGCGCCGCCGGCGAAGCACAGACCCAGTGCCACGGTCAGTGCGCTTCGCTTCAGGCCTGCTGCGAGTTGCTTAGAAGCCATTGTTGTAAACCCCCAATGAGGACGAAGGACCTTGAGATGTACATGTACGTCAAAGCCGTAGATGGCATGACCGCCCGACTATAGAACACACAACAATTCCTTAACAACCCCCTCACGAAAAGCCTTGCCCAATCCGATCCATGCCCCAATGACAATCACCCCGGACCGCACTGTCCGGTATGGTCCTAACCCATTGCGAGGATTGAAGAAACCGCCAGCAAACCGCATTCGGCTCAAGCGCTGGATGCTGCACTGCAACACGTTTCTTAATTAACAATTGGCAAGAAAAAGGCCGCCGGCACGAGCCGGCGGCCAAATCCTCAAGGGCCTTCGTCGTCCCTTGGCCTAGAAGTCGTAACGCGCCGAGAAGCGGATCGAGCGCGGCGACTGGTAGTTCACTTCATTGAGGAAGTTCGGCTCGAAGGTCGGGGTCGAACGGCTGGATTCGCCGACCTCGTAATACTCCGTGACCTGCTGCAGGTTGAGCACGTTGAACACGTCCACCTGCAGGGTAAGCCGCTTGTCCGCCCAGTCCGGGATGTAGGCGAGCGAGGCATCCACGTTGTAGACCCACGGCGTCCGCCCGCGATCGCCACGCTGCCCGAGGACGGTGTTCAGGTTCTCGTCCAGGCAATAGAAGCTCGATGCGGAATAAAACGTCAGGTTGCCTTCGTCGATGCCCGTCCCGTCCAGCGGAATGTAGCCATTGCAGTTGATCGGGCGACCGGACTGGGCCAGCAGGTTGGCGCCGACGCGCCACTGTTCGCCAATCTTGTAGCTGCCGAACAGCTTTACGGTATGGCGACGATCGTTCGGCAGGTCGCCGTAGGAACCATCCTCGAACAACCGATGGTCGAAGTCCTGGGTCAGGCCTGCATCATCCTGCTCGAGGGTCGAGTTGACATAGCCCTCCACGTTGCCCCTGCTGCGCGCCCAGGTGTACGAGCCCTGCAGGTACCAGTTGTCGCCGGCATTGCGCTCCCAGAACAGTTCCAGCGCCTTGTAGGTGCGCTTGTACGACGGCAAGCCCAGGTAGCTGTTGGGTACCGTCTCGATGGTGTAGTTGCCATCGTTGTTCAGGTCCATCGCGATCTTGATGTCCTTGCCCGGGTTGACCACGAAGCAGCCGGCCATCGATGCCGGATCGAAGTTCGTATGGCCGTTGTCCGTGGCCCAGTCCAGGAACGGCTGGTGCGAGCAGTAGTCGTCCATGCCGCTCTTGATCTTGCGGTGGATCGCGCGCACGCCGAACGTCCAGGCGCTGGTCAATTGCTTCTGGAAGCCGAGGATGAACTCGTCCTGGTACATCGGATCGAGATCAGCGACCGCCAGGGTCTGCGAATCAGGCGCATCGAGCGAACCGTTGACGTTGGTGCCGCCTACCTGGGCACCGACTCCGGTCGGTTCGCCGCGGGCTTCGTCGACGCCGGTGGTGAGGAAGAATTCCTCGATCAGTACTTCACCGCCGGAGGCGCGGATATTGGTGTTCGACGCCACCGGGATGAAGTATCGGCCTGCGTTGCCGAAAACCTTGAAGTTGGAGTCGCCGTTTACGTCCCAGGAGAAGCCGACGCGCGGCGCGATCAGGTCGTCGGCCTTGACGAAGGAATCGCCCTGCGCATTGAAGTTCTCGAATGCTTCGGAGCGGACGCCAAGATAGACGAGCAGGTTGTCGGTGGCCTGCCAGCTGTCCTCGATGTAGATGGCTTCGTTCTCTACCTTGTAGGAGCCGGAGGTGGTTTGCGACAGCCAGCGGCGGGCGTAGTTCTGCCCGGGGCCGACCAGCTCGCCATTGACCTCGCGTCCAGCCATGCCGAAGAACGGGCTGGAACTGCGATCGACGGTTTCGCCAGTCGGGACGAAGAAGAAGCGCCAGTACGCACCGCCGGTGTAAACCTGGCCGGCGTGGCCCGACTCGAACTCCTCGGTGTCATAGCCGAAGCGGAGCAGGTGGTCGCCGATGCTCCATTCCGCATCGACGCGGAAGGCATCGCGGGTGTCCTTGTCCGGGCCCCAGTCGGGATCGCGGATGAAGGTCTGTGCCTGGTCCCAACAGCCGATGTAGGTCGTGGCGCCCGGGTTGCTGCGACTATCGAACGCACGCGGACAATCGGCGCCCGGCAGGCCCTCCGGCGTCTGGTAGCTCTCGACGTGTTCGAGCTTGCCTGCCATGGCCGAAATGGTGAAGTTGTCGGTGAGGTAGCCGGTGTACTTGCCGATGTAGACCTCGCCGCCGTTCTCGCGCTGGAACTTGGTGCCTTCCATCTGGTGCTCGCCGACGTACTTCTGGCCGGGGGCATTGTTGAAGAGCTGGTAGTCGGTCTTGGACTTGTTGTAGATGGCGGTGAGCTCGACGATATGGTCGTTGGTGATGTTCCAGTCCAGTTTCACCATGCCATTCGGGCTATCGTCCTCGTTGTGCGAACTGTCGTCCCGGTTGTAGATGTCGTTGGAGTCGTTCCTGCCCTCGACCATTCCGAAGAAGAACAACCGGTCCTTGACGATCGGGCCGCCACCGTAGACGTTGTAATTGAAGCGCGTCGCCTTGTCGTCCTCGCGGTATACGAAGTACACGTTGCCATCGGCCAGGTCGAGCGGATCGCGCGTCACCACGTTGTCGCTGTGCTCGCGGCCCCACTCCGGCGACCAGTAGATGCTGGCGCCGCCATGCCATTCGTTGGTGCCGCGCTTGGTCAGGATGTTGATCACGCCGCCCAGCGAGCGACCGTACTCGGCGCCGTAGCCGCCGGTCTTGATCTGTTGCTCCGAGATCGCCTCGAACGGCAGCGTCGCGTAGGAAATGAAATTGCGGATGTTGGTGACGTCGAATCCGTTGATGTAGTAACCGTTCTCGGCCACCGAGGAACCACCGAACGAAGCAAGGTTGCCGAAGCCGGTATCGCCGCGGACGGTTCCGGGGGCCAGCAGGGCGACGTTGGTGATGTCGCGGGCAACCGGCAGTTCCTGGAGCTGCTGCGCGGTGAAGATCGACGTGGATTCGACCGACGAGACGTCGATCGGATTGATCGCGCCGGAACCGACCACGGTGACCGTGCCCAGCGTCGTGGGGTCGCCGGCGGTCAGGACCACGTTGGTACCGGTGCCGATATTGACCTGGACCTCGCGGGTGACGCCGCCGGAAGTGACGCGGTAGTGGCCGGGGGCGAGCTGCGAGAAAGTGAAACGGCCGGATTCATCGGCGGTGATGGAGCGCGACAGACCGGTGTCGAGGTTCTCGATCTGCACGGAGGCGCTACCGGTGGTTTCACCGAAGATCGAACCCACCGAACTCTGTGCCTGGACACCTCCTGCGAAACACAGGCCCAGCGCCACGGCCAGGGCACTTCGCTTGAGACTTGCTGCAATCGGCTTGGCTTCCATTTGCGTATCCCCATGGATGTTGGACAGCCCCAATTTGCCGGGCTACCCGGATGGAAACACATCCTTAACGCAAGGACAAGCCGATATCAGCTTCTGGCGCAAGTGCCCGAAGGCCTACAGGCACAGGGAGCCATTCAGCTTCCCAGTTCGCCCAGGATCCGACGCTGTTCGCCCCGCAGTGCCTCCGGCATCCGCTGGCCGTACTCGTCCAGGTAGGCCTCGATCCCCTTGAACTCGGCCGTCCAGCCGGCCCGGTCGTAGCCGAACAGGACCCTGCGCGCCTCATCGGACAGCGCCAGGCCGTCCAGGTCGAGGTCGCCCGCCGCCGGCAAGCCGCCGATTGGCGTCTGGATCGCCCCGACCCTGCCCTCGACGCGCTTGATCATCCACTCCAGCACGCGCAGGTTGTCGCCGAAGCCCGGCCACAGGAACTTGCCGTCGGCGCCCTTGCGGAACCAGTTGACGTGGAAGATCTTCGGCAGCTTCGCACCGGCCTTGTCGAACGACAGCCAGTGGGCGAAGTAGTCGGCGAAGTTGTAGCCGCAGAACGGCTTCATCGCCATCGGGTCGCGGCGCATCACGCCCACGGCACCCGTGGCGGCGGCGGTGGTCTCGGAACCCATCGACGCACCGACCAGGACGCCATGGGTCCAGTTGCGCGCCTCGAACACCAGCGGCACCAGCGAGGCGCGGCGGCCACCGAACACGATCGCGGAGATCGGCACGCCATGCGGATCCTCGGCCATCGGCGAGTAACTGGGGCAGCGCTTCGCCGACACGGTAAAGCGCGAGTTGGGATGCGCGGCCGGACGCACCGACGGGTCCCAGGGTTCGCCGCGCCAGTCGGTGACCGGCTGCAGGCCGTTGTCGATGCCCTCCCACCACGGCTGGTTGTCGGCGGTGACGCCGACGTTGGTGAAGATGGTGTGCGACTGGATCGATGCCAGCGCGTTCGGGTTCGATTTCGTGGAAGTGCCCGGGGCGACGCCGAAGAAGCCGGCCTCGGGATTGATCGCATACAGGCGGCCATCGGCGCCCGGGCGCATCCAGCAGATGTCGTCGCCGACCGTCCAGATCTTCCAGCCGGCCTCGCGGTAACCGTCGGGCGGGATCAGCATCGCCAGGTTGGTCTTGCCGCAGGCCGACGGGAATGCCGCCGCGATGTAATGGGTCTCGCCCTGCGGATTCTCGACGCCGAGGATCAGCATGTGCTCGGCCAGCCAGCCCTCGCTGCGCGCCTGGTGCGAGGCGATGCGCAGCGCGTGGCACTTCTTGCCCAGCAGCGCGTTGCCGCCGTAGCCGGAACCGTACGACTTGATCGTCAGCTCTTCCGGGAAATGCATGATGTAGCGGCGCTCGGGATCGAGCTCGCCGATCGAGTGCAGGCCCTTCACGAACGTTCCTTCCTTCTCTATCCGCTGCAACGCCGGCGCGCCCATGCGGGTCATGATCCGCATGTTGGCGACCACGTACGGGGAGTCGGTGATCTCCACGCCGCAGCGCGACAGCGGCGAATCGATCGGACCCATGCAGTACGGGATCACGTACATCGTCCGGCCCTGCATGCAGCCGGAGAAAAGCGCATCGATCTTCGCGTGCGCGTCGGCCGGCGCCATCCAGTGGTTGTTCGGGCCGGCGTCGTCGCGCCGTGGCGTGCAGACCAGGGTCAGGTGCTCGACGCGCGCGACGTCGTCCGGATGCGAGCGGTGCAGCCAGCTGTGCGGATGGGTCTGCTCGTTCAGCCTGACCAGGGTGCCGTCGGCCTCCATGTCCGCAACCAGGGCCGCATTCTCTTCATCGCTGCCGTCGCACCAGTGGATGGCATCCGGACGGGTCAACGCCGCGACTTCGGCAACCCAGTCGTTGAGGGCGGCGAGTTCGCTTCCGGGAATGTTCACGTCCTTGGTGCGCGCGTTCAAGGGGACAGGCTCCTGCGGTTTCATGGGTGATGTCTATGGGATCAGCGTGGCCATCACGTGCTCGACGTAGGCCTCGAATTCTTCGTGTTGCAGCCGCGGCTGCTGCATCTGCAGGTTGAGCTGCAGGAAGCCCACGTAGGCTGCATAGGCCAGGCGCGCGCGGTGCTGCGCGTCGGCGCGGTTGAGCCCGGCCTGGCGGAAGGATGCGGTGAGGTATTCCAGGCGGCGCGCGGACACCCGCTCGATGACCGGCCGCACCACCGGATGGTCGAGGGCCTTGAGCAGTTCGCTGTAGATGATGTGCGAGCGCGCTTCGTGCGCGACCAGGTCGAACAGCGCGCGCAGGCGCTGGCCCGGGTCCGGGATCGCCTCGAGCTGGCCGAACACCTCTTCCTGCTCGACCTGCTCCCAGCGCTCCAGCGACGCCACCAGCAAGGCCTCGCGGGACGGGAAATGCCAGTAGAAGCTGCCCTTGGTCACGCCAAGGCGCCGGGCCAGGGGTTCGACGGCCACCGCCGCCACGCCCTGCTCCGCGATAAGCTCGAGCGCAGCCTGGGCCCAGTCGTCCGCGCTCAGCCGGGCGGGTTTGGCGGGTGCAGTCACGGCAGCGGGAGATCCATACGCCATAGTCCTTAATAGTACGCGGTTGCGGTCCCTGCAAGCGCGTGTCAAGATCCATACTATACCGTATGGTGGAGCGTGTAGATGAGCGTCGCGATTCCTTTCGTCGTGGTGATCCTTGCCGGCGCGTTCGCCGCTTACCACCGCTGGCGCCTTGCGCTCTGGGTTGCGGTATCGGCCGCGTTGCTGGTCGCTTGCGCCCTGCTCGGCGCCAATGCCGTCGCAACCACCATCGCCGCGGTGCTGCTGGCACTCGTCGCCCTGCCGCTGCTGCTGCCGATGATCCGCAAGCCGCTGATCACCGCGCCGCTGCTGCGCTTCTATACGAAAATCCTGCCGCCGCTGTCGGAGACCGAGCGCACCGCGCTGGAGTCGGGCACCGTCGGCTTCGAGGGCGAGCTGTTCTCCGGCAAGCCGGACTGGAGCCAGCTGCTGGACCTGCCCAGGCCGGAACTGACCGCGGAGGAACAGGCCTATCTCGACGGCCCGTGCGAAGCGTTGTGCCGCATGGTCGACGACTGGGACATCACCCACGTGCGCGCCGACCTGCCGCCGGAGATGTGGGAGTTCGTCAAGAAGCAGGGCTTCTTCGGCCTCAACATCCCCAGGGAATACGGCGGCCTCGGCTTCTCGGCGCTGATGAACCACAAGGTCATCCAGAAGCTGGCCTCGATTTCCTCCGTGGTCAGTTCCACCGTCGGCGTGCCCAACTCGCTCGGCCCGGCCGAGCTGCTGATGCATTACGGCACCGACGAGCAGAAGCAGCACTACCTGCCGCGCCTGGCCGACGGCCGCGAAGTGCCCTGCTTCGCCCTGACCGGTCCGTTCGCCGGGTCCGACGCGACCTCCATCCCGGACTACGGCATCGTCTGCATGGGCGAATGGGGCGGCGCGCAGGTGCTGGGCATCAAGCTCACCCTGAACAAGCGCTACATCACCCTGGCGCCGGTGGCGACCCTGATCGGCGTCGCCTTCCGCATGTACGACCCGGACGGCCTGATCGGCGACACCAGGGACATCGGCATCTCGCTGGCGCTGGTACCGGCCGACACCCCGGGGCTGGAAATCGGCCGCCGCCACTTCCCGCTCAACACCCCGTTCCAGAACGGTCCCATCCATGGCGACGGCGTGTTCGTGCCGCTGTCGCAGCTGATCGGTGGCGAGGATTACGCCGGCAAGGGCTGGCAGATGCTGATGGAATGCCTGTCGATCGGGCGCGCGATCACCCTGCCCTCGACCTCCAGCGGCGGCTCGAAGATGGCGGCCGTGGTCACCGGCGCCTACGCCCGCATCCGCAAGCAGTTCGGCCTGTCGATCGGCCGCTTCGAAGGCGTGCAGGAAGCCCTGGCGCGCATCGCCGGCAAGGCCTACGCGGCGAGCGCGCTGTCGGAAGCGACCGCGGCCGCGGTGTCGCGCGGCGAGAACCCGGCGGTGCCTTCGACCATCGCCAAGTACCACTGCACCGAGATGGCGCGCGACGTGATCAAGGACGCGATGGACATCCACGGCGGCAAGGGCATCATCCTGGGCCCGCGCAACTACCTCGGCCGCGGCTGGCAGGCGACCCCGATCGGCATCACCGTCGAGGGCGCCAACATCATGACCCGCTCGCTGATGATCTTCGGCCAGGGCGCGATCCTGTGCCATCCGTGGGTGCTCAAGGAAATGAAGGCCGCGCAGCTCGAGGATCCGGTGCAGCGGCTGGAAGAATTCGACCGCAACCTGTTCGGCCACATCGGCGCGGCGATCTCCAATGCGGTGCGCGCGTTCTGGTTCGGCCTGACCTTCGCCAGCGTCGGCAGCGCGCCCGGCGACGGCTACACCCGTCGCTTCTACCGCAAGCTCAACCGCTATTCGGCGACGCTGGCGGTGATGGCCGACACCTCGATGCTGATGCTGGGCGGCAAGCTCAAGTTCAAGGAATCGCTGTCCGGACGCCTGGGCGACGTGCTCAGCCAGCTGTACATCTGCAGCGCGATGCTCAAGCGTTACCAGGACCAGGGCTGCCCCGAAGGCGACCAGCCGTTGCTGGCCTGGGCGATGCACGATTCGGTCAACAAGATGGAGACCGCGCTATCCGGCGCGCTGCGCAATTTCCCGATCCGTCCGGTCGGCTGGTTGCTGTGGCTGCTGGTGTTCCCGCTCGGTCGCCGCGCGCAGGCTCCCGGCGACCGCCTCAGCCGCCGCGCCGCGTCGATCCTGATGACGCCCGGCGACGCCCGTGCGCGACTGGCCGAGGGCGTGTTCCTCACCCCGTGCGCGACCAATCCGGCGGGCCGCATCGACAGCTACCTGCCCAGGGTGATCCTGGCCGAGCCGGTGGAACGCAAGTTCCTCAAGGCGCTCAAGCACAGCGACATCGAAGCCCTGGATTTCCCCGCGCAACTCGACGAAGGCGTGCGCGAAGGCTGGATCACCGCCGAGGAGCGGGTGCAGCTCGAGGAGCTGCGGGAGATGACGCTCGACGCGATTACGGTCGACGATTTCGAGTCGTCGGAACTTGTGGGCGGTAGCCGGTAACCGGTCCCCTTATTCCAGTACCAAAGTCGCGTCACCGGAGAACGATTCGATCCGGATCTCGCCGGCGCCGCTGCCATAACGCGCTTCCATGGTCTGGCCCGGGCCGACTTCTTCCTTGTGCACGGTCGCGCCAGGGGCGGCCAGGTCGCCGCTGAAACTTTCTCCCCGCACGCGCGCCGACAGCGATTTGGGCAGGCGCAGGCGGATATCTCCGCTGACCGTCTCGGAACGGATCTCGCCACCTTCGGCCAGGGCCACGCGCACTTCGGCGTCGCCCGACACCGTGCCCGTGGACAGCTCCCGCACGCGCTCGCCACGGCTGTCGATGCTGATGTCGCCCGACACCGTCTCGGCGTGCACGACGCCCTTGAGGCGACCGGACAGTTCGATGTCGCCGCTCACCGATTCGGACCTGGCGTCATCGGTGTTGAGGGTCAGCCGCAGGTCGCCGCTGACCGTGTCGATGCGGGCCGCGCCGGGCGCGGCCGCGACGGCGACGTTGCCGCTGACGCTCTCGATGTCCAGTTCGCCGGGAGCGACGCCGTCGACGTCGATGTCGGCCGAGACCGATTCGATGCCCAGGTCCGCGCGCAGCGGCACGTGCAGGACCAGCGTGGTCGGCTCGGTGCGGTCGGCGCGCCAACCGCCCATGCGCCGCGGGTATTCCACCCGCACTTCGAGGTCGCTGCGATCGCCGTCGATCACCAGCTTCTCGACCCCGTCGCCCAGGGTGCCGGTGATGCGGACCTCGTTGCGATCCCAAGCCCGGACTTCGATCCGGCCCTTCAGGTTGTCGATTTCGATCCGCCCGCGCGGATCCAGCGGCCGGGTTTCGTTGATCGGCGTGCCGGCGAACAGCGGTGCGCTGGCGAGGCTGGCGAGGATCGCCAGGGCGAGGATCTGGATGCGGTTGCGCATGGGTTTTCTCCGTGGATTCTGGTCGCGTCAGCTCATGCTGGCGCGCTGGGTGAGTTCAAGTCGCAGTGCGTAGGTCCGGCGCAGGCGCTCGAGCAGGAAGCGCGATTGCGGATCGAGCGCGAGCGCGTCGCGGATCTGCCGTGCGCTCTGGTCGAGTTCGCGCAATGCGGGCTGTTCGGGACGCGCCGCGCTGCGTCGCGGCGCCGCGACCTGCAACTCCTGCAACGCCGCGCGGTATTCCATGGTCATGGCGTCGGCTTCGCGGTCGATCGCGATGCCGGCAACGCCTGCGCCGCTGTCCACTGCCGGCGTGGCGGCTGGCGGCGGCTGCATGCGCCACGCCACGCCCACCGCCAGCACCAGCGAGGCGGCCAGCGCCCAGGGCGCGAACCGGGTGGCGTGGTTCCCGCGCCGCGGCGCCGACGCCGTCGCCGTTGCCTGTGCAGGCAAGCGTTGCAGGCGCGCCTGGATCCCCGGCCACAAGTCGTTGCCCGGTTCGAGGTCGCGGCGCAGGCCGCGCAGTCGCAGGCGCAGTTCACTGTCGGTCGTCTTGGTCATGAATGTCCCTCCAGTCGCTCGCGCAACAGGCCGCGCGCGCGATGCAGTTGTGCCTTGGAACTGCCGACGGCCATGCCCAGCGCCTCGGCGATCTCTTCGTGTTTCCAGCCTTCCACGTCGTACAGCACCAGCACCGCGCGGGCGCGCGGCGGCAGGGTCGCCACGGCACGCTCCAGGTCCAGTGCCAGCGCCGTGCCATGGCCGGCCGAATCCTGGCTGCCGACGTGGTCCAGGGCTTCGTCGTCGCCATCCAGGCCGGGCCGGCTGCGACGCGCGCGCATTTCCATCAGCGCGGTATTGACCGCGAGCCGGTGCAGCCAGGTTCCGAACGCGCTTTCGAAACGGTACGCCGGCAGTGCCTGCCAGGCGCGGACGAAGGCTTCCTGGGTCAGGTCCTCGGCCCGCGCCCGGTCGTAGCCGACCAGGCGCGCAACGACGCCGTGCACGCGTGCGGCATGCCGCCGGTACAGGGCTTCGAAAGCGCTGCTGTCGCCCGCAGCGGCCGCGCGCGCCAGCGCCTGGTCCACGCCAGCCGGGTCGACATCGGCCGGCGTCGCGGTCGCGTTGGGGGCGGTGGGCAGGCAGTCGGTCACGGCAACGGTGAGCATAAACAGTCGGATGCTGCGGTGCGGCCGAAGGTTTAAGCAGGCTCCCGCGCCGCCCGGGACAACCGCCACCCGACGGCCCCGGCGGCCAGCGCCGCTCCGGCACTCAGCGAGGCGAACACGCCGATCGTGGCGCCAACGCCCCGCAGCGCGTTCATGCCCACGGCGATCGCGACGTCGCCAAAGCGCCAGACGGCGGTGTCGACCGCGTTCTGGCCCTTGTAGCGAATGTTGCGCGGCACCGAGGCGAACAGGCTGTGGCGGGCCGGCTCGGCCATGCCGTAGGCCAGGCCGCGACTGACGATCAGGGCCAGGGCGACCACCGGCATGCCGAACAGGAACGGCGCGTACGGATCGGTGGCCACCACCACGAGCAACAGCATCGCGGTACTGGCCAGTGCCCACACCAGGATGGTCGGGCCTGCGCCGTGGCGCGGCAGCAGCCAGCGGGTGATGGTCAGTTGCACCAGCGCGGTCAGCACGTTGGTCGCCAGGTCGACATTGGCCGCGAACCGGGTGCGCGCGACCGCGTCGGCGAAGGCGGTGTTGGAGTAGTCGGTGACCAGGGCGTAGTTCACGGTACCGATGCCATCTGCCAGCAACAGCAGGATCGCCATCGCGCGGATGAACGGATCGGCGAACACCTGGCGCAGGCCGTCGAACATGCCGCCGCCCACCGCGGCTTCGTCGACGGGCGCGCGCCGCGTTCCATGCACGCGCGACCAGCGTCCCAGCCAGATCACGCAGGCCAGGGCCACGCCCAGCAGCGACGCGGAGACCAACAGCAACGGAGCCACCCCGATCACGCCCACCAGGCCGCGGGTCAGTCCCGGTCCGGCGACGGCGCCGCAGGTGCCGGCCAGCGCGATCAGCGGGAACAATCGCCGCGACTGCGCCACGCTCCAGATGTCGGTCATGAAGATCCAGAACACCGACACCACGAACAGGTTGAACACGCTGACCCAGACGAAGAACGTCACCCCGAGCGCCCACGGCGACAGCAGGCCCTGCTGGTCGAAAAGCGGCACGAAGCCGAGCAGGCAGGCGATGAACACCAGGTTGAGCAGCGGCACCACGACGCGGCGCGGGTAGCGCGAGACCAGCGCGCCGAACACCGGCGCCAGGGCCAGTATCACCACGAAGGTCGCTGCATAGAACCAGGGCAGCTGGGTCGAGCCGACCGCGGCCACCAGCTGCTCGCGCACCGGCCGGATCATGTAGTACGCGGCGAGCACGCAGAAAAAGTAGGTGAACGACACTGCCACCGCCGGCCATTCGCCGGCATGCACGCGCGCCCGCACCTCGCTCATCGTTCGAGCATCGGCGGCAACGGACAATGCATCACGCCGCAGATCGTCCGCAGCAGTTCGGCTTCGGCGACGGTGATGCGGTTGTCGTGGGCGATGGTCGCGGCGATGCCTTCCACCAGCGCCTGGCGCGCGAACGGATCCAGGGTTTCCAGCGGCTTCCAGACTTCATCGAGGGCGAGCACGCCGGCCTCGCGCGCCTGGTACGGCAGGTGTGCGCGTGGCAGCACCCGCTGGATGCCGGCGAGGTAAGCGCGCATCGCACCCGAGGGATCGTCGGGATGGCCGCACTGCGCCACCACGCACAGCATCGTCGAAATCTCGCTGCGCACCTGGGCAAGGTTGCGGCGGCCGAAGCGCGCGTTGCGCCCAGGATCCAGCGAGTCGCGCACCTGCACCTGCAACAGCTTGCCGAGGCAGTACTCGAACAGCGACACCTTGCCGTCGGCGTGGACCACCGCGTGCACGGTGTCGAGGAAAATATCGAGGTCCGGGCGCGGGCGCAGGCGCAGCACCGGAAAGGCCAGCGCCGCCAGCGGCAGGCGCAACATCGGGTGGAGGGCGGCCAGGTGCGCGTCGCGAACGCCGCTGGCGGACTCGGCCGCCGCCTCGCCCATGCGCGCGGCGATTTCCGCTCGCTGGTTGCGCGCCAGTTTCGCCTCGTCGGCCAGCAGCAGGCCCAGCAGCAGCGGCATCACCGCGTCGCGGCGCGCGGCCAACGCGCGCAGTTCGGCGGGAATGCCGGCCACGATCTGGTCGGCCCGGCGGTAATCGCCGGCCGAAGGCGTGGCGACCTGGGCCACGACCATCGGCGGGGTCACCGTCACCTCGCTGCCGGCATCGGGCAACGGCTGCGCGATGCCGCCGTCCAAGCCCAGGTGCACGTCTTCTTCCATGCCGTTCGGCGGCGCCGCCATCCAGCGCTTCTGCAAGGCTTCCAGGTGCTCGCCGCGGAACGACGGCTCGAGCGCCTGGATGCGCTTGAGCAACGGCGGATGCGTGGCGAACAACCCCGACAGTCCGAGCCCGTCGCCGAACAGCATGTGGCTCACTTCCTCGGCATCGCCGCGATCGTTGAGGCGCGAGCCTTCGCCCAGCCCGCCGATCTTCTTCAGCGCGCCGGCCAGGCCATGGGTCTGGCGGGTGAACTGCACCGCACTGGCGTCGGCCAGGGTCTCGCGCGTGCGGCTGACGCCGGCCTTGATCATGCGTCCGAAGAACAGGCCGATGTAGCCGATGGCCATCGCGATCAATGCCGCGAAGATGACCGCCGCGGCACCGCGGTTGTCGCGTCCGCCCACGTGGCCGAACTGCAGCACCTTGCGGCCGATGATGGCCAGCACCAGGATCCCGAACAGCACCCCGATCAGGCGCACGTTCAGGCGCATGTCGCCGTTGAGGATGTGGCTGAACTCGTGCGCGATCACGCCCTGCAGCTCATCGCGGTTGAGCCGCTCGAGCGCACCACGGGTGACCGCGACGACCGCGTCGGCCGGGCTGTAGCCGGCGGCGAAGGCGTTGATCGCCTGCTCGTGCTCGAGGATGTAGATGCGCGGCACCGGCACGCCCGAGGCGATCGCGATCTCCTCGACCACGTTGCGCAACCGGCGCAGGTTGAAGTCGGTGGTGTCCTCCGCCACCGGCGTGCCGCCCAGCTGCAGCGCGACCTTGTCGCCGCCGCCGCGCAGCGAGGCGATCCGGAACAGCGAGCCCAGGCCGATGACCGCGACCGTCGCCAGCGACGCCACGACCATCGCGCCGGCGGTGCTGGTGCCGCCCTCGGTGGCATCGGGCATCGCGCCGTAGACCACCCAGACGACGAAGTCGACGGCGGCGACGATGCCGATCACCGCCAGCGCGAACAGCACCACCAGGCGCGTCGATGCGCGCCTGGCGGCAGCCTGGTGTTCGAAGAAGTTCAAGGCCTAGAACTGGACCTTCGGCGCGGCACGCACGGCGGCTTGCTGGTCGGCCGGGATTTCCAGCAGCGCGGCCGGGGCGAAATTGAACATGCCGGCGACGACGCTCGAAGGGAACACTTCGCGCTTGTTGTTGTAGGCCATCACCGAATCGTTGAAGGCCTGGCGGGCGAAGGCGACCTTGTTCTCGGTCGAGGTCAGCTCCTCGGACACCTGCATCATGTTCTGGCTGGCCTTGAGTTCCGGGTACGCCTCGACCGAAACCATCAGCCGGCTCAGCGCGCCGTTGAGCATGCCCTCGGCCTGGCTCAGCTGGGCCATCGCCGCCGGATCGCCCGGGCTGGCCTTGGCCGCCGCCAGGCCGGTCATGGCTGCGGCGCGGGCCGCGGTGACGGCCTCGAAGGTCTCGCGCTCGTGGCTCAGGTAGCCCTTGGCGGTCTCGACCAGGTTGGGGATCAGGTCGAAGCGCCGCTGCAGCTGGACGTCGATCTGGGCAAAGGCATTCTTGTATGCGTTGCGGGCCGTCACGAGGCCGTTGTAGATCCCGACCGCGAAAAATGCGACGACGACCACAATTCCAAGCAGAATCAGCAGTGTGCCCATCGAACTTCCCCTTATTCATGCAAAGTCTGGAGCAGGCGTTATGATCGACCTGCAGGCGCAGCATACGCAGGGGTCAAGCCCGATGAAAGACACTCACCGCTGGCGTAACCCCCGACTCGCCCTGGTGGCGATGTTGCTTCCCTTCGCTGTCGCAAGTACCGCCCAGAACGCCCCGCAGCAAGCGCCGGCCCCGCGCCTGGCGACCGTGGTGGCGGCCCCCGAGCCGATGCCGGTTGCGGTGGCCAACGTCCCGGTCGCCCCCCTGCCCGCCCCGACCGCGCCGCTGCCCGCCGGTTTCGACGTCGCCCGCTTCGAGGCGATGGCCCAGGCGATGGTGGCCGATGGCCGCGTGCCGGGCATGGCCGTGGCGATCGTCAAGGACGGCCGCGTGCTCAGCGCCCGCGGCTACGGCACCACCGATGTCGACACCGGCGAAGGCGTCGGCGCGCACACCGTGTTCCGCCTGGCGTCGCTGTCGAAGGCGTTCGCCGGCACCGTCACCGGCATGCTGGTGTCCGAAGGCGCGTTGCGCTGGGACAGCCGCGTGGCCGACTTCATGCCCGGCCTGCAGCTCTCGCAACCCGGCGCCGCGCAACAGCTGACCGTGGCCGAGGTGCTCAGCCATCGCGTCGGGCTCACCCACAACGCCTACGACCGCATGATCGAGGACGGCGTCGACTATCGCGCCGTCGTGCAGAAGCTGGCCTACGCGCCGATGACCTGCGCGCCGGGCGAGTGCTACGCCTACCAGAACGTCGCCTTCAGCCTGGTCGGCGACGTCGTGTTCGCGACCACCGGCCGCTTCTTCGGTGAAGCGGTGACCCGCCGCATCTTCAAGCCGCTGGGCATGGACGATGCCAGCTACGGCCTGGAAGGCATCCAGGCGAGCCAGAGCTGGGCGCGCCCGCACGTGCGCAGCCGCCGCGGCTGGGTCTCGCTGACGGCGCCCAAGCCCACCTATTACCGGATCGCGCCCGCCGCCGGCGTCAACGCCAGCATCAGCGACATGGCCCAATGGCTGGTCGCGCAGACCGGCCATCGCCCCGACGTGTTGCCGGCGCCACTGCTGGCGACGCTGCATTCGCCGGTGGTCGCCACCCCGGGCGAGATGCGCGGTTCGTCCTGGCGCCGCAGCCGGCTGGACCACGCCGGCTACGGCATCGGCTGGCGCGTCTACGACTACGCCGGCCATCGCCTCGTCTACCACGGCGGTGCCGTGCAGGGTTATCGCGGGGCGATCGCGCTCCTGCCCGAAAGCGACCTCGGCCTGGTCGTGTTGTGGAACAGCAGCAGCGGCCTGCCCGGCGGCCTGGTGCCGACCATCATCGACAGCGCGCTCGGCCTGCCCGAAGGCGACTGGCTGGACCTGGACGAGGACGACGTCGAGCTGCTCTACGCCGCCCGCAAGCACGCCCGTCCCGACGACAGCGGCAGCGAAGCCACCACCGCCCACGCCCAACCCCGCTGAAGGGTTCCTTCTCCCGCTTGCGGGAGAAGGTGCCGCGAAGCGGCGGATGAGGGTTGTCCCTTCTCCCGCTTGCGGGAGAAGGTGCCGCGAAGCGGCGGATGAGGGTGCTTTTTCCTACCCTCCCCCAACCCCTTCTCCGATCCCCAGTCGAATTCCCCCCGGACAACATCCGGGAATGCGGAACTCGAAAGCGACAACTCGCGCGCGGCAACTACGTCGCGACCAGACCGAAGTCGAACGCCGCCTCTGGTACCTGCTCCGCGATCGCCGGCTGGAAGGGTTCAAGTTCCGCCGCCAGCACCCGATCGGACCGTACTTCGCCGACTTCGCGTGTGTCTCGGGTCGCCTCGTGATCGAGGCGGATGGTGGGCAACATGTGGAACGTGCAGGCTACGACCAGGTCCGCACGGCATACCTGGAGGCGAGAGGGTTTCGGGTCCGTCGCTTCTGGAACCACGAGGTGCTGCAGGCACGGGATGCAGTGCTGGAGGAGGTGTTGCGGGCTTTGCTGGGTGGGGGTGAGTAACAAAAACCCCTCATCCGCCCCCTTCGGGGGCACCTTCTCCCGCTAGCGGGAGAAGGGACAGGCAAAAAAATTCCCTCTTCGCCTGGGCTGCGAAGAGGGAACCTGGTTTACGGCTTTCGGGGTCTTGATTACATCATCGGTGCGGGAGCGGACGGCATTGCCACCGGGGCAGCCTTGCGCTTCGCAGGACGTCGGGCCTTCTTCGCGGCCTTCTTCTTGGCAGGACGCTTGGCGGCCTTGCGCGCAGTCTTCTTCGCGGTCTTCTTGGCAGCCTTCTTGGCCGGACGGCGCTTGGCCGCGGCCTTCTTGGCAGGCTTGCGCTTGGCGGCCGACTTGCGGGCCGTCTTCTTCGCAGCCTTCTTGGCGGGCTTGCGCTTGGCAGCCGACTTGCGGGCCGTCTTCTTCGCAGCCTTCTTGGCGGGCTTGCGCTTGGCAGCAGCCTTGCGGACCGACTTCTTGGCGGCCTTCTTCGCCGGCTTACGCTTGGCAGCAGCCTTGCGCACCGTCTTCTTGGCAGCCTTCTTCGCCGGACGACGCTTGGCAGCAGCCTTGCGCACGGTCTTCTTGGCCGCCGATTTACGGGCGGTCTTCTTCGTCGCCTTCTTGGCGGACTTTTTCGCAGCTTTCTTCATGGCCATGTGATGGCTCCTCGTCAGTTGGACTTACGGGTACTGCAGCCCAGTTGAAACCATCGCGGGAGTCGGACCCGCGACAAACCGCCGACGCGCCAGGCGCGCCGGAACGGATCTTGGTGCCGCCCCCGCACCGGGGTGCGAAGGCTTGCGGCAATAAAAAACCCGCATCGCTCGGCGATGCAGGTCGTCGTGTTCTGGAGCGGTTCCGGGTTTCGCGAAAGAGTAGCTGCCCGAGTCCACCTTGGAGACCGTCAGGGCGGAAGGCTTTGTTGTGCTTCGCGTTGTCGCTGTGATTAGACTCACTCTCGTCCGCAGGAGACCGCTGCTGGGCGAAACCTAATCACGGTTTTTTCAACTGTCAACAACCCCGGTGAAATATTTTCCGGGGCGGGCGCCGCCGAAGCGTCGCGCCGGCCTCCCTTGCGCCGGCCGACGACGGCCCGCGAACGACGCGGTCCAGGCATGCAGTCGCCGCGGCAAAACAATCGTGTCGAAAAAAAACGCCGTGTTTTATGCGGTTTGCGTGCAACGCGCGCGCAGCGGCCGCAACGTTTCGCACCGCGCGCGTCGCGACGCGCGCTCGCCGGCGAAGGCGGCGCGAACGCCTCGCGAGGGCGTCCAGCGCCGGTTGTCGGCGGCTGCCCCGATGGCGCGTCGCAACAGCCCGATTGCGCCGATTTGCGCAAAAAAAAACCGGCCGCGCGGGGCGGCCGGTTGGGTGTTCGCGGCTTCCGCCGCTCCGACGACGGGCTTAGTGGTCGTCGTCTTCGAGCAGTTCCGCGTAGGCATCCGGGTCGAGCATTTCATTGACCTGGTCGGGTTCGTCGACCTCCACGACGTACAGCCAACCGTCGCCGTAAGCGTCCTCGTTGATCGTCTCGGGCTTGTCGGAAAGCGCCTCGTTGACCTCGACGACGGTGCCGCTGACCGGGCTGTACACATCCGACGCCGCCTTCACCGACTCGACCACCGCGCTGGCGGTGCCCGCCTCGACACGGTCGCCCACGCCGGGGAGCTCCACGTACACCAGGTCGCCGAGCAGGCCCTGGGCATGGTCGGAGATACCGATGGTGACCTTGCCGTCGCCTTCGACGCGGGCCCATTCGTGGGACTTCAGGAACTTCAGATCGCCGGGGATCTCGCTCATCGTTTGCTCCGGGTATGCGGGGGTCGGGCAGACCATTGTGGATGGTGGGACGTAGTTTAGCGCTCAGATTCCGGGCTGCGGCTGGCCATCGCGCACGAACGGGAACTTCACCACCCGCACCGGAACCTCCCGGCCGCGGATGTCCACCCGCACGCCGTCGACGCCGATGTCTCCGGCCGGCACCCGCGCGAACGCGATCGCCTTGCCCAGGGTCGGCGAGAACGTACCCGACAGGATCTCGCCGTCACCGTGCGCGGTGATCACGCGCTGGCCATGGCGCAACACGCCCTTCTCGTCCATCACCAGGCCGATCATCTGCCGCGGGGCGCCGGACGCATGTTGCGCCTGGAGCACGTCGCGACCGGTGAAGGCGCGTTCGGTGCCATCGGCGAGCGTTTCCATGGCGACGGTCCAGCCCAGTGCCGCCTCGTAAGGCGTCACCGTCTCGTCCATGTCCTGGCCGTAAAGATTGAGCCCGGCTTCCAGGCGCAGGGTGTCGCGCGCACCCAGGCCGGCGGGCTTTACCCCGGCGGCGAGCAGCGCATCCCACAGCGCCACCGCCTGACCGACCGGGACCACGATCTCGAAACCGTCCTCGCCGGTGTAACCGGTGCGGGCGATGAAGAGATCGGCACCGTCCCTGCCCTTCGCCTCGATCGCGGCGAAGCGGCCGAGCTTGCCGGCGGCCTTCGCGCCATCGGCGTCGAGCAGGCCGATGACCCGCTCGCGCGCGTTCGGGCCCTGCACCGCGATCATCGCGTAGTCCTCGCGCTCGGTGACAGACACGCCGAACGGCGCGGCCTGCGCGTTGATCCAGGCCAGGTCCTTCTCGCGGGTGGCGGCGTTGACCACCAGGCGGAAGAAGTCCTCCGCCATGAAGTACACGATCAGGTCGTCGATGACCCCGCCCTGCGCATTC
Source organism: Pseudomonadota bacterium (assembly GCA_030852515.1). Classification (GTDB taxonomy): domain Bacteria; phylum Pseudomonadota; class Gammaproteobacteria; order Xanthomonadales; family Xanthomonadaceae; genus Cognatiluteimonas. The sequence continues at coordinate 22,058 of JALYWW010000031.1, forward strand.
AGCATGCAGGTGTAGATCGCCTTGCCGCGCTTCTGCAGCTTGTCCACCGAGTTGGCGAGCAGGCTGCGCAGGAACTCGCGCACGCGCTCGCCGTGCAGGTCGACCACGGTCATGTGCGAGACGTCGAACATGCCTGCGTCGCGACGCACCTGGTGATGCTCGTCGACCTGCGAGCCGTAGTGCAGCGGCATGTCCCAACCGCCGAAGTCGACCATCTTGGCGCCAAGTGCGCGATGGGCGTCGTTGAGGATCGTCTTTCGGGTCATGGTGAACTCATCCGGGGCAAGGACGCCATTATCCCAGACCCGCGCCCCGTAGTCCCCGGTCCCCCGCTCGCTACTTCACCAGCGGAATCACGCCGCCCAGCGGCGCGCTGAGCATGACTTCCGCGTCCCGCCACTCCGGCTTCCAGGGCAACTCGATGGCATTGTGCCCGCGCTTCGCCACCGCCCGCCAGGTTTTGCTGGTTCCATCGGCGAACCTGATGGTGAGCACCTGCAACGGCCCTTGCTCGAACCGGAGGTCCAATGCATGTGGCTTCGGAGCGATGAAGCTGAGCAACCCCGCTTCGGCGTCGATGCCCCGCGCCATCACCTCGGCCGACTCGGCGAGTTGCGAATAGCGCATGCGGGTCCCCTCCGGTGCGCGCGCACGAAAGGTATACGACACCGTCAGTGCATCCTTGGGCTGGTTGATGCGCACGCTGGCGCCGGCATCGATCCAGTCCTGGCGTATGGGCAGGTGCATGCGCCCGTCGGGGTCGACCTGCACCGCAATCGCCTTTCCCCCGACCAGGACCTCCACCCGCAGGTCGCGCGGCAGCGCTTGCTTCGCCGGGACAGGAATCACCGAGAACTTACCGCTGAAGACCCGATCGTTATCCACTTTCTCCAGCATCGCCTGGATACGCGCCAGGTCCTTGTAAGGGATCTCGCGCCATTCATCCGCGCGCGCGCCGCCCGCGACGAGGACCGTCACGAGCATGAGCCAGGCGACCAGGCGTTGCATCCGTTCCTCCCGCGACAGCGCGTCAATCCGCGACTTCCACCTGCAGGGTCATGTCGTCGGCGCCGGTGATGCGCACCGGGGTGCCGGCCGGCAGATCGGCGCCGGCCACCGTCCAGAACGCATCGGCGATCTGCACCCGTCCGCGACCGTTGACGATCGCCTCCTGCAGCACCACCACCTGGCCGACCAGCGCCGCGGTGCGGCGGTTCAGCGCAGGGCGGTCGCTTTGCGGTTCGCGGTTGCGGAACCAGGTCCGGTACACCTGGATCGAAACGAAGCTCAGCACCACGAACGCTCCGACCTGGACCAGCAGCGGAATGCCGGGAAACACCAGCACGCCGAGGAACACCGCCGCCGCGGCAAAGCCCAGCCACAACATGAAGGCGCCCGGCGCCATCGCCTCGGCGGCGAACAGCACCAGGGTCAATGCCGCCCAGGCGAAAACATCCCAGCGCATGGCTCAGCCTCCCTGCCGCGTCGGCGCCGCCGGCGCCCGGGTCGGCTGCTGGTGCAGCGCTTCCTTCGCCAGCTCGGCGATGCCGCCCAGCGAACCGATCACCCCGGCCGACTCCATCGGCATCATCACGAACTTCTGGTTCGGCGCCTCGGCCAGCGCCTTGAACGCCTCGATGTACTTCTGCGCCACGAAGTAATTGATCGCCTGCACGTTGCCGCCGGCGATCGCATCGGACACCGACTTGGTCGCCGCGGCTTCGGCCTCGGCCAGGCGCTCGCGCGCCTCGGCCTGGCGGAACGCGGCCTCCTTGTCGCCCTCGGCCTCCAGGATCACCGACTGCTTCTCGCCTTCGGCCTTGAGGATCGCCGCCTGGCGGAAGCCCTCGGCCTCGAGGATGTTGGCGCGCTTCTCGCGCTCGGCCTTCATCTGCTTGGCCATCGCGTCGATCAGGTCGCGCGGCGGTGCGATGTCCTTGAGCTCGATGCGGTTGACCTTGATGCCCCACGGGTGGGTCGCCTGGTCGACCGCCACCAGCACCTTGGTATTGATCTCGTCGCGCTTGGACAGCGATTCGTCCAGGTCCATCGAACCGATCGCGGTACGGATGTTGGTCATCACCAGGTTGAGCACCGCGATCTCCAGGGTCGCGACCTCGTACGCCGCCTTGGCCGCGTCCAGCACCTGGAAGAACACGATGCCGTCGACCTTGACCACCGCGTTGTCCTTGGTGATCACGTCCTGCGACGGCACCTCCAGCACCTGCTCCATCATGTTGACCTTGCGCCCGATCCCGTAGACCACCGGAACCAGGAAGTGCAGGCCCGGGGTCAGGGTCTGGGTGTAGCGGCCGAACCGCTCCACGGTCCACTCGTAGCCCTGCGGCACCATGCGCACGGTCTTGAACAGCAGGATGACGCCGGCGACGGCCAGGACGATGGCGAGCAGCGGAATGGTGGACATGGTTCCCTCTTCGTAGGAGCGCCCCCCGGGCGCGATCCCCATCATATCCCGGGGGTGCGACCCTCCCGTCCCCTGGCGCATCCTTGTCCTTGAATGCCAGCCACCGCCACGCCCGCCTCGGCCTTTGCCATCGACGTCCCCGCCGCCCTGCTGACCCGGGCCCGGAACGGCGACCGGGCGGCGTTCGAACAACTTTACCGCTGGTTCGAACGGCCGGTGTTCACCCTGGCGCTGCGCATCTGCGGCGACCGCGAGGAGGCTGCCGAAGTGCTGCAGGACACCATGCTCAAGCTGTTCGGCCGGATCGGCGAGTACCGCGCAGTCGACGGCGCGCCGTTCTGGGGCTGGCTGCGCAAGGTCGCGGTGAACGAAGCAC
>JALYWW010000158.1 GCA_030852515.1 Pseudomonadota bacterium
GCTCGCGGCCCTGCCCGGCCTGGGCCCGGCGCGGGCTTGCCAGCTGGCGGCCGCGCTCGAACTGTGCGACCGCTTCCTCGCCGCCGGGCTGGAGCGTGGCGAAGCCCTGACCGACCCGAGCGCCGCCGGCCGCTACTTCGCCCAGCGCCTGCGCGGCCATCCCTGCGAGGTGTTCGCAGTCCTGTTCCTGGATACCCGCCACCGCTCGCTGGCATTCGAGGAGCTGTTCCGCGGCACCGTCGACGGCGCCGAGGTACATCCGCGCGAGGTCGTACGCCGCGCCCTCGCCTGCAATGCGGCCGCGGTGATCGTCGGCCACAACCATCCCAGCGGCAGCGCCGAACCCAGCGCCGCCGACCGCGCGGTCACCGCGCGCCTGAAGCAGGCGCTGGCCCTGGTCGACATCCGCCTGCTCGACCACTTCGTTATCGGCGACGGCCCGCCGATGTCGCTGGCCGCGCGCGGGTGGGTCTAGGGCTGGCGGACGCGTACAATGACCGGCCGTTGAGAACGCCGCCGAATCCCGTGAAAACCCAGCTCCGCGCCCTGGTCCGCACGCTGATCGACCAAGGCATCGACAACCTGCGCGCGCAAGGCACGCTGCCGGCCGACCTCGAGGTCCCGGCATTCGTGGTCGAGCGGCCGAAGGACCGCAGCCACGGCGATTTTTCCTGCAACGTGGCGATGCTGCTGGCCAGGCCGGCGAAGTCCAATCCGCGCGCGCTGGCGCAGGCGCTGGTCGAGGCGTTGCCGCCGAGCGACGCGGTCGCCGCGATCGAGATCGCCGGTCCGGGCTTCCTCAATTTCCGCCTGGCGGAAACCGCCTGGCAGGGCCAGCTGCGCACCATCCTCGCCGAAGGTGAGGCCTATGGCCGCAACGACTCCGGCAACGGTCGCGTCGCCGGCGTCGAGTACGTGTCGGCCAACCCGACCGGGCCGCTGCACGTCGGCCATGGCCGCGCGGCGGTGATCGGCGACTGCATCGCGCGCGTCCTTGCGGCCAACGGTTGGGACGTCAAGCGCGAGTTCTACTACAACGACGCCGGCGCGCAGATCGACAACCTCGCGAAGTCGGTGCAGGCACGCGCGCTGGGCAAGGGTCCGGACGACGCGGGCTGGCCGGAAGACGGCTATCGCGGCGACTACATCGTCGATGTCGCCCAGGGTTACCTGCGCGGCGACACCGTGTCGTTCGAGGACCACGCGGTGACCGGGGCCAGGGATCCGCAGGACCTGGACGCGATCCGCCGCTTCTCGGTCGCCTGGCTGCGCCGCGAGCAGAACGCCGACCTGGAGGCCTATGGGGTTTCCTTCGACGTGTATTTCCTGGAGTCGTCGTTGTACGCCGACGACAAGGTCGAGGAGACCGTGCGCGAACTCGTCGCCCACGGCCACACCTACGAGGAAGGCGGCGCGCTGTGGCTGCGCACCACCGACTTCGGCGACGACAAGGACCGCGTGATGCGCAAGTCCGACGGCACGTACACCTATTTCGTGCCGGACGTCGCCTACCACCTCAGCAAGTGGCAGCGCGGTTACGAGCGCGCGATCACCGAACTGGGAGCGGACCACCATGGCTCGCTGGCGCGGGTGCGCGCCGGCCTGCAGGCGCTGGATTGCGGCATTCCGCAGGGCTGGCCCGAGTACGTGCTGCACCAGATGGTGACGGTGATGCGCGGCGGCGCGGAAGTGAAGCTCTCCAAGCGCGCCGGCAGCTACCTGACCCTGCGCGACCTCGTCGAAGAAGCCGGTTGCGATGCGACCCGCTGGTTCCTGCTGGCGCGCAAGCCGGACTCGCAGCTCACCTTCGACATCGACCTGGCGCGTTCGCAGTCGCTCGACAATCCCGTGTACTACGTGCAGCTGTCGCACGCGCGGATCTGCGGCCTGTGGCGGCAGCTGGGCGAGCGCGGGTTGTCGTACGACGCGTCGGCCGGCGTGGTGCAGCCGCTGGATCTCGACGGCGATTCCCCCGCAAGCCGCGCGACCCACGAGTTGCTGACCGCGCTGTCGCGCTGGCCGGACGTGGTCGCCTCCGCCGGCGAGCATCTCGAGCCGCACCTGGTGACGATCTATCTTCACGAACTCGCACAGGCGTTCCAGTCGTACTACAACGACCACCAGTTCCTGGTCGACGACGGCGACCTGCGCAACGCACGCCTGGCGCTGGCGCAGGCAACCCGCCAGGTTCTGGCCAACGGGCTCGCGCTGATCGGCGTGTCGGCCCCGCAAAGCATGTAGTCAGGAGAAACACCCAGTGGCAGCACGACGCGGCAAATCGCAGGCACGGCGCAACCAGGGCAACGGCGCGCTCCCCGGCTGGGCCTGGCTGGTGCTGGGAATCGTGCTGACCGTGGTGGTGCTGCTGGCGGCACCGCGACTGCTGCGCTCCGACCAGGGCGACGGCTTCTTCCGGCCCAAACCCAATCCCGACGCACAGCCGGCACAGGCCAGCGACGAGGAGGCGGTCGTCGACGAAGAGGAAGCGCCCAAGGGCACGCAGTACGACTTCTATACCCTGCTCCCCGCCGACGAAGTCGCGATGAGCGACGCCGAGCTTGCCGCCGCATCGCGCGCCGAAGCCGAGCGCCGCGAGCGCGCCGCGGCCGACGAACGCGCGGCAACGG
>JALYWW010000096.1 GCA_030852515.1 Pseudomonadota bacterium
GGATCAGGTTGCGCAGGCTGACGTCGTTGACCAGCCCGACCAGCTGGATGTGCTCGGCGGCCTGGTCCGGCGTGACCGCCATCGGCACGTCGTCGGTCACCACCACGATCTCGGCCTCCAGATCGATGCCATAGCCCTCGTCGACCACCTTGACGTTGTCGCGCGGGCCGTTGAAGCCGGCGCTGGTGGCCTGGTACATCAGCGGATCGGTGTAGAAGCTCTCTGGCACCTGCGCGCCACGCGCGCGGCGCACGCGCTCGACGTGCGGCAGGTAGGCGCTGCCGTCGACGAACTCGTAGGCGCGCGGCAACGGCGAGGCCAGCGCGACCATGTCCAGGTCGAACGCGCCGTCGGCACTGCCGTCGTCGAGCGCGGCCGACAGGGCCGCCAGTCGCGGCGCCAGGTTGGACCAGTCCTCCAGCGCGCGCTGCAGGGTCGGTGCGATGCCGGTGGCGCGCACGGCCCGGCCGAGATCGCGCGAAACCACGACCAGGGTGCCATCGCGGCCACCTTCCTTGAGACTCCCGAGCTTCATCGCATTCCTCCGTTCAGCCGGGAATTGTAGCCTCCTCGCCCTGGAACCCGTTCGCGCGATACGTCAGGACGAGGGTGTCGCGGTGGCCGGGCACGCCGGGAAAACCCGGAGCCTGCGCCTGGGCCGGCGGCACCGGCTGGATGGGCGTGGACTCATGGATCACGCGGGCATCGTCGAGCAACAGCATCGACCACGGCTCGCCCAGGGTAAAACGCTGTCCATCGGGACCATCGGCCGCGAACACGCGGGTCTCGCCGCCACGAATGCCCGACCGGTCCACCAGCACCACCGCGACGAAATCCACCCCGTCGCGATGCGCGCCCTCGGGAGTCGGCCGGCCGATGCCCTCGCCGGTGTCGATCCGGAACTGGTGCGCTTCGACGTACCAGCGGTCGACTTCGCGCAGCTGCGAGAACAGCCGCGCCAGCGATTCGATCAACCGCGGCCAGGCCGGCTGCGCCAGCGTGCCCGGCTCGATCGGCTCGAACCAACGGTGCATCCCGCCATGCAGGGCGTTGTACTCAAGCGACTGCCAGTGGGCGCGATGCGGCGCCAGCGCGACCCCGTCGGGATCCACCACGAAGCAGGAATGTCGACGCCGGCGATAACGGCCGCCATCCTTGAGGTAGTGGTCCTCGACCAGTTCGTCCCAGGCCGGGCGCAAGGCATGCAGCGCCGGCAACTCAAGCCCGCACAGGGCAGCCACCGTCGACGGCGAAAGCACCGCGCAGCCACGGCCTTTCAGCGCCGACAACAGCGCGGCGGGCGGCGTATAGGGCGGCGGCAGGGTCGTGGCCATCCGCCATTGTAGAAACAAAAAACCCGCCACGAGGGCGGGTTTCTTGTTGGCTTGGCAGCCCCGGAAGGATTCGAACCTCCGAATGCCTGAGTCAGAGTCAGGTGCCTTACCGCTTGGCGACGGGGCTATGGGTCTTGTTTTAGCGCTTGGAGAACTGGGTGGCGCGGCGTGCCTTGTGCAGGCCGACCTTCTTGCGCTCGACCTCGCGCGCGTCGCGGGTCATGAACCCGGCCTTGCGCAGCTCGCCCTTCAGGGTCTCGTCGTACTCGACCAGCGCGCGGGCGATGCCCAGGCGGATGGCGCCGGCCTGGCCGGTGGTGCCACCGCCCCCGACCGTGACCTTGACGTCGAACTTGTCGGTCGACTGGGTCAGCTCGAGCGGCTGGCGCACGATCATGCGCGCGGTCTCGCGGCCGAAGAAGTCCTCGATCGAGCGATCGTTGATGGTGATGGTGCCGCTGCCCTTGCGCAGGAAAACGCGCGCGGTGGACGACTTGCGACGGCCGGTGCCGTAATTCTGTGTGATTGCCATGTGTTTACCTTAGATCTCGAGCGGCTGCGGCTGCTGGGCTTCGTGCGGATGTTCGGCACCCTTGTAGACCTTGAGCTTGCGGTACATCGCGCGACCGAGCGGATTCTTCGGCAGCATGCCCTTGACCGCGATCTCGATCACGCGCTCCGGGTGGCGCTCAAGCGCCTGGGCGAGGTTTTCCGACTTCAGGTTGCCGACGTAACCGGTGAACCGGTAGTACATCTTGTCCTGCAGCTTCTTGCCGGTCACGGCGACCTTCTCGGCATTGATCACGATCAGGTAATCGCCGGTATCGACATGGGGGGTGAACACGGGCTTGTGCTTGCCGCGGAGGCGGCGTGCAAGCTCGGAGGCGAGGCGGCCCAGGGTCTTGCCCTCGGCATCGACGACGTACCAGTCTCGCTGGACGGTCTCGTTCTTGGCGCTGAAAGTCTTCATGGCGGGTTCTGCTATGGGTACCTTGTCGGGCTGGTTGCCGCGGCCGGATGCCGGTGCAACGTCACCACGCGTTGTGGAAACACAAGAGGCGGAATGATACGCGCCCCGGAGTCCCGCCGCAACCGACCGTCCTTCTCCCGCCTGCGGGAGAAGGTGCCCCCGCAGGGGGCGATGAGGGCCCGTACACTCTCCCGGTGCCGCTCACCCCTGCTCCGCTCCTCGCCCTCACCGACCGCTGCGTCCAGTGCGGCCTGTGCCTGCCGACCTGCCCGACGTACCGGCTGGAGGGCCTGGAAGCCGAATCCCCGCGTGGGCGGATCGCCCTGGCCCGGGCCTGGGAGCTGGGCACGATCGGGCCGACCGCGACCGGCGAGGCCCACCTCGACCAGTGCCTGGGCTGCCGCAGCTGCGAGGCCGTCTGTCCGGCCGGGGTCGAGTACGGCGCCCTGCTGGTCCACGCGCGGGCCCGCCAACGCGAGCGGCGGCCTCCCGGCCTGCGCCAGCGGCTGCTGGAATGGCTGGTGGCACGGCCGCGGGCGTTGGCCGGCGCCCTGGGCCTGTACCGATACCTGCATCCACTGCTGCCCAAGGCCTGGCGGGCATTGCCACGGCCGCCCGCGGCGCGCAGCGACACCCTGCCCGCGACCGGCGCCCTCGCCCTGTTCCGCGGCTGCGTTGCCGGGCCCTATGAAGCAGGCTTGCGCGAAGCGACCGCACGCCTGTGCGCGGCCGCCGGAATCGAACTGGCCCTGCCTCCCGGCCAGGCCTGCTGCGGCGCCGTGCATGCGCACGCCGGCGACATCGCCACCACCGCCACGCTGGCCGCGCGCAACCGCCAGGCATTCGCCGCCTCCGCCACGGTGCTGACCGTTGCCAGCGGCTGCCACGATTCGCTCGCCGACGCCTTGCATGGCTGCGCCGAAACCCGGGACGCGCTCGGCTTCCTGGCGGCGCATGCCGGGCGCCTGGCGTTCCTGCCGTGCAATGAACGCATCGCCCTGCACCTGCCCTGCACCCAGCGCAACGTGGTCCGCGGCGACGCCGCGACCCGCGCATTGCTCGCGCGGGTGCCGGGCCTGGAAGTGGTGGAACTCGATGCCGGCTACGGCTGCTGCGGCGCCGCCGGCACGCAGATGGCGACCGATCCCGCGCGCGCCGCGCGCTTCCGCCAGCCGCTGCTCGACCAGCTGCGCGACTCCGGCGCCACCCGCCTGCTCAGCGCCAACATCGGCTGCCGCCTGCACTTCGCCAATGCCGCCGGAGTACCGATTCAACACCCCCTGGAATTCCTCGCCGCGCTCTCCGGCTCCCGGCTACCGGCTACCGATTCCCTTCCGACATAATTACACCCATGCAACGCACGCTGACTCCACTCGACCGGATACTGGTCGACGCCCAGAACGCCCTCGGCACGATCTTCGGCGCGATGCGCGCAGAACGGCCCAATCCCGGCGCCGGTGAATCGGAAGTGGTGCTCGACGATGCCGAGCGCCGACACGCCGCCGGCCTGATGCGCATCAACCATGTCGGCGAAGTCTGCGCGCAGGCGCTGTACGTGGGCCAGGCCGCGGTCGCGCGCGACGAAGCCACCCGCCGGCACCTGCTCGAAGCCGCGCAGGAGGAAACCGACCATCTGGCGTGGTGCGCCGACCGCCTGCGCGAACTCGACAGCCGGCCGAGCCTGCTCAACCCGGTCTGGTACGCGGGCAGCTACGCGATCGGCGCACTGGCGGGATTGCGCGGCGACGGCTGGAACCTGGGTTTCGTGGTCGAGACCGAGCGCCAGGTCGAGGCCCACCTGGACGAGCACCTGCGCGTCCTGCCCGAGGCCGACCTGCGCAGCCGCGCGATCCTGGAAGTCATGAAGGCCGACGAAGCCCGCCACGCGGCCAGTGCCGAACAGGCCGGCGCCCGCGTGCTGCCGGCGCCGATCCCGTCGCTGATGGCGGCGGCGTCGGCGCTGATGAAGAAGGTCGCTTACCGGATCTAGTTACTCGACCAGGTTGCGGCCGTGGTAGAGCTCTTCGATCTCGCGCTTGAGCCGCGCCTCGATCTTCATCCGCTCCTTGAACGACAGGTTCTTGGCGCGCTCCTCGAACAGGTAGTTGTCGAGGTCGAAGTCCTTCAGGTGCATCTTGGTGTGGAAGATGTTTTCCTGGTAGACGTTGACGTCGAGCATCTCGTAGCGCGAGCGGATGTTCTTGGCCAGGTAGTCCTGGATCGAGTTGATCTTGTGGTCGATGTAGTGCTTGCGGCCCTTGATGTCGCGGGTGAAGCCGCGCACGCGGTAGTCCATCACCACGATGTCGGACTCGAGCGATTCGATCAGGTAGTTCAGCGCCTTCAGCGGCGAGATGACGCCGCAGGTGGCCACGTCGATGTCGGCGCGGAAGGTCGCGATGCCGTTGTCCGGATGGGTTTCCGGATAGGTGTGCACGGTGATGTGCGACTTGTCCAGGTGCGCGACCACGGCGTCGGAGATCACGCCCTTGGCGGCCGACTTGTCGATGATCGGCTCCTCGGAAATCAGGATCGTCACCGACGCACCCTGCGGATCGTAGTCCTGGCGCGCGACGTTGAGCACGTTGGCACCGATGATGTCGGCCACGTCGGTCAGGATCTGGGTCAGGCGGTCGGCGTTGTACTCTTCATCGATGTACTCGATGTAGCGCTGGCGCTGTTCCTCGGACACGGCGTAGCAGACGTCGTAGATGTTGAACGACAGCGCCTTGGTCAGGTTGTTGAAACCCTGCAGTTTCAGGCGCGGCAACGGCTTGACCACGGGCATCGGCTTTCCGGGGGACGGGAGGCCGCAAATTATGCGGCAAAACCCGGAAGATCGCGAAAAGGCATGCCCGTTTGCCGGAAAGCCTGCAACGCACTACCCTGCGGGCTTGCTTCCGTCCAACGGACCGGACCCCTATGTCGCCCGCCCTGCACGGCATCCACCGCCAAGCCAGCCACAACCCGCTCGCCCCCGATGCCGAGGCGATCGAGCGCTTCCTGGGTTATTGCCACCGCCGCCGCTACCCGCCGCGTACCGAGGTGTTCCGCCCGGGCGATCCGGCCGGTACGCTCTATTACATGGTGACCGGCTCGACCAGCATCATCACCGAGGAAGACGACGGTCGCGAACTGGTGCTGGGCTATTTCGGCCCCGGTGAGTTCGTCGGCGAGATGGGCCTGTTCATCGAAACCGACCGGCGCGAGGTGATCCTGCGCACGCGCGTGCCCTGCGAACTGGCGGAAATCAGCTACGAAAAGCTGTACCAGCTGTTCGCCGGCCCGCTGGTGGCCGACGCGCCAAAGCTGTTGTGGGCGATCGGCGCGCAGCTGTCGCGGCGCCTGCTCGACACCAGCCGCAAGGCCGGCCGCCTGGCCTTCCTCGACGTCACCGACCGCATCGTCCGCACCCTGCACGACCTGACCCACGAGCCCGAGGCGATGAGTCATCCGCAGGGGACCCAGTTGCGGGTTTCGCGCCAGGAGCTGGCACGCCTCACCGGCTGCTCGCGCGAGATGGCCGGGCGCGTGCTGAAGAAGCTCGAGGCCGACGGGGCGCTCCACGCCCGCGGCAAGACCCTGGTCCTGTACGGCACCCGCTGAGCGATGGAACCGGTCGCCACCCGCGCCGCAGGCACCACCCGGGTGCGGCCGGCGGCGGTGGGCGACGCCAGCGATGTTGGCCGGCTGCTGGGACTGCTCGGCTATCCCTGTTCCGATGCCGAAGCCGCGGACCGCATCGCCCACGTCATCGCCGACCGCCGCCAGCACCTGCTGCTGGCCGAAGTCAACGGCGAAGCCAGCGGGCTGATCGCGCTCTACACCCTGTATTCGATCGCCCATGGCGCCGAACTCGCGCGGATCACCGCGCTGGTCGTCGCGCCGGAACAAAGCAGGCTCGGCATCGGCCGCGCCCTGCTGCGCGAAGTCGAGTGGCTGTCGCGCCGCCACAGCATCCACCGCATCGAAGTCACCAGCAACTCCAGCCGGGTCGATGCGCACGCGTTCTATCGCGCCTGCGGTTACGGCGACGACTCGCGCCGCTTCGTCAAGATGCTTTGCGACTGACTTAGCCGCGATCCCCGCCGCGCGATTCGCATCCCCAGTTCAGGATCGGCGTCCCCGGCGGCAACACCCGCCGGAACATCGCGACCCGCGCCGGCTTCGGATTGACCACCACCGGCTTCTCGGCGGCCTGCAGCAACGGCAGGTCGGCGACGCTGTCGGAATAGGCGATCGCGATCCGCTCGTACCCGTGGTCCCAGATCATCCGCATCTTGTTGGCCGCATGGCAGTGTTCGACGGTGATGTAGCCGCCGAGGAAGCGCTGGCCCAGGCTACCGATCACCGGCAGGTCCTCGTGGGCAACGAAATCCAGGATCGCGCGGGCCAGTTCCGGCGGCGCGCCGGTGGCGACCAGCACGCGGTCGCCGGCGGTGCGGTGCCGGTGCAGCACCTCCAGCGCCGGCACCAGCAGGCGCGCGCGGATCGAGGCGGCGTTGGCCTGCACGTAGGCGTCGATCAGCCGGTCGATGTCGCGTTCGGCGCCGACGGTGCCGATCCAGAGGAAACCGGAGATCCCGCGCCGGCGTGTCGGCAGCCAGGCCACCATCGGCAGCAGCACCGGCGCGGCGATCAAGGCGAGCAGCTTGCGCCAGGCGCTGCGCTTGATCAGCCAGGAAACGAAGTGCGCGCCGGAATCGCCGTCGTAGAGGGTGTGGTCGAAATCGAACACGACCAGCGGCCGGTACGGCAGCGGGATTTCGCTGTGCAGGTCGTCGGGGGCTGCTGCATTCATGCGGCAAAGAATAACCGGCGCAGCGCCCATCCCGGATCCGGCTCGCGCATGAAGGCCTCGCCGACCAGGAAAGCGCCGATACCGGCATCGCGCATCCGGGCCACGTCGGCCGGGCCGAGGATCCCGCTCTCGGTGACCAGCACGCGGTCGGCGGGGACCTGGTCGCGCAGCGCCAGGGTGGTGTCCAGCGAGACCTCGAACGTGCGCAGGTCGCGGTTGTTGATCCCCAGCAGGCGGCCCGGCACCTGCAACGCACGCTGCAGTTCCTCGCCGTCGTGCACTTCCAGCAGCACGTCCATGCCGAGGTCGCCGGCCAGCTGCGACAGCGCGGCCAGGCGCGCGTCGTCCAGCGCGGCGACGATCAGCAGGATGCAATCGGCACCGAGCGTGCGCGCCTCGACCACCTGGTAAGGGTCGATGGTGAAGTCCTTGCGCAACGCCGGCAGCGCGCATGCCGCGCGCGCCTGTTGCAGGTAGGCGTCCGAGCCCTGGAAGAAGTCGACGTCGGTCAGCACCGACAGGCAGGTGGCGCCGCCCGCCTCGTAGGCGCGGGCGATCGCGGCCGGGTCGAAGTCCGGGCGGATCACGCCCTTCGACGGACTGGCCTTCTTCACTTCCGCAATCACTGCCGGCTCGCCGCGAGCCAGCCGCGCCTGGAT
>JALYWW010000097.1 GCA_030852515.1 Pseudomonadota bacterium
GCCTGCACGTCGGCAGCGTCTTCGCCGCCTTGCAGGCGCGCGGCGAGCCAGTCGAGATGGAACTGTTCGCGGCCGCTGCTCTTGGGCGGCGGTTGCGCGAACCACGGTTCGTCGAGCATGCGCCGGAGCAGGGCTTCGTCGAGCGTACCGATCGCGGCCCAGGCGCCGCCGGCGTCGTAGGCGGTGCCGATGTGGCGCTCGTGCCAGGCATCGAGCAGGGCGTTGGCCGGGCCGGTATCGAAGCCGCGCACCGCGCCGCCCTCGGCGTCGAGCAGGGTGAGGTTGGCGATGCCGCCCAGGTTGAGCACCGCGCGCGATTCCACCGTCGACCCGAGCAGCGCCGCGTGCAAGGCGGGCAGCAGCGGCGCGCCGTGGCCGCCGGCGGCGACGTCGCGGCGGCGCAGGTCGCAGACGGTGGTGATGCCGGTGCGCTCGGCGATGCGGTTGCCGTCGCCGATCTGCAGGGTGAAGGGGATCTCGGCGCGCGGGCGATGGCGCACGGTCTGGCCGTGGGAACCGATCGCGCGTACCTGCGACGTGGCGATCCCGGCATCCTGGAGCAGCGCCAGCGCCGCATCGGCGAATGCGATCGCCACCCTGGCATCGAGCGCGCCCAGTTCATCCAGGCTGGTGCATTCGCCGCCCTGGCCGAGCGCCACCAGGCGCGCGCGCAGGGCAGGCTCCCAGGCGAACGTCGTGCCGTGGAGCAGGGTGCAATGGCGGGGATTGTCGTCGTCGAGTTCGACCAGCGCGGCGTCGATGCCGTCGGCGCTGGTGCCCGAGATCAGGCCGAGGTAGAGGGGTCCCATCCCGGAAGTGTGACACCTAACCCTTGCGCGGGGCCTTCGGCTTCTTTGCGGTTTCGGCCTTGGCGTAGATCACGTCCTCGACCTGGCGGATCTTGGCCAGCGCTTCGCCGGTCTGGGCGCGGAACTGGGCCAGGGCGGCGCCGCGCAGCGGATCCGGCGGCGGCATGGTCACCGACAGCGGATTGCGGTGCACGCCGTTGACGCGGAACTCGTAGTGCAGATGCGGGCCGGTGGCCAGGCCGCTGCTGCCGACGTAGCCGATCAGGTCGCCCTGGGCCACGCGCTGGCCGACGCGCTCCTTGCCGAAGCGCGACATGTGCGCGTACAGGGTGGTGTAGCCGCGGCCGTGGTCGAGGATCACGGTGCGGCCGTAGCCGCCTTTCCAGCCGACGAAGGCGACGCGGGCGTTGCCGGCGGCCTTGATCGGGGTGCCGGTGCCGGCGGCGAAGTCCACGCCCTGGTGGGCGCGGGTGCGGCCCAGCACCGGGTGCTTGCGCGCCTTGGTGAAGCGCGAGCTGATCCGGGTGTACTGCACCGGCATGCGGATGAAGGCGCCCTTCAGCGGGCGGCCCTCGGCGGTGTAGTACTGCGCCTTGCCGTCCCGCTCGAACCGGAACGCGGAATGCGGCTTGCCGCGCACCGTGAAGGTGGCGGCCTGGATGTTGCCGGTGCGCAGCAGTTCGCCTTCGCGCCACAGCTGCTCGACCACCACGCTGTAGCGGTCGCTGGCGACCACGTCGGAGCTGAAGTCGATGTCGTACTGGAAGATCTCGTCGGTCAGCTGGTTGATCGACCGACCGGGCAGGCCCTGCTTGCGCGCGGACCAGAACAGCGACTTGCCGACCTCGCCGCTGACGACCACGGTGCGGGTGGTGACCGGGCGCTCGATGACGCGCTGGCGGACTTCATCGCCGACCAGTGACAGCTCGACCTGGTGGATGTCGTCGCGCTCGTAGCGCAGCGCGCGCAGCTGGCCTTCGGCGGCGATGTCGAAGCCGAGCACCGCGCCGGGATGCAGGCGGGTCAGGAGGCTGCGGTCTTCGGCGGCGTCGAGCAGGCGGTGCATGCTGCTGGCCGGCAGGCCGAGGTCTTCGAAGATCCGGCCCAGGGTCTGGCCGCTTTCCACGGTCACCTGGCGCCAGTTGTCGTGTGCGTGGTCCTGGCGGCTGGCGCGCGGCAGCGCCGGCAGGACCAGGGCCTGGGTGATGCGTGGGGCCGACAGCGAGGCCTGCAGGGTGCCGGCGGCGGGACCGGAGAAACCCGGGACCACGGCCGCGACCAGCGCGCCCAGGGTGGCGAACAGGCTGGCGTGCGCCCACTGGCGGCGGGTCCAGCGACCAGTGAAGGTCCCGTTCAAGCCGGGCAGGTGGCGGGCCAGCACCTTGCGGTGCAGGATCGACTCGCGCAACTGGTCCAGCCGCTCGCGGCGGCCGCTGCGGCTCTCGCCGGCGGTCATGCGGTCTGGCTCATGGTGTTGGACAAAAACTTCATCAGATCGATCCCCCCGGTCCGATGTGATGGACGCGTCAGCGGGGTAACATAGTCGGGTGAAAAACGGCAGTCAAACCCTTGAGCGGCATGGAGTTTAGGGCCCGTCACGGATTAACTTGCCTTTAACTTCGATTTCAGACGGACATCACACCTTTGAGCCCCTCCCACGACCTCGCCGCTCAGCTTGCGCTGATCTCCCGCGGCGCCGACGAGATCCTCAAGCGCGAGGAGCTGGAGCAGCGGCTCAAGGATGGCAGGCCCTTGCGGGTCAAGGCCGGGTTCGACCCCACCGCCCCCGACCTGCACCTGGGCCATACGGTGCTGCTGAACAAGCTGCGCCAGTTCCAGGACCTGGGCCACCAGGTGATCTTCCTGATCGGCGACTTCACCGGGATGATCGGCGACCCGACCGGCAAGAACGTCACCCGCAAGCCGCTGACCCGCGAGGACGTGCTGGACAACGCCAGGACCTACGCCGAGCAGGTGTTCAAGGTGCTCGACCGCGAGCGCACCGAAGTGCGCTTCAACTCCGAGTGGTTCGGCAAGATGACCGCCGCCGACATGATCAGGCTCGCCGGCCAGCACACCGTCGCGCGCATGCTCGAGCGCGACGACTTCGCCAAACGCTATGCCGCGCAACAGTCGATCGCGATCCACGAGTTCCTGTATCCGCTGGTGCAGGGCTACGACTCGGTGGCGCTGGAAGCCGACGTCGAGCTGGGCGGCACCGACCAGAAGTTCAACCTGCTGATGGGTCGCGGCCTGCAGGAGCACTACGGGCAGAAGCCGCAGATCGTGCTGACCATGCCGCTGCTGGAAGGCCTGGACGGCGTGCAGAAGATGTCCAAGTCGCTGGGCAACTACATCGGCATCGACGAGCCGGCGATCGACATGGTCACCAAGACGATGAAGATCGGTGACGAGCTGGCGTGGCGCTGGATCGAACTGCTGAGTTTCGAGATCACCATCGACGAAGTCGCCGGACTAAAGCGCGACATCGCCTCCGGCGCGCTCAATCCGCGCGACCTCAAGCTGCGCCTGGCGCGCGAGCTGGCGGCGCGCTTCCACGGCGCCGAAGCCGCCGACCTGGCGGTTGCCGGCTGGAATGCGGCCGTGCGCGGCGAAGGCGACACTTCGCAGGTGCCGTTGCAGGAGGTATTGGTGCCGGCGGAAGGCCTGCGCATCGCCGCCCTGCTGACGGCGGCCGGACTCACGCCGAGCAACTCCGAAGCCAGCCGCAAGCTCAGGGAGCGCGCGGTCAAGGTCGACGGCGATGTCGTCGAGGATCCGCAGCGCGCGTTCATGCCCGGATTCGAAGGCATGCTCGCGGTGGGCAAGCGCAACTTCGCGCGCGTCCGCCTGGTGGCGGGTTGACGCGCTGCTGACACCGCCGTGACGGCACCGGCGCCACGCTGGGCGCATGGACGACATCGGTTCCCAGTTCGGTGTGCTGCTTTCCACGGCCTACGCGATGCTGCTCGGCGGCGTGGTCGGCTTCGAGCGCGAGCTCAAGGATCGGCCGGCCGGTTTCCGCACCCACATGCTGGTTGCCGGTGCAGCGGCGCTGCTGGTGGGACTGGGCGACCTGATCGCCCAGCACTTCACCGCGCTGCATTCCGACCAGTTGCTGCGCATCGATCCGATCCGGTTGATCGAGGCCGTGGTCACCGCGGTCGGTTTCCTTGGCGCCGGCGCGATCTTCCGCCGCGCCGGCGGCAACAGCATTGCCGGCCTGACCACCGCGGCATCGCTGCTGATGGTCGCCGCGATCGGTATTGCGGCCGGGTTGCACGCGCACGTGCTGGCGATCGGCGCGACGCTGCTCACCCTCGCCGTGTTGACCGTGCTCGCCTGGGTCGAACGGCGTGCGGGTACGCGCAAGCGACGGGATTAGTCGCGCGTCGTATCAACCCATGCGTTGCGCGGCCGCCACCATCAACCACACGACGCAGACGAGTCCGCCGAGCCAGACCAGGCTGCGCAGCCAGTGCAGGGCGGTGATGTAGAGGACGCCGTGGAGGATGCGGAAGGCGACGAAGGCGAGCGCCAGGGTCTGGACAAGCGACGCCGGCACGCCCGCCGCCTGGGCCATCAGCACGCCGGCGGCGAAGGGCGCGAACGCCTCGAAGGCATTGAGGTGGGCGGCGTTGGCACGCTGCACCAGCGGGTTGTCCTGGCGCGCGAGCCACGGCCGCGGGTCGCGGTTGTTGAAGCGCTCGCCGTTGCGCTTGGCGATCACGATCCAGCCGTAGGGCAGCAACGCCGCGACCAGGATGCACCAGTAGGCGACGCTCACTTGCCCGCCTCCTGCCTGCCGGCCATTGCCTGGTCGCGCAGGGCCTTGAACGGGTTGCCTTCGTACCAGTTGGGCCATTGCTGCGAACTGGCGAGTTCGCGGCCGACGGCGTGCATCGCGGCCAGGTCTTCCATGGTGCCATCGAGCTTCCAGGTCGCCGGGTCGTACTCGTCGGCGGGGCTGTGGTAGCGCTTCTCGCCGTAGTCCTTGCCCGCGGCTTCGCCCGCGGCCTTGCCGCCTTCGACCAGGTCGTCGCCGCCATCCATGTACAACGCCGGCACGCCGGCCTTGGCGAAGCTGAAGTGATCGGAGCGGAAATAGCCGCCGGCTTCCGGATGGCCTTCCGCATGCATCACCCGGCCCTGCGCCTCGGCGATGGGCTTGAGGATGTCTTCCAGTTCCGAGCTGCCCATGCCGACCACGGTGATGTCGCGGCTGCGGCCGTTGACGCCCATGGCGTCGACGTTGACCACGGCCACGGTGTGGTCGAGCGGAACCGCCGGATGCGCGGCGTAGTACTGCGAGCCGAGCAGGCCGGACTCCTCCAGGGTGACTGCAACGAAGAGCAGCGACCGTTCCGGCTTCGGCGTTTGGTGGGCGAACGCTTCGGCGATCTCGAGGATGCCGGACACGCCGGTGGCGTTGTCGACTGCGCCGTTGTAAATGTTGTCGCCTTCTTCGCCGTCATGCTTGCCCAGGTGGTCCCAGTGCGCCATGTAGACGATGGCTTCGTCGGGGCGCGTGCTGCCCGGCAGCAGGCCGACGACGTTGCGCGAGGACTTCTCGGCGATCGTGCTCTTGAGGTCCAGCGACAGCGTCGCGTCCAGCGGCACCGGCTTGAAGCCGCGCTTGTTGGCCGCGGCACGCAGCTTGTCGAGATCGAGGCCGGCATCGGCGAACAGTGCCTTGGCTGCCTCGCCGCTGATCCAGCCCTGCGCCGGCAGGCGCGGCGCGGGGTCGCTGCTCGCGGGCAGGTCGTACTGGGTGCCCGACCAGCTGCTGCGCACCACGTCCCAGCCGTAGGAGGCGCCGGCGGTGTCGTGGATGATCAGCGCAGCTGCGGCGCCCTTGCGCGCGGCTTCCTCGAACTTGTAGGTCCAGCGGCCGTAGTAGGTCATGCGCTTGCCTTCGAACAGCGCATCGTCGCCGGCATGGAAGCCGGGATCGTTGACCAGCATCACCACGGTCTTGCCCTTGGCATCCAGGCCGGCGTAATCATTCCATTGCTGCTCGGGGGCGTCGACGCCGTAGCCGACGAACACGATGTCGCTGGCATCGATCTTCACTTCGGCCTGGCCAGTGCGGGTGCCGATCACCATGTCGTCGCCGAACGCGAGCGGCTGCGACTTGCCCGCGACCTCGATGGCGAGGGTGGTGGCCGGGTCGGCCGTGGTCTCGACCATCGGCACGGTCTGGAACCATTCGCCGTGGTTGCCGGGCTGCAGGCCGATGCGCTGCATCTGCGCCTTGATGTACTCCACCGTCTTCTCGCCGCCGGGCGTGCCGGGTCCGCGGCCTTCGAATGCATCCGAGGACAGGATCTCGACGTGGCGGGCGAAATCGCCCGGGGCGATCGCGTCCTGGAAGGTCCAGGCATCCGCGGCGGGCGGGACGTCGGCCGCGGCCGTGTCGGCGGCGGGCGTTGCGTCGCGCTGGCAGGCGGCCAGTGCGAACGCGGCGAGGATGATGCCGGCTTGGAGTTTGGGCGTCATGAGGGGCGGCTCTGTTCGAAGACGCCCCGATTATGCCGCCTGTCAGCCGAGCATGGCTCGGCCCTGCCTCACTCTTCCGGCGGGGTGGCCGTGGAGTAGGGCTTGGCGGTCGCGCCGCTCACCCGGCCGATGCGCGCGCTGGTGTGCACGTACAGGGTCACGTCGCGCTCGAACACCAGCGGGCCGTCGACCACCGCATTGGGACCGATCACGATCCGCGGCGGGCGCTGCTTGCCCCAGTTGATCGAGAAGCCGTGGTTGTCGGGCTTTTCCACCCGCAGGCCGCCTTTCACGTGCGCGTCGGCGCCGACGGTGATGTCGCCCGAAACCGTGCTGATGTCGCCGCCGACCACGGTGCCGACGATGCCGATGCCGCCGTTGACGTTCTCGATGTTGCGGGCGACGCGGCTGCCGCGGTCGAGGAAGATGCCGCCATTGACGGTCTCGATGTTGCCGACCTGGACGCGCTCGCCCAGGCGGACGCCGCCGTTGACGGCCTCGATGCTGTCGGCCTGGATGTCGTTGCCGCCCTCGATGCCGCCGTTGACGGTACTGATGTCCTCGACCTTGGCGCCGCTCTCGAGGTCGATCCCGCCATTGACCGTTTCCAGGTCGCCGTAGGACTGGCCGGCTTCGGCGGTGATGCCGCCGTTGATCTTGTCGATGTCCTGTTGCGCGAAGGCCGGCGCCGCGCAGGCGGACAGCGCGATGGCGAGGGTGAGGGCGAGGCGGTTGCGGGTCATGGCCGGGTCCGGAATGGAAGGTGTACCACTAGGATGCACCCGCCGCGGCCAGGGTTTAAGCGCCGGTACAATCGGGCCGTTCCCTCCCCGCGCCCGGAGCCCGTCTTGCCCAGCCCCGTCTCCCGCCCCAAGCCCGTCGTCCTGCTGATCCTGGACGGCTGGGGCCATCGCGACGATCCGGAGGACAACGCCCTGGCCCAGGCCGAGCTGCCGAACTGGCGCCGGCTGCTGGCGACCTGCCCGCACACCCTGATCCATACCGAAGGCCGCCATGTCGGTCTGCCGGACGGGCAGATGGGCAATTCCGAAGTCGGGCACATGAACCTGGGCGCCGGCCGCATCGTCTACCAGGACCTGACCCGGATCGATGCCGCGATCGAGGACGGCAGCTTCTTCGACAACGCCGAACTGCGCGCCGCCTGCGCGGCCGCCATCGATTCCGGCGGCACCCTGCACCTGATGGGCCTGCTTTCGCCCGGCGGCGTGCACAGCCACCAGCGCCACCTGTTCGCGATGCTCGACCTGGCCGCGCGCATGGGCGTGCCGCAGGTCGCGGTGCACGCCTTCCTCGACGGCCGCGACATGCCGCCGCGCTCGGCGGCACCCAGCATCGCGGCGCTGCAGGCACGTTGCGAGGCGCTGGGCAACGCTCGCATCGCCAGCATCGGCGGCCGCTACTACGCGATGGAC
>JALYWW010000098.1 GCA_030852515.1 Pseudomonadota bacterium
GTGCGTGCAGGGCCTCCCAGATCGCATCGCCGAGGCTGCGCGGCGCTTTCGGGGTCGATTCGAGCTGCTGCTGCAGGGCGCTGCGGTCGGCGGGCGGATGGCGGGCCAGGGCCACGGCCAGCTCGTTGTCCAGGATCCAGCTGCGCGGCTTGTCGGCACGCCGTGCATGCGCATCGCGCCAGCGCAGCAACCGCAGCAGCCGCAACTGGCCGTCGCGATCCAGGAACTGCGCCGTGCGCAGCGCCAGGTGCGGCCACGGCTCGAGCTCGTCGTTGCGCGCGTTGTCGACCATGCGCGCGCAGTCCTCGGCCAGCCATGCCTCGCGCCCGAGCGACTGCAGGCGCGCCTCCAGGCCGTCGTGCAGGGCGAACAGGTAGCGCACGTCGTCGGCGGCGTAATCGAGCTGGGACGCCGACAGCGGCCGCCGCATCCAGTCGGAGCGGGTCTCGCCCTTGGGCAGGGAGACCCCGAGCATGTCCTGGACCAGGCGCTGGTAGCCCGCGCCTGCCGCGACGCCCGCGAGCGTCGCCGCGACCTGGGTGTCGAACAGCGGTGCCGGCACCACGCCGCAAGCATGCTTGAACGCCACCAGGTCCTCGCTGGCGCTGTGCATCACCTTGGTCACTGCCGGATCGACCAGCATCGCCGCCAGCGCTTCGTTCATCCCTGGCGCCAGGGCATCGACCAGAAGGATTCCGCCATCGCCCAGCGCGACCTGGACCAGCGCCAGCTTCGGCCACCAGGTGCGCTCGCGCACGAATTCGGTGTCCAGGCCCACCCTGGGCGGCGCGACGGCCAGCCTGGCGGCCAGTTCGGCGGGGTTGCTGATCCAATCGCTCACGTTTGCCTGGTTTCCGATCCGGGCCCTGCACCTTAACGGTTGCCGGCGGCGGCGCCTATGCCCTAAGTTGCGGTCACGTATGCGTGCAAGCCGCCTGGCCGCCACCGCCGCGCTCCTCCTGACCACCTGCCTGTCGATGGCGGGGTGCGGGCGCGATGCAGGCGACGCCGGCAAATCCCCGCAATCAGGGAAAGAGGCCGCGGGGCGGGTCACGGTCGAAGGCGACGACCGTATCGCCGAGTCGCTGACCTGGGACCAGCCGCAGGTGGCGATGCCCGAGGACGGCGTGACCGATGCGCTGGAACGTGCGCAGTCGGCGCTGGACGCAGGCCGCCTGTACGAGGACGCCGAAGCCGCGATCCCGCTGTTCCTGGCGGTGCTGGAAAAATCTCCCGGGGACAACACCGCGATCGCCGGCCTGCGCAACGCGCAAGCCGCGTTGCTTGCGCGCGGCAAGGCGGCGCTGGCCGATTCCGGCGACGAGATCGAGGCGATGCGGCAGCTGCACGAAGTCGCCTCGGTGCTGCGTTCGATCGCGCCTGCCGACAAGGCCGTGCAGGCCTACCTGGAACAGGTCGACCGCGCCGATCGCCTGTGGGAACTCAACCGCCAGGCGGAAGCCGACGTCCGCGCGGGCCGGTTCGGGGAATCGGGCGGCGGCGCGCTGGCATCGTTGCGCAAGGCGCTGCAGCTCGCACCGGCCCAGGCGCGGGCATTGCAGGGCCTGGCGGCGGTGGAGAGCGGCTTGATCCGGCGCGCCGAAGCGGCCGCCGGCGAGGCGGATTTCGCCGCCGCCGATCGCTGGCTTGGGTTGGCGGCGGCCGTCCACCCGGGCAAGCAGGCGCGCAAGACCATCGCCGACGCCCGCGCCCGTATCGACGCGATGCGCGCGGACCGCATCGATCGCCTGCGCGATGAAGGCGTGCGCGCGTTGCAGCAGCGCGGCGACGAGAAGGACATCGCCACCGCGCGCAGCAAGCTGGCCGAGCTGCTGCGCATTGCCGAGCCGGGCAACCCGGCCGGTGCCGACCTGCGCGCCCGGATCGACCTGGCGACTCATTACGGCGTGTTCCGCCCCGCGCAGGCATTCACCGATGCGCTGGGTTCCGGCGCGCGCGGGCCGGAGATGGTGGTCGTGCCCCATGGTGCCTACGCCATGGGCGCCGCGGACCGCGAAGCCGGTGCCAGCGACAGCGAGCGACCGCGCCACTACATCCGCTTTCCGCGCGGCTTCGCGATGTCGCGCACCGAAGTCACCGTGGCCGAGTTCGGCCGTTTCGTCGCCGCCACCGGATATCGCCCGACCGCGAGCCGGCGTGGCTTCTCCATGGTCTACGACGAGCGCAGCGGCAACTTCGTCCGCCGCAACGGCGTGGACTGGCGCAATGCCTACGATGGCGGTGTCGCCGCCACCAACCTGCCGGTCGTGCACGTCAGTGCCCGCGACGCCGATGCCTATGCCGAATGGCTGGCGACGAGCAGCGGACAGCGCTACCACGTGCCGAGCGAGGCGCAGTTCGAGTACGCGTTGCGCGCGGGCGGGCAGGGCCGCTTCCCGTGGGGCGATGGCGCACCGCCGGCCGATGCCGGCAACCTCACCGGCAGCGGCGACAAGTCGCCAGGCGGCAGGCGCTGGAACAACGCCTTCAGCGCTTACACCGACGGTCTCTGGGGGCCGGCGCCCGTCGCCAGCTTCGCTGCCAATGCATACGGTCTTCACGACCTCGCGGGCAATGTCAGCGAGTGGGTCGCCGATTGCTGGCATGACGGCTACCGGCGCGCGCCCGATGACGGCCAGGCCTGGGTCAACCCGGGCTGCCGCACGCGGGTGATGCGCGGTGGTGCCTGGGCGAGTGCGCCCGGGCAGACCCGGTCGGCCTGGCGCGCACCTGCGCGGGTCGACACCACCAACGCGCGGCTTGGATTCCGCGTCGTCCGCGAGCTCTGAAGGAGAAAGGCATGAGGCAGGATCCGACGGGCAACGGGCGCGCGCCGCGCCGGCGTGGCGGCCTGCGCTGGTGGATCCTGCTGGCGTTCGCCGGGTACGCCGCCTGGTACTGGGTTTCCAACCGCAGCGTCGATCCGTATACCGGCGAGACGGTGCTGATCGACAAGAACATCACCGCCGAGGACGAAAAGGCGCTCGGCCTGCAGGCGTACCAGCAGATCCTGCAGCAGGAGCAACCGTTGCCGCGCGATGCGGACATCTCGCGCCAGGTGCGCGAAATCGCCCAGCGCCTGATTGCGAAGATCCCGCAGGTCACCGATGCACTGGCCGAAGAGCACGGCATGGAACCCACCGGCATCGAGAAGGATTTCGACTGGGATGTCACCGTGATCGATTCCGAGCAGGTCAATGCGTTCTGCCTGCCCGGCGGCAAGATGGCGGTCTATACCGGGCTGGTGCCGGTGGCCGAGAACGCCGACGCGATGGCGATGGTGATGGGCCACGAGATTTCGCACGCGCTGCTGCGCCATGGCGCCCAGCGCATGAGCGAGCAGAAGCTGGCGCAGATCGGGCAGATGGCCGGCGCCGCCAGCGGCATGGACCCGCAGCAGATGCAGGCAGTGATGGCGGTGTACGGCTACGGCCGCGCACTGCCCTACGCGCGCAAGCAGGAGACCCAGGCCGACGAGATGGGCTTGATGCTGGCCGCGGCCGCCTGCTACAACCCGGCGGAAGCCATGCCGTTGTGGGAACGCATGGAGCAGGCCAGCGGGAGCGGCGGCCAGCCCGAGTTTGCATCCACGCACCCGGACCCGGGCAGGCGCATCCAGGACCTGGAGGCGCTGCAGGCCAAGGCGCTCCAGTATCGCGAACGCTTCTGCGAACTAGAATGAAATGAACAGGCCGCCGTTGACGGGGATGTTCGCGCCGGTGATGAAGCCGGCGTCGTCCGCGGCCAGGAATGCAACCGCGCGCCCGATCTCTTCGGGTTTGCCCAGGCGCCCCACCGGTACCTGCTCGACGATGCCCGCACGGATCTCCTCGGCGATCGCCATCACCATTGCCGTTTCGCAATAACCCGGCGAGATCGAGTTGACGGTAACGCCCTTGCGCGCGACCTCGCGCGCAAGCGACATGGTGAAGCCGTGCATGCCAGCCTTGGCCGCGGCGTAGTTGGCCTGGCCGAACTGGCCGGTCTGGCCGTTGACCGAGCTGATGTTGACGATGCGGCCGAAGCCGCGCGCGAGCATGCCCTCGAGCGCGGGGCGGGTGAGGTTGAACACGCCGTCGAGGTTCACCGCAAGCACCGCGTCCCATTGCGCGCCGTCCATCTTGCGCAAGGTCGAATCGCGGGTGATGCCGGCGGCATTGACCACGATGTCCAGGGAACCGTGCGCCTGCCCGATGTCGCGCACCAGCGCTGCGCAGGCATCGCGGTCGGTGACGTCGAGCGCGGCGAAGGCGATGTCGTGGCCGGCGACTTGCGACTGGAACGCGGCGATGCGTTCGTCATTGCCGCCCAGGTCCGCGGCCACGACCTTGCAGCCCATGCGCGCCAGGGCGATGCAGATCGCCGTGCCAAGCCCGCCGATGCCGCCACTGACGACGGCCACGCGCTGCGCCACGCGTCAGCTTCCGCGCGGGGGCTTGTTGCCGCCTTCGGCGCTGCGGCCCATGCCGCCGACCAGGTTCTGCTGGAATTCCTTCCAGATCTCCAGGTTGCGTTCGGTCAGCTGGTTCATCATCGCCCACGGTGTCTGACCGAGCGCTCCGGTCATCTGCTGGCGGAACTGCGCCTGCTGCTCCATGAACATCTGCATGGATTTTTCCAGGTAGCTGCCCATGTAGCCCTGCAGCGAATCGCCATAGAAGCGGATGATCTGGCTCAGCAGCTGGGTGGACAGCATCGGTTCGCCGTCCTGTTCGTGCTCGGCGATGATCTGCAGCAGTACCTGGCGGGTGAGGTCGTCGCCGCTCTTGGCGTCGCGCACCTCGAAGTCCTCGCCGTCGACGATCAGCTGGCGCACGTCCTCGATCGTGATGTAGCTGGAGATCTCGGTGTCGTAGAGGCGACGGTTCGGATACTTCTTGATGACGCGTACGGCCATGCGCAAACCCCCGGGGCAAGCTCCGAGCATGGCGCAGCGCAGCACGGGTTGCAAGCAGACGGGCTTACCAGCCCATGTACTGGCCACCGTTGGCCGAGAGGTTGGCGCCGGTGATCCAGGCGGCTTCGTCGGGAATGAAGAAGGCCACCGCGTAGGCGATTTCCTCGGGCGTGCCCAGGCGCCCGGTCGGGATCTGGGCGACGATCTTGGCGCGCACTTCCTCGGGCACCGCCATCACCATGTCGGTGCCGATGTAGCCGGGCGAGACCGTATTCACGGTGATCCCGAACTTCGCGTTCTCCTGCGCCAGCGAGATGGTGAAGCCGTGCATGCCGGCCTTGGCGGCGGCGTAGTTGGCCTGGCCGTACTGGCCCTTCTGGCCGTTGATCGACGCGATCTGGATGACGCGGCCCCACTTGCGGTTGCGCATGCCCTCGATCACCGGCCGGGTCATGTTGTAGACCGAGTTGAGGTTGGTGTTGATGACGTCGCCCCACTGCTGCGGGGACATCTTGTGGAAGGTGGTGTCGCGGGTGATGCCGGCGTTGTTGACCAGGATGTCCACCGGGCCGAGTTTTTCCTCGACGCCGCGCACCAGCGCCTCGGCGGCTTCGGGAGAGCCGACGTCGCCCTGGACCAGGGTCACCTCGTAGCCGTCGGCCTGCATCTTCTGCTGCCAGGCGCGGGCCTTCTCCTCGTTGCGGTAATTGGTGGACACCTTGTGGCCGAGGTCGGCCAGGCGCTTGCAGATCGCGGTTCCGATGCCGCCGGTTCCCCCCGTTACCAACGCGACGCGTGCCGCCATTGCATTCTCCTTGGCCAATGTCCGAATTCGATTCTAGGCATGTCCCGCAGCATTCGCGTTGTGCGCTGCGGCGAGCGGAACCGGCAACGGTCCGCGCGGGATCGCCCCGGGTACGAATCCATCCCGCATCGCCTTCGCCATCGCCGCCACCGATCCGCAGCCGGACAGCAGCGCAAGGTCCTGGCCCAGCGCCTGCCACGCCGTCCGCAATGCCGGCAACGGGTCGGCCGGGTCCAGCGGCAGCGCCGCCAGCGACTTGGACAACTTGTGGCCTTGCGCGTCCACCACCAGCGGCAGGTGCGCGTAGCGGGGCGTGGGCAGGCCCAGTGCGTGCTGCAGCAGGACCTGGCGCGGGGTCGAGTCCAGCAGGTCGGCGCCGCGGACCACGTCGGTAATGCCCTGGGCCGCATCGTCGACCACCACCGCGAGCTGATAGGCCCACCAGCCATCGGCGCGGCGCAGGACGAAGTCGCCCACCTCGCCGGCCACGTCCTGGACGAAGCGGCCCTGGATCGCATCATCGAAAGCCACGACCGCGTCGTCGGCGACGCGCAGGCGGATCGCCGGGTCGCCGCGGTACGCGCTGGACACGCACTGCCTGTGCACGCCGCCGGTGCCGGCCAGGTCGCTGCGGCTGCAATGGCACTCGAATGCCCGGCCTTCGCCGAGCAGGCGGTCCAGGGCCGCCTGATAGGCACCGGAGCGGGTCGATTGCCACAGCACCGGGGCATCGGATTCCAGCCCGAAGGCGGCCAATGCCTGCAGCTGGTCCTGCGCCGCGCCGGCGACCTCGCGTGGCGGGTCCAGGTCCTCGACCCTGACCAGCCACTGCCCGCCGGCGGCACGCGCCAGCAGCCAGCTGCCCAGCGCCGCCAGCAGCGAGCCGAAGTGCAGCGGCCCGGTGGGAGAGGGCGCGAAGCGACCCCGATATCCGGTGGCGATGAGGTCCTGTTCAGTCATTGCACTTGGGTTTAGGTTCCGCCCCCCACACTTCATCCATCAGCCGCGTCATCTCGCGGTATCCCCCGGAATGGAAGGAAACATGTTCAAGCGCGTCGGATTGTTCCTGGCCACCAACCTTGCGGTGCTGGCCCTTGCCAGCGTGGTGATGTCGCTGCTCGGCGTCAATGGCAGCCAGTTCGGCGGCCTGCTGGTATTCGCCGCGATCTTCGGCTTCGGCGGCTCGTTCGTGTCGCTGTGGATGTCCAAGTGGCTGGCCAAGCGCAGCACGGGCGCGCACGTGATCGAAACCCCGCGCAACGAGGTCGAGCAGTGGCTGGTCGCCACGGTGCGCCGCCAGGCCGAACAGGCCGGCATCGGCATGCCCGAGGTCGCGATCTACGACGCGCCGGAGATCAACGCCTTCGCCACCGGCGCCAGCCGCAACAAGTCGCTGGTCGCGGTGTCGACCGGCCTGTTGCGCGGCCTGGACCGCGACCAGGCCGAAGCCGTGCTCGGCCACGAAGTCAGCCACGTCGCCAACGGCGACATGGTCACCATGGCCCTGCTGCAGGGCGTGCTCAACACCTTCGTGATCGTGCTGGCCCGCCTGGTCGGCCGCGTGGTCGACGGCTACCTCAGCGGCGGCCGCGACAACGGTGGCGGCGGCATCGGCTACTTCGTCGTGGTGTTCGTGCTGGAGATGGTATTCGGCCTGTTCGCCAGCATGATCGCGATGTGGTTCTCGCGCCGCCGCGAGTTCCGCGCCGACGCCGGCGGCGCCAGCCTGGCCGGCCGCGGCAAGATGATCGCCGCGCTGGAGGCGCTGTCGCGCAACCACGGCGTCAACACGCTGCCCAAGGCAGTGCAGGCCTTCGGCATCTCCGGCGGCCTGGGCCACGGCCTCAAGCGCCTCTTCATGAGCCACCCCCCGCTCGAGGAGCGCATCGCCGCGCTCCGCTCCAGCGTCGTCGTGTAGGAGCGGCGGAAGCCGCGACAGAGACAACGGCGAGGGTGCGTTGGGCCCGGGGTGCGAATG
>JALYWW010000032.1 GCA_030852515.1 Pseudomonadota bacterium
GGCAACAGGTACTGCTTGCCGACTTCGCGCCATCGCCATTGCCCGTCGGGCAGCGGCTCGAAGAAGAAGTCGCAGCGCGCGCGCACCGCCGAGGCGCCGATCGCGTAGGCATGTCGCAGCACGCTCGCCGGCGGATCGTCGTCGCCAAGTACCAGCGGCTTCCACGGCCGCGCGATGCCGGCCTTCTCGAAACCGATCGTCTCGCGATCGGGCCCCAGGTAATCGACGTGGTCGATGTCGACGGTGGTGATCACCGCCACGTCCGCGTCGACGAGATTCACCGAATCCAGGCGGCCTCCGAGCCCGACCTCGAGCACCGCCAGGTCGAGCGCCGCGCGCTCGAACAGCCACAGCGCGCCCAGCGTGCCGTATTCGAAGTAGGTCAGCGGCGTGTCGCCGCGCACCGCGTCCACCGCTTCGAAGCCGGCGATCAGGTCCTCATCGCTCGCATCGTGGCCATCGATGCGCACGCGCTCGTTGTAGGCCAGCAGGTGCGGCGAGGTGTACGCGCCCACCCGCCAGCCCGCCGCGCGCGCGATGGTTTCGATGAAGGCCACGGTCGAACCCTTGCCGTTGGTGCCGCCGACCGTGACCACCCTGCGCGCCGGCCGCCCCAGCCCCATGCGCCGTGCCACCGCGCGCATGCGATCGAGACCGAGTTCGACTGATGCCGGATGCTGCTGCTCGATGTACTCGAGCCACTGTTGAAGGTCGCGGGACATGCGCCATTGTCCTACAGGGCGCGGTGGACGGCTTCGCCGAACAGGGCGGTGTGGTGGGCGCAGTCGTTGAGGCGCACGACCTCGAGACGGTCGACCGACGGGCCCTCGAGCAGGTTGAGCGTCGTCGGCGCCTGGCGGAACCGCCACAGCCGGGCCAGCGGCAGGCCGAGCAGCCTGCACAGCAGCACCCGGTTGACCGCATCGTGCGCAACCAGCAACAGGGTGTCGCCGTCGCCGAGTCCGGCGGTGGCACGCTCGAGCGCGGGCCAGGCCCGGTCGAGCACGTGCTGCAGCGACTCGCCCTGCGGCATCAGCACCTCGTGCGGCGCATCGCGCCAGGCGATCGCGCGCTCCGGATCGCGCTCGCGGATCTCGGCGGCGAGCAGGCCTTCCCATTCGCCGTGGGCGATTTCCATCAGACCCGGATCGAGGGCCAGCATGGCGGCGCGTGCGTCGCCCAGGGCGAGTTCTGCCGTCCGCCGCGCGCGCGACAACGGCGAGGCGACCGCACGGTCGATGCGGATCTCGCGCAGGCGTTCGCCGAGGGCGCGCGCCTGTGCTTCGCCCACCGGCGACAGGGCGATGTCTTCCTGGCCCTGGTAGCGGCCCTCGGCATTCCACGGGGTTTCACCGTGGCGGGCCAGCAGCACGCGCATTACAGCGTCTCCAGCGAGAGCACGCCGGCGATGCCGCGCAGGGCCACCAGTTGCGCATCGGGCACCGCGCGGTCGACGGTGATCGCCGCCAGCGCCTCGCCATCGCCCTTGGCGCCGAGCGAGAAGTTGACGATGTTGATGCCCGCCGCGCCCAGGTGCGAACCGACCAGGCCGATGATGCCGGGGCGGTCGGAGTTGCGCATCAGCAGCAGGTGCGCCTGCGGATCGAACTCGATCTCCACGCCGTCCAGGCGCACCACGCGCGGACCGCGGTGCAGTGTTGCTTCCATTTCGCGCGCATTGCCCTTCTCGTCCTCGACCCGCAGCTTGAGCAGGCGGTCGAAACCGTCGCCGTCGCCGCCGACGGTTTCCGCGACCACCAGGCCGCGTGCGGCGGCCTCCTGCAGGGCGTTGACCGGTGTGACCCGACTCGAGGCTTCGCCCAGCAGCGAGGCCACCAGCAGCCGCGTCAGCGGCCGCGGGTCGAGCGATTCGCTGCGCCCGGCGTAGGTGATGTGCAGGCGCACCGGCGCCGGCACCAGGCGCGCGGCCAGTCGCCCGAGCGATGACATCAACGGCATCCACGGCCCGACTTCGCGCGCGGCTTCGGCGCTGAGCGGCGGCAGGTTGACGCAGCCTGCGACTGCGCCGGTCTGGAAGTAATCGAGTACCTCGCGCGCCAGGATCGTGCTCACCGCCTGCTGCGCCTCGCCGGTGGATGCGCCCAGGTGCGGAGTCAGCACCAGCTTGGGGTGCGCGCGCAGCGCGGAGTCCGCCGGCAGCGGCTCGGTGGCGAAGGTGTCGAGCGCGGCACCGGCCAGCTGCCCGGCATCCAGTGCGTCCATCAACGCGGTTTCGTCGACCAGGCCGCCACGCGCGGCATTGACCAGGTAGGCGCCGCGCTTCATCAAGGCCATCGTCTGCGCGTTGAGCAGGCGCGTGGTTTCCCTGGTCCGCGGCACGTGCAGGGTGACCACGTCCGCCCAGGCCAGCAACTCTTCGAGTGTCTTCAGCGGCACGCTGCCGTGGGCGGCGGCCGAGGGCGGCAGGAACGGGTCGAACGCGGCGACGTCCATGCCCAGGCCGCGCGCCTTGCGCGCGACGGTGCCGCCGATCCGGCCCAGGCCAATCACGCCCAGCTTCTTGCCTTCCAGTTCGAAGCCGGTGAGCCCGGCCTTGGGCCACTGCCCCGCCTTCATCCCGGCGTCGGCGCGCGGCACGTGGCGGGCCAGCGCGAACAGCAGCGACAGCGCATGCTCGGCCGCCGCCAGGGTGTTGCCGTCGGGCGCGTTCATCACCGCGATGCCGCCGGCCGTGGCGGCCTCGACATCGATGGTGTCGACGCCGGCGCCGGCACGTCCGACGACCCGCAGGCGCGCACCGGGCAGCAGCGCCCCGGCCGGCACCGGTGTGGCCGAACGCACCAGCACGGCGTCGACATCGGCCAGCGCCTCGGCAAGTTTGGCCGGGTCCTTGATCGGTTCGGGGGCGACGGCGACGTCCCAGCCGGCCTCGCGGAACAGGGCCAGGCCATCTTCGTGGATGCCATCGCAAGCCAGCACTTTCATCTACGCGCTCCTGTGGGTGGGGACACCACGGATACGCACGCCGCCGGCAGGACGGAAATGACGTTACGCTATCGGTAACACGCAATCGAGAAACGGGGCCGGCAGGCATGGGAATCCGCGATTGCCGGCAGACTAGCAGACAGGAGCCGCGACATGCCACAGGTAAAAGGCGAATTCGAAGTCAAGCGCAGCATGGAGCCGGGCTACGACCTGGGTGACGGGGTCCAGGCGATGCACGTGCGCTTCGACAAGCAGTTCAGCGGTCCGCTCGCGGCCAGAAGCGTGGTCCACATGCTGGCGCTGATGACCACGGTCGAGAATTCGGCCGCCTACGTCGCGGTCGAACGCATCGTCGGCAGCCTGGACGGGCGCGAAGGCAGCTTCCTTGCCACCCACAAGGGCGTGATGACCCGCGGCGAACCATCACTGGACCTGACCGTGGTGCCCGACTCGGGCACCGACGACCTGGCCGGACTGGGCGGTTCGATCGCCATCGACATCGTCGATGGCAGGCACTACTACACCTTCGACTACGAGATCGAAGAGGACTGACGCTTTACTCCGCCGGCAGCTTCATTTCCTCGAGCAGGTGCGGGGCCGGGTAGACCTTGGCCAACAGCCAGCGCAGGTAGCGCACGTCGACGTGGATCGCGCGCTTGTAGCGCGGGTCGTACATCCAGCTGGCGCTCACCGCTTCCCAGTTGCTGTCGAAGTTCAGGCCGACCAGCCTGCCCCGCGCATCCAGCACGGGCGAACCGGAATTGCCGCCGGTGGTGTCCAGGTTGGTCATGAAGTCGACGGTCTGGGTCTTGAGCACCGGATCGGCGGTGCTGCCGAAGTCGCCCTTGGCGATCGCCTCGCGCAGTGGCCTGGGTGCGTTGAACGGAACCTTGCCGGTGTGCTTCTGCAGGATCCCGTCGACCGTGGTCAGCGGGGTGTAGTGCACGCCGTCGCGCGGATCCAGCGAGCTGACCTTGCCGTAGCTCACGCGCAGGGTCGAGTTCGCATCCGGATACAGCGGCTTGCCGTTGGCCGCGCTGTAGCCGGCCCAACCGCGCATGTAGGACGGACGCAGGCGCAGCAGTTCGCCCGCGCGCTGCTTGTCGACGCCCTCTTCACGGAGCACTGCCGGCATCAGCTTCGCCGCGGCCTGCATCAGCGGATCCTCGCTGGCCAGCACCGTAGCCGGCACGGCTGCGAGCAGGCCCAGGCGCACGTCGGCGTCGCCGAGCTTCGTCCCGGCGTAAATGCGGTCGAGCGCGGCGGTCGCCGAAGCGGCGTCGGTGCCGAACACTTGATCGATCTCGGCGATGTGCTGGGCGGCCGGCAGCGCGCGGTAACGACGCAGCAGCTCGGTCATGATCGCTTTCTCGATCCTGGGGTCGTAGCGGCGCTGGACCTGCTTGAGGGCGGCTTCGATCCGGACCTCGTCGCGCTGCTGGTAGCCGGTCTCGCGCTCGGCGTCGGGCTTGCCGCGTTCGGTTGCCAGGCGCTGCAGGCGGTAGGCGCTGCCCAGCAACTGGGTCTGCGAACGCATCAGGCCGAACAGGGTGTCGCGGTCGCTGGTCGCGTGCGATGCGGCAACCAGCGCCTGCGCCGCCTTGATGTCGGCCAGCGCGGCCTTCGCGCCGGACTGCTTGCCGAACCACGCCAGCATCGCGGCTTCGTCGGCCGCGCGCTTCGCAACCGCATCGCTGCGACGCAGGCCATCGAGCTCGCCTTGCGCGCGCTTGAGGCCGTTCTCCAGACCGGCCATCTGCGCGGCGTACAGCACCTGCGCTTCGGCGTCGCCCTCGACAGCCTGCTCGATCGTGTCCACCAGCGCGCCATAGATGTCCACGCGCGAAGGCAACGTGTCCTGCACCTGTTCGGCGAACTCCATCGCCATGCGGTGGCGATAGGTGCGGCCCGGGTAACCGGCGAGCATCACGAAATCGCCCTCGGCAACCGGATCGGTGGACACGGTCAGCCAGGCCGGTGGCGCGTACGGCACGTTGTCCTGCGAATACGGTGCGGGCTTGCCGTCCTTGCCGACGTAGGCGCGATAGAACGTGAAGTCGCCGCTGTGGCGCGGCCACATGAAATTGTCGATCTCGTCGCCGTAGTTGCCGATCGCCTCGGGCGGCGCATAGACCAGGCGGATGTCTTCCAGCTCGAGCTGCTTGACCAGGTAGAAGTCGGTGCCGTAGTGCATGTCGGCGACACTGCAGCGATAGCCGTCGTCCTGCTCGCACTCGGCGATGACCGTCTTCTCTGCGGCATCGACCGCGTCGTAGTAGGCGCGGCCGGTCTTGCCCCGCGCATCGGCCAGGATGCGGTCGGTGATGCGGTCGAAGGCGACGGTCACGTACACGCGTGCAGCGGGACCGGCGGAACGCTCGGCAGCCTTGTCGGCGGCGACGAAGCCGTTGGCGATCAGGTTGTCCTGCGGCGTCGAATTCAGCTGGATCGCGCCCATCGCGCAGTGGTGGTTGGTGACCACCAGGCCATTGGGCGAGACGAAGCTGGCGGTGCAGCCGCCCAGCGAAACGATCGCGCTCATTGGCGGCTTCGTCAGGTCGGCCAGCGCCGCCGGATCGCCCTGGTAGCCAGCGGCCTTGAGCTGCGCGGCGATCGCCGGCAGCTGCGAGGGCATCCACATGCCCTCATCGGCGTAGGCCGGGAAACCGGCGGCGCAGGTCGCGGCCAGCGCCGCCGCAAGGTATCGAAGTCGCATCAGTTGGCCTCGTTGGCTGCGTCGAGTTCGGCCAGCACGCGCGGTGCCGGCAGCACTTCATCCAGGATCCACCACATGTAGCGCGCGTCCATCGCGATCACCCGGGTCATGTCCGGGTCGAACACCCAGTTGGACACCACCGCTTCCCAGTTCATGTCGAACACCAGGCCGACCAGGTCGCCATTGGCGTCCATCACCGGTGAACCGGAGTTGCCGCCGGTGATGTCCAGGTCGGCGGTGAAGTTGACCGGCACCGTGCCCAGCGCCTTGTCGGCATGCTTGCCGTAATCCTTCGCCTTGACCGCGTCGAGCAGCACCTGCGGCGCGTCGAACGGCTCCACGCCGGTGGCCTTGGCCGCCATCTGCTCGACCGTGGTGAACGGTGCATCGCGGGTACCGTCGAGCTTGGTGTAGCCCTGGACGTTGCCGAAGGTGATGCGCAACGAAGAGTTGGCGTCCGGGTACACGAACTCGCCCTGGCTCGCCTTGTAGTCGGCCACCGCCTGCAGGAACAGGGGGCGCGCCAGCAGCTCGTCGCCTTCGCGGGCTTTCTGCTGCGCTTCCATTTCCATCACGGTCGGCATCAGCGCCACCGCCAGCTGCACGGCCGGGTCCTTGCTGGCTTCGAACGCGGCGCGGTCGGCCTCCAGCAGCGCCAGGCGATTGTCGAGCGCGCCCAGGCCGGTGCCGGACAGGCGCTCGAGCGCGGCCTGGATCGCCGCTTCGTCGTTGCCGCCGAGCCACTTGTCGAGCGCGGCCACGTGCTGGCCGGCCGGCAGCTTCACGTACTGGCGCAGCCAGTATTCCTGCAGCTGGCGATCCATGGCCGGCGCGTAACGGCGCTCCATCTGCTGCATCGAACCTTCAAACGAAGGCAGGTCGCGCTGCTGGTATCCGGGCTCGCGCTCGGCGTCGGGCTTCTGCTTCTCGATCGCCAGGCGATACAGGCTGCTGGCGGTGCCGATCACGCCGGTGCGGCGCAGCTGGCCGAACACGAAATCGCGGTCGCGGGTCGCCGCGTCCTGTGCCTGCAGCTCGAGCAGCTTCGCATGCGCCGCCAGCGCCGGCGCGCCCGCCTCGTCCTGGCCCTCGAGCCAGGCCAGCACCGCGTCCTCTTCGGCGTGCTTGCGCGCGCTCGCATCGATGCGCTCGAAGCCGGTGAGCTGGCCGTCGTAGTTCTTGACCACGTTGTGCCAGCCCTTGAGCGTGCTGGCGTACTTGACTTCGATGTCCTCGTCCTTCGCGCCAGCGGCTTCGACCAGGTCGATGAGATTGCCGTAGTGCTCGACCACCCGCGGGTAGGCCCACTGCGCGGTCTGGTCGAACTCGCTGGCCAGGGCGTAGCGCGAGGTGCGGCCGGGATAACCGGCGACCATCACGAAATCGCCCACTTCCAGCGGCTGGCTGGCGATGCGCAGGTAGTGCTTGGGCTGGTACGGGACATTGTCCTCGGCGTGGGCCGCCGGCTTGCCGTCCTTGCCGACATAGGCACGCAGGAAGGTGTAGTCGCCGGTGTGGCGCGGCCACATCCAGTTGTCGATGTCGCCACCGTACGCACCGATGCTCTGCGGCGGCGCGTTGACGATGCGCACGTCACGGATCTCGAGGTTGCGGAACAGGCGGTAGGTGTTGCCGCCGGAGAAACTGTAGAAGCGGCAACGGAAGCCAGCCTCGGCCTCGCAGTCGGCCACCAGCTCCTTGCCGATGGTTTCCAGCGCGGCGGTGCGGCCGGGCGCATCGGTCGCCGCGGCGATCGCGGCCTTGACCTGCGCGGTGACGTCCTGGATCGAATCGAGCACGTAAATGCGTGCGTTCGGGCCTGCGGAGATTTCATCGCCGAGGGTTGCAGCATTGAAACCGGCCTGGATCAGGTTGCTTTCCGGCGTCGAATTGAGCTGCAGGCCGCCGTAGGCGCAATGGTGGTTGGTGACGACCAGGCCCTGCGGCGATACGAAGCTGGCGGTGCAACCGCCCAGCGACACCACCGCGCCCATCGGCTGTCCGGTCAGGTCGGCGAGCTGCTCCGGCGACAGTGCCAGCCCGGCCTTCTGCAACGGCCCGGCGATCTGGGGAAGCTGCTGGGGCACCCACATGCCTTCACCGGCAAAGGCCGGGCCGATGCACGCTGCAAGCGCGATGGCCAGGGTCTGGATCTTGTGGCGCATTGGGGGTCGCTCCGAAGGATGGATAACCGTTCGATTATAGCCTCCAGCGTATAATCCCGGCCTTCCCCACCGCTGGAACGACGGATGTCCGTGACGATGAAAGCGCTGGTCAAGCGCGAGCCCGGCAAGGGCATCTGGATGGAGCAGGTGGCGGTCCCCGTCCCCGGCGCCAACGAGGTACTGATCAAGGTCGAGAAGACCGCGATCTGCGGTACCGACCTGCATATCTACCTGTGGGACGAGTGGAGCCAGCGCACGATCAAGCCCGGCCTGGTGATCGGCCACGAGTTCGTCGGCCGCATCGCCGAACTCGGCCCCGGGGTGACCGGCTACAAGGTCGGCCAGCGCGTGTCGGCCGAAGGCCACATCGTCTGCGGCCATTGCCGCAACTGCCGCGGCGGCCGCCAGCACCTGTGCCCGAACACCGTCGGCATCGGCGTCAACCGCGATGGCGCGTTCGCCGAGTACATCGTCATGCCGGCCACCAACCTGTGGCCGATCCCGGACCAGATCCCGTCCGAGCTGGCCGCGTTCTTCGATCCCTACGGCAACGCCGCGCATTGCGCGCTGGAGTTCGACGTGGTCGGCGAGGACGTGCTGATCACCGGCGCGGGCCCGATCGGCATCATCGCGGCCGGCATCTGCAAGCACATCGGCGCGCGCAATGTCGTGGTCACCGACGTCAACGACTACCGCCTCAAGCTCGCCGCGGACATGGGCGCCACCCGCGTGGTCAACGTCAGCAATACCTCGCTCAAGGACGTGATGGCCGACCTGCACATGGAAGGCTTCGACGTCGGCCTGGAGATGAGCGGCAACCCGCGCGCGTTCAACGACATGCTCGACTGCATGTACAACGGCGGCCGGATCGCCATGCTCGGGATCATGCCCAAGGGCGCCGGCGTCGACTGGGACCGGATCATCTTCAAGGGCCTGACCCTGCACGGCATCTACGGCCGCAAGATGTACGAGACCTGGTACAAGATGACCCAGCTGGTGCTCGGCGGCTTCCCGCTCGGCAAGGTGCTGACCCACCAGCTGCCCATCGACGAGTTCCAGCAGGGCTTCGACCTGATGGAAGCCGGCAAGGCCGGCAAGGTGGTGCTGTCGTGGACGTGACCGGCAACGGCACGACGCGGCATTACGCCGCGACCCTGGATGAAATCCGCGACGCCGGCCTGTTCAAGGCCGAGCGCGTCATCACCTCGCCGCAGGCCGCCGAGATCACCCTCGCCGACGGCCGCACCGTGCTCAACTTCTGCGCCAACAACTACCTGGGCCTGGCCGACCACCCGGCGATGATCCAGGCGGCCAAGGATGCGCTGGACACGCACGGCTTTGGCATGGCCTCGGTGCGCTTCATCTGCGGCACCCAGGACCTGCACAAGCAGCTCGAGAAGACCATCGCGGGGTTCTTCGGTACCGAAGACACCATCCTCTATGCCGCCTGCTTCGACGCCAACGGCGGCCTGTTCGAACCGCTGCTGGGCGAAAACGACGCGATCATCTCCGACGCGCTCAACCACGCCTCGATCATCGACGGCGTGCGCCTGTGCAAGGCGAAGCGCTACCGCTATGCCAACTGCGACATGGCGGATTTGGAGAAGCAACTTCAGCAGGCCAGGGCCGACGGCGCCGGCACCATCATGATCACCAGCGACGGCGTGTTCTCGATGGACGGCTTCATCGCGCCGCTGGACGAGATCACCGCGCTGGCGAAGCAGTACGGCGCGCTGGTCCATATCGACGAGTGCCACGCCACCGGCTTCCTCGGCGCGACCGGCCGCGGCTCGGCCGAGGTCAAGGGCGTGATGGACCGCATCGACATTTTCACCGGCACCCTGGGCAAGGCCATGGGCGGCGCGGTCGGCGGCTTCACCACCGCGAAGGCCGAGGTGATCGAACTGCTGCGCCAGCGCTCGCGCCCCTACCTGTTCTCGAATTCGCTGCCGCCGCATGTCGTCGCCGCGGGCATCAAGGCTTTCGGCATGCTCGCCGACGCCGGCGACCTGCGCGAGCAGCTCAAGACCAACACCGCATATTTTCGCGAGCGCATGGTCGCTGCCGGCTTCGAGATCAAGCCCGGCGTGCACCCGATCTGCCCCGTGATGCTGCATGAGGCGCCGCTGGCGCAAAAGTTCGCGCAGCGCCTGCTCGAGGAAGGCATCTACGCGATCGGTTTCTTCTTCCCGGTGGTCCCCAAGGGCCAGGCGCGCATCCGCGTGCAGGTCTCCGCCGCCCACACCCGCGACCACCTCGACCGGGCCATCGACGCCTTCACCCGAATCGGCCGCGAACTCGGCGTCGTCTCCTGAAGAGCGCTTTTTAGCCACAGATTTCACAGATGAACACAGATGGAGAAGCAAAAGCTTTGGCTTTGCCCATCTGTGTAATCTGTGAAATCTGTGGCTAAGAAAGCTCTTCGACTTCGTCGGTGGTGAGGGGGCGCCAGGCGGATTTGGGGAGGTCGCCGAGTTCCAGGTTGCCGATGGCGACGCGGACCAGGCGCAGGACGGTGATGTCGAAGGCCGCCAGCAGTCGGCGGATCTGGCGGTTGCGGCCTTCGTCGAGGACGATCTCGAGCCATGCGTTCTTGCCGCCGCTGCGCAGCAGCGTCGCGGATTTTGCGCGCAACCGGTTGCCTTCGGCATCGACGCCTTCGACCAGCGCAGCGAGCAGCGCCGCATCGGGGATCGCGTCGACCTGCACGTGGTAGGTCTTGTCCGGGCCCGTTTCGGGATCGGTGATGCGCGCCGCCCACTGCGGATCGTTGCTGAACAGCAACAGGCCTTCGCTGGCCTTGTCCAGGCGTCCCACCGGCGCGATCCAGGGCAGCCCGCCGCCGTCGAAACAGCGGTAGACGGTGTCGCGCCCGTTTTCGTCGCTGGCGGTGGTGACCAGTCCGCGCGGCTTGTTCAGCACCAGGTGGATGGGCGTACGCTCCTGCAGCGGCACGCCATCGATGGCGATGGCCGCCGTTGCCGTGGTCGGGTGTTCGGGGTCGCGCACTACGCGCCCGTCGATCGAGACGCGTCCTTCGGCGATCCAGCCCGCGGCAACGCTGCGCGAACACACGCCGCGCTTGGACAGGACGCGCGCCAGGCCGTGGCGCAGAGGCGGACTATTCCGACTCAGGCGCGGGCTCCACCACGGGTTCCGTGGCCGGTGGCACCAGCTCTGGCGCGACTTCGACCGGCGCGACTTCGGCCGGCGCGGGTGCGGCGCCGCGCGCGATGCGCACGCCGCGCGACTTCATCCAGGCACTGAATTCGTCGGCGGTCATGTTCTTGCCGTTCTGGCTCATGTTGAAGCGCCAGGGCGTGTTGTCGAACTCGGTCCTCGGCTTGTACGCCGCGGGATTGTTCGGGTCGAGCACGCCGGGTGCCGGCGTCACGACGGCGACGTTGCGGCAGGCTTCGATCCGTATCCGCAACAGCACCTGGTCGAGCGACTGCGACGCGTCGAAGGCCTGGGCCAGCACGCTGCCGGGAATGCCGAGCGGATTGCCCGCATCGGCAAGCTCCATGGCGACCGGCGCGATCGCCCCGCCTCGCAGGGGATTGGCCGCCGAAGCCGGCGCGGGAGGGGGACAGGTCGTCGCCATGGCAATCGAAGGCAGGGCCAGGAGCGCGAGCGACAAGCCGCGCGCGAACAACATCCGCATCGATTCCATGTGCGTGCCTCCACCCGTTCGACGTCGCCCGAGTGTAGGCCAAAAAAAGAAGCCCGGCGCGAGGCCGGGCTTCTGGTCTTGCAGCCTTGCGTCCGATCAGTTCTGGACGTTCAGCTCGGTACGGCGGTTCTGCGCACGGCCTTCCGGATTGTCGGAACCGTCATCGTTGGTGTTCGGCGCAATCGGACGGCTCTCGCCGTAACCGTTCGGGCCGACCATGCGCGAGGCATCGATGCCGTTGCCGGTCAGGTAGTCGTACACGGCGCGCGCGCGACGCTCGGACAGACCCTGGTTGTACTCGTCGGTACCGATCGCGTCGGTGTGGCCGGCGACTTCAACGCTCAGGTCGGGATAACGCTTCAGGATCTCGACGGCCTCGTCGAGGATCGCGACCGCGTCCGGACGCAGGGTCGACTTGTCGAAGTCGAAGTTCACGCCCTTCAGGTCGATCGAGACCGGCACCGGGCAGCCGTCCGGACCGATGGTCTGGCCAGCCTGCGAACCGGGGCACTTGTCGTCGCAGTTGTTGACGCCGTCGCCGTCGTCGTCCA
The DNA here is from genome assembly GCA_030852515.1 of Pseudomonadota bacterium. GTDB lineage: Bacteria > Pseudomonadota > Gammaproteobacteria > Xanthomonadales > Xanthomonadaceae > Cognatiluteimonas. The sequence goes on from JALYWW010000032.1 coordinate 12,052, forward strand.
TGTCGGCGCAGCTCGGGGCCACCGGCTCCGGCGCCGGGGCGACCGGGGCCATCGGCTCCGGTCCAAGGGCAATCGTCATGCCCAGCGATGCCAGGGCGTCGGTGAAGTAGTCTTCCTGCGCGCCGGGGGTGCCATTGGCCTGGACATCGTCGAAGTCGACGCGGGTGCCCAGCTCGGTGCGCATGTCGACGCGGCCGAAGTCCCACTGCAGGCCGACACCGAGGTTGGCGGCGAGGTTGGAGTCTTCATGCTGGTACGGGAAGCCGCCGTCAGGGGTCGCCGGGTTGGCGCTCTCGTACTCTTCCTCATGACGCTGCCAGCCCAGGCCCATGCGGACATAGGGCCACCACTTTTCGTTGCCATCGCGGAAGTGATAACGGGCATCGGCGGAAACGCCATACTGGCTCCACCACAAGTTGTTGTTCGCGGACTTGTCTGGATTCTGGTAATTGAGCTCAACGTCCATCGACCAGTTCGGGTTCAGGAAACGGCCAAAACCGAGGGTCGCGAATTGGGTGTCCTCGGTCAGACGATCGTTGTCCTGGAAATTGACACCAACGCTTCCGGCGACATACCAGCGGTCGTCGAAGGTCTGCGCGGAAGCGGCCTGTGCCACGCCCAGCCCGGCAAGCAGGGCAGCGCAGAGCAGTTTCTTATTCATGTTCAGCTCCTTGATCGGTAAGAAAACATTTGAAGCGTGTCGCCATTTGGACGGCCGTTCCGCACGCCATCCAGCGCAGGTTAATGCCGTCGGCGTGAAGTCCTTGTTAACGCTACCCTAACAGTTGAGGCCCGGCCCGGCTTCCCGGGAGGACCTCTCAGGGGCGCTATTTTACACCCTATACAGGTTCATGAACTGGTCGATCGTCATCGCGTCCAGCCTGGCCGGCTCGGCAGCCAGGGCCATGATCCGGTCGACCTGCCCGGCCGGCAGGTGCGCGCGCAGGGCCGCCTGGCACTTGGCCATGAGCACCGGGATGCCCTCGGCCCGGCGGCGCCGGTGCCCGATCGGGTAATCGATCGAGACCAGGTCGGTCGCGCTGCCGTCCTTGAAGAACACCTGGACCGCATTGCCGATGAAGCGCTTCTCCGGATCGAAGTAGTCGCGGGTGAACTGCGGGTTCTCCCTGACCGCCATCTTCGCCCGCAGCGCGTCGATGCGCGGGTCGGCGGCGGTGTCGTCGTTGTAGTCGTCGGCGGTCAGGCGGCCGAAGATCAGCGGCACCGCCACCATGTACTGAAGGCAGTGGTCGCGGTCGGCGTAGTTGGCCAGCGGGCCGGTCTTGTCGATGATGCGCACGCCCGCTTCCTGGGTCTGGATCTCGATCCGCTCGATGTCGTCGATGCGATCCTTGACCAGCGGGTGCAGCTGCATCGCGCATTCCACCGCCGTCTGGGCGTGGAATTCGGCCGGGAAGCTGATCTTGAACAGGACGTTTTCCATCACGTAGCTGCCGAACGGACGTTCGAACTCGAACGGCTTGCCACCGAAGGCGATGTCGTAGAAGCCCCAGGTCGGCGCGGTCAGCGCACTTGGATAGCCGACGACCTGCTTCTCCACCGCGTTCAGGGCATGGGTCACGGCACGGCGGCAGGCGTCGCCGGCGGCCCAGCTCTTGCGCGGGCCGGTGTTGGGGGCATGGCGATAGGTACGCAGCACGCCGTTGTCGATCCAGCTGTGCGAGACCGCGGTGGTGATTTCCTCCTTGCCGCCGCCCAGCATCGCGGTGGCGACCGCGGTCGAGGCCAGGCGCACCAGGATCACGTGGTCCAGGCCGACGCGGTTGAACGAGTTCTTCAGCGCGTAGCAGCCCTGGATCTCGTGCGCCTTGATCGCGGCGGTCAGCACGTCGCGCACGGTCAGCGGCTGGCCGCCGTCGCGCAGTTCCCTGCGGCTGCGCCAGTCGGCCACGGCCAGGATCGCGCCCAGGTTGTCGGACGGGTGGCCCCACTCGGCCGCCAGCCAGGTGTCGTTGAAATCGAGCCAGCGCACCTGGGTGCCGATGTTGAAGGCGGCCTGGACCGGGTCGAGCTCGAAGTTGGTGCCCGGGACGGTGGCGCCGCCCGGCAGGGTCGCACCGGGAACGATCGGGCCCAGGTGTTTGACGCAGCCCTCGAACTTCATCGCCAGCATGGCGCAGGCCAGCGAGTCGAGCAGCATGTAGCGGGCGGTGTCGTAGGCCTCCTGCGACTCGATCCGATAGTCGATGACGTAATCGGCGATATCGACCATCGGCTGGTCGGGCTGCGGACGGACGGCTGAACGGGCGTCGTAGTGGCTCATCGGGCTGCTTTCGGTGCGGGGAGCCGGCTATTTTGCCCCGATGTGAAGCAAACGGCCATCCAGCCCACGGCTAGACGGCGGGGTGAAAGGCGCCCAGTCAGGCCACCCCCCGTTCAGGCTGCGTTGGGTTGGCGGCCCTTACCGTGCGCCAACTTTTTTGCCCCGGGCAAAGGCGCGCCACAGAGCCGCCGCCCTCCCCAGTACGCCATGTCGCCCCCATCCCAGCGGTCCCGGGGCGGCGCAACGGAGCAAGGAGCCCCCGATGAAGCTGGCATGGATCCTCTGGCTGTCGCAGGTATTGCCACAGCCCGCCGCAGACTCGCTGTGCCTGAGTACCACCGTCTACCTGGAAGCCCGCGACCAGTCCGAGCGCGGCCAGCAGGCGGTTGCCGAGGTGGCACTGCGCCGCCGCGACAGCGGCTTGTGGGGCGACGACGTGTGCTCGGTGGTCACCGCGCGCAAGCAGTTCGCCCCCAGCCTGGTCTCGCCCAACACCCGGCTGAGCAATACCGAGGCCTGGGCCGAGGCCGTGACCGTGGCCCTGGAGTCTGAGCGCAACTGGGCATTACCCCCGGGCGAGCGCCAGGAAATCGTGCCCGGCGCCAGCCACTTCGCCGCGATCGCCATCGCCCAGCCGAGCTGGCGCACTGCCTACCAGGTGGCCACGATCGGCGACCACACCTTCTTCAAGGTCCAGTCGCTGAAGCCGCGCAAGGGGTAGCAGCACACGATTCCACTGCAACACATCGTTGCAGCATTGGCGCCGCCGCCTCCACGCCTGCCGGCACATAGTGTCGGCCTCCCAAGGCTGGAGTCACGATGAAACTCTACTACTCCCCCGGCGCCTGCTCGCTGGCCGACCACATCGCGCTCGAGTGGGCGGGCAAGCCATACGGGGCCGTCGCCGTCTCGCGCGACGAACGCAAGGCGCCCTGGTTCCTCGAACTCAATCCCGCCGGCGCGGTGCCCGTGCTCGATGACGATGGCTGGGTCCTGACCCAGAACAGCGCGATCCTCAACTACATCGCCGCGACCAGTCCGCAAGCGGGCCTGGTCGGCGACGGCACGCCGCGTTCGCGCGCGGAGGTCGACAAGTGGCTGGCCTTCGTCAATTCCGACGTCCATCCGGCCTTCGTGCCGCTGTTCGGCGCCACCGCCTACCTCGAGGATCCGGTGGCGATCGCAAAAACCAAGGATGCGGCGCGCGCCAAGCTGCGCGGCCAGTTCGCGCGCCTCGACGGGCAACTGGCAGGCCGCGACTGGATCGCCGGCGCCCGCTCGATCGCGGATCCCTACCTGTTCGTCGTGACCCGCTGGGCCCGGGCCCAGGGCATCGACCTGTCAGGGTTCGACAACCTCGATCGCCACTTCAACCGCATGCGCGCCGACGAAGGCGTCCAGCGCGCCATGAAGCAGGAAGGCATCGAATAAACGTCAGGGACGGCGCGCCAGTTCCGCGTCGTCCCGCGCCTTCGGCATCAGGTCCTGCTTGTTCGTGCCCAGCCACATCAGCAGCGGGCAGGCGACGAAGATCGAGGACAGCGTGCCGACGACGATGCCGATCATCATCGATTCGGCCATGCCCTGTAGCGAACCGCCGCCGTACAGGTACAGCGCCAGCGTGGTCAGGAAGGCCACGAACGAGGTGATCACCGTGCGCGACAGCGTCTGGTTGACCGACGCATTGAGGATCTCGCGCGGCGACGCGCGCATGCCGCGGAAATTCTCGCGCACGCGGTCGAACACCACGATCGTGTCGTTGATGGAGAAACCCATCACGCCCATGATGCCGGCCAGCACGGTCAGGTCGAACTCGTGCCCGGTGACTGCGAACCAGCCGGCGACCACGAACACGTCGTGCATGGTGGCCAGGATCGCCGCGACCGCGAACTTCCACTCGAAGCGGAACGAGATGTAGGCCAGGAAGCCGATCACCACGAACAGCATCGCGTAGATGCCGTTCTGGGCCAGCTCCTTGCCGACCTGCGGACCGACATAACCGCTGCTCAGGCGATGCGCAGGGTTCGCGGGCGTGGAAACGATCCCCACCACCTGTTCGGCGATCTGGCTGCTGTCGGTGTCGGGGTCGCCTGCCGCGTCCTGTCCGCCTTCGACTTCCTTGGGCTGCAGGCGCACCAGCAGGTCCGCGCCGGAACCGTAGGTCTGCACCTGCGCGCCCGGGAAACCGGCCGCATCCAGGCGCTCGCGCACGGCATCGACGTCGGCAGGCTTGTCGAAGCGCAGCTCGACCGCGGTGCCACCGGTGAAGTCCAGGGCGAAATTGAAACCCTGCATGGCCATCGCCGCGAGCGCGACCACCAGCAAGGCGATCGACAGGCCCGTGGACACGAAGCGCAGGCGCATGAAGTCGAACTTGCTGTCGTGCGGGAACACGTTGAATTGCATGCCGTGCGCTCCGTCAGATGGCCACGGACTTCAGCTTGCGCCGGCGTCCGTAGGTAAGGGTGGCGAGTCCACGCGACACGGAGACCGCGGTGTACATCGAGGTGACGATGCCGGCGATCATCGAGACCGCGAAGCCCTTGACGGGGCCGGTACCGAAGGCGAACAGCGCGATGCCGGCAAGCATGGCGGTGAGGTTGGCGTCGGCGATGGTGCCCGAAGCCTTGTCGTAGCCAGCCGCGATCGCCGCTTGTGGCGGCACCCCCGCCCGCAACTCTTCGCGTATGCGTTCGTTGATCAGCACGTTGGCGTCCACCGACATGCCCACGGTCAGCGCGATGCCGGCCAGGCCGGGCAAGGTCAGGGTGGCGCCGAGGAAGGACATCACTGCAACCACCATCAACAGGTTGAGCAGCAGCGCCACGCAGGTGATCAGGCCGAACATGCGGTAGTACACGAGGAAGAACGCCAGTGCGAACCCGAACGAGTACAGCACCGCGGTCAGGCCGCGGCTGACGTTCTCCTTGCCCAGGCTCGGACCGACCACGCGCTGCTCGACGAAGTCCATCGGCGCGGCGAGCGCGCCGGCGCGCAGCAGCAGCGCCAGGTCCGCGGCTTCCTTCGGGCTTTCCAGGCCGGTGGTCTGGAACTCCTTGCCGAACACGCCATTGATCGTGGCCACCGAGATCACCTGCTCGCGGGTGCGGGTGGTACGGATCTCCTCGCCATCCGGGCCGATGCTCACTTCCGGCACGCGCTCGACATAGACCACGGCCATCGGCTTGCCGACGTTTTCGCTGGTGAAGTCGAACATGCGCTGGCCGCCGATGCCGTTCAGGCGCACCGAGACCATCGGCGTGCCGGTCTGGCTGTCGTAGCCGGAGCGCGCGTCGACCAGTTGGTCGCCGGTGGCGATCACGCGCTTGTTGAGGATGATCGGGACGGGTTTGCCGTCGGGGCCGATTTCCTTGCGGTAGAACAGCTTGCCTTCGGGCGGGACCAGGCCGCTGCTGACCGCGTCGTAGGCATTGCCCTCGACCACGCCGCGGTATTCCAGGGTGGCGGTGGCGCCTAGGATGCGCTTGGCCTGGGCGGTGTCCTGCACGCCCGGCAGCTGCACCACGACGCGCTCGGAGCCCTGGCGCTGGATGATCGGCTCGGCGACGCCGAGCTCGTTGATGCGGTTGCGCAAAGTGCCGACGTTCTGTTCGACCGCATCGCTGGTGATCTGCTGGATTTCCGACTCGGGCACATGCATGGCCAGCGAGTTGCCATCGAGCTCCATGCGCAGGGTCGGCATGTCGCGCGCGGCCAGGGTGCGCGCCTGCTCGGCGGCTTCCGGCGTGGCCAGGGTGGCGACGATGGAGTTGTCGGCGCGGCGCTCGACCGACTGGTAGCGCACCCGATTGTCGCGCAGCAACACCCGCAGGTCTTCGGCGTAGGCATCGAAGCGCTTGTCGAGCGCGGCCTTGCGGTCGACCTGCATCAGGAAATGCACGCCGCCCTGCAGGTCGAGGCCCATCAGCATGCGCCGGGCACCGATCTTGCCCAGCCAGTCGGGCTCGGTGGAAGCCAGATTGAGGGCGACGACGAAGTTCTCGCCGACTGCCGCGCTGATGGCGTCGCTGGCCCTGGTCTGGTCGACCACGTCGTTGAGGCGGACCAGCAGCTCGCCTTCTTCCTCGATCGCGATCGACTTCGCGGACACCTTCGCTTCGGCCAGTACCGATTCGACCCGTTCCTGCAGTGCCGGTCCGACCTGGTAACCGCGGTTGGCGGTGACCTGCACCGAAGGATCCTGCGGGTAGATGTTCGGCAGCGCGTACAACACGCTGAGGAACACCACGACCAGGATGGTGATGTACTTGAAACGGCCGTATTCGAGCATCGGAAAGCCCCGCGTGGCCCGGCTCATCCGCCCGGGCGCGCGCAATCAGTCAGTAGTGCCGGCTCAGGCCGACTTGAGCGTGCCCTTGGGCAGCACGTTTGCGATCGCACCCTTCTGCACCCGGATGCGGACGTTGTCCGCGATCTCGACGGTGATGAAGTGCTCCCCCATTTCGCGGACCACGCCGGCGACGCCGCCGTTGGTGATCACCTCGTCGCCGTTGGCCAGCTTGTCGAGCATGGCGCGGTGTTCCTTCTGCCGCTTCATCTGCGGGCGGATCATCAGGAAGTACATGACCGCGATCAGGATGATCGGGAACAGCAGGCCGCCGAGGCCGCCGCCGAACAGGCCGCCGGGAGCGGCTTGGCCGGCCGCCTGGGCATGGGCCGGGGAAACGAGCAGGTCGAGAGGATTCATTTGATTAGTCGTCCAGAGGGCGAAACAGCCGGGAATTATGCCACGCGACCGCCGCCGGGCGGCCGCATGCCGCGGTCGGCGTAGAAAGAGTCGCGGAAGGACCCGAAGGTTCCCTGCCCGATCGCCCCGCGCATCCGGGCCATCAGCTGCTGGTAGTACCAGAGGTTGTGCAGGGTCCCCAGGATCGGCCCGAGCATCTCGTTGCAGCGGTCCAGGTGGCGCAGGTAGGAACGGGTATAACCGCCGGCGCAGGCCGGGCAACCGCAGCCTTCCTCGATCGGGCGCAGGTCCCGGGCGAAGCCGGCGTTGCGGATCCGGATCGTGCCGCTGGAGGTGAAGAAGTGGCCGTTGCGGGCGTTTCGGGTCGGCATGACGCAGTCGAACATGTCGACCCCGCGCGCCACTGCCTCGACCAGGTCCTCCGGCCGCCCCACGCCCATCAGGTAGCGCGGGCGGTCGCCGGGCAGTTGCGGGCAGGTGTGGTCGAGCATGGCGTTGCGCTCGGCCTCGGTCTCGCCCACGGCCAGGCCGCCGATGGCGTAGCCGTCGAAGCCGATCTGCCTGAGCCCTTCGGCCGAGCGCGTGCGCAGGTCGCGATGCACGCCGCCCTGGACGATGCCAAACAGCGCGGCATCGTTGCCTTCGTGGGCGCGCTTGGAGCGTTCCGCCCAGCGCAGCGACAGTTGCATCGAGCGATCCACCAGCTCGATGCCGACCGGAACCCCGTCGACATGCACCGGCGGGCACTCGTCGAAGATCATCACGATGTCGGCGCCGAGCACCTTCTGGATGCGCATGCTTTCCTCGGGGCCGAGGAATACCGTGGAACCGTCGGTCGGCGCCTGGAAGGTCACGCCCTGTTCGGTGATCTTGCGCCGGTGAGCCAGCGAGAACACCTGGAATCCGCCCGAATCGGTGAGGATCGGGCCATCCCAGCGGGCGAAGCCATGCAGGCCACCATGGTCCTCGATCACCTCCAGCCCCGGCCGCATGAACAGGTGGAAGGTATTGCCCAGGATGATCTGTGCACCGAGATCGCGCAGTTGCCCGGGAAGCATGCCCTTGACCGTGCCGTAGGTGCCGACCGGCATGAACGCCGGCGTCTCCACCGTTCCGCGCGGGAAGGTCAGCCGGCCGCGGCGCGCAGCGCCGTCGGTGCCGAGCAGCTCGAAGTTCATGCGCCCCATAGCAGCATCGCGTCGCCGTAGGAGAAGAAGCGATAGCGCCGGGCGATCGCGTGTCGGTAGGCGTCGAACATGCGTTCGCGCCCGGCGAAGGCGGAGACCAGCATCAGCAGGGTCGACTCCGGCAGGTGGAAGTTGGTAAGCAGCGCATCGACGCTGCGGATGCGGTAACCGGGCAGGATGAAGATCGAGGTCTCGCCTTCGAACGGCGCGAGCTCGCCATCCTGCAGTGCGCTCTCCAGCGCGCGCACGACCGTGGTGCCCACCGCGACCACGCGTCCGCCGCGCGCCCGCGCCTGCCGCACCTGTTCGACCAGGTTCGCGCCGACGCTGAGCCATTCGCTGTGCATGCGGTGCTCGGACAGGTCGTCGACACGCACCGGCTGGAACGTGCCGGCGCCGACGTGCAGGGTGACGTGCCCGGATTCGATGCCGCGCTCGCGCAATGCCCGTAGCAGCGCCTCGTCGAAATGCAGGCCCGCGGTCGGCGCAGCGACCGCGCCAGGTTCGCGCGCGAACACGGTCTGGTAGCGGGCCTGGTCGTCGGCGCCAGGCGCACGGTGGATGTACGGCGGCAGCGGCAGCTGGCCGGTATGCTGCAGCCAGTCCTGGAGCGCGCCGTCGACGTGGAAGCGCAGCAGGTAGAACTCGCCGTCGCGACCCAGCACTTCGGCTTCACCACCGGCATCGAGTTCGATCCGGCCGCCGGGCTTCATCGACTTGCTCACGCCCAGCTGCACCCGCGCCTCGTTGCCGGGCAACAGGCGCTCGACCAGGATCTCGACCCGGCCGCCACTGCCCTGCTTGTGTCCGAAAAGGCGCGCCGGGATCACCCGGGTGTCGTTGAACACGAGCAGGTCGCCGGGATGCAACAGCGCCGGCAGGTCGCGGATGCCGTGGTCGGCGAAGTGGGCCGGCGCCGGAGGCACCAGCAGCAGCCGGCTGGCCGAGCGTTCCGGCAGCGGCACCTGCGCGATCAGCTCGCTCGGCAGGTCGTAATGGAAATCGCTTTTCTTCAAGTACGCCTCAAAACAGGATGTCTCAACGTTCGAATTTGGTCGACAGCACCAGCGACGATGTGGTCCGCTCGACGCCCTGCAGGGCGCCGATGCGATCGGTGAGTTCGTCCATCTCGCCGATCGTGGGCACGATCGCCAATGCCACCAGATCCCAGATGCCGCTGACCGACTGCAGGCTGCGCACCTCGCGCATCCCGCGCAGGGCTTCGACCACGGCCGGCATCTGCTTGGGCAGCACCGTGACCATGATCAGTGCCCGTATCCTGTCGCGGCTGAAATCGTCGCCGATGCGCACCGTGTAGCCGGCGATCACCCCCATCTGCTCGAGCCGCTGGATCCGGCTCTGGACCGTGGTCCGCGACAGCTGCAGCCGACGCGCGATTTCGGCGGTGGAAGCCCGTGCATTCTCGCGCAACAGCGACAGCAGGGCTTCATCGGCACGGGTCAGGGCCATGCGCGCAGCTCCAGGTTCGGGACATGGGTTCGGCGATTCGCCGAAATCTACATGAATTCCGCGCAGATCGCACCTGTTAACCGACGAAAACTTGCCGATAATAAAGGGATCATCTCGGAACCTCCCCGGAGAATTGCCCATGTCGTTGCTCGACCAGCTCGCCCCGCTCCGCGCCCACAAGGGCAAGCGCCGCACCATCGGCCTCGACGACGCCACCGTGCAGGACTTCGCCGGCCGCCATCCTGACCTGGTCGAGGCGATCGAGGCAGCCGCTGCCGAGTACAAGAGCATCAAGGACAGCTTCGCGGACCTGCTCGACCTCGACGAGGACGCCCAGGTGCAGGCCGTGCAGCAGGACTTCGTCAACTTCTATCCGCAGGACGCGGTGAACCCGTATGTGGCGCTCGCTGCGCGCGGACCGTGGATGGTGACGCTCAAGGGCGCCGTGCTCTACGACACCGGCGGCTACGGCATGCTCGGCCTGGGCCACGCGCCCAAGGCGATCCTGGAAGCGATGGCCCGGCCGCAGGCGCTGGCCAACATCATGACCCCGAACCTGTCGCAGCTGCGCTTCACCCGCGCGTTGCGCAAGGAAATCGGCCACACCCGCAAGGACGGCTGCCCCTACGCCAAGTTCATGTGCCTCAACTCCGGCTCCGAGTCGGTATCGCTGGCCGCGCGCATCGCCGACACCAACACCAAGGCCATGACCGACGCCGGCGCGAAACACGCGGGCCGCAAGGTCAAGCGCCTGGTGGTCAAGGGCAGCTTCCACGGTCGCACCGACCGGCCGGCGCTGTACTCCGATTCCAGCCGCAAGAACTACCTGAAGTTCCTCGCCAGCTACCGCGGCGAGGACAGCGTGATCGCGATCGAACCCTACGACATCGCCGCGCTCAGGCAGGTGTTCGCCGATGCCGACGCCAACGGCTGGTTCATCGAAGCGATGTTCCTGGAGCCGGTGATGGGCGAAGGTGACCCGGGCCGCAGCGTGCCGGTGGACTTCTACGCCGCAGCGCGCGAACTGACCACGGCCCACGGCTCGCTGTTCCTGGTCGACTCGATCCAGGCCGGCCTGCGCGCATCCGGCACCCTCTCGATCGTCGATTACCCAGGCTTCGAAGGACAGGAAGCGCCGGACATGGAAACCTATTCCAAGGCGCTCAATGCCGGCCAGTTCCCGCTGTCGGTGCTGGCCACCAACGAGCGCGCCGCCGCCATCTACGCGCGGGGCACCTACGGCAACACCATGACCGCCAACCCGCGCGCGCTCGACGTTGCCTGCGCGGTGCTGGCCGCGCTGACCCCGGAACTGCGGGCGAACATCCGCGATCGCGGCAGGCAGGCGGTCGCCGGCCTGGAGGCGCTCAAGGCCGAACTCGGCGGGCTGATCACCAAGGTCCAGGGCACCGGCCTGCTGTTCTCCTGCGAACTGGACCCGCAGTTCAAGGGTTACGGCGCCGGCTCCAGCGAGGAATGGCTGCGCGAGCGCGGCCTGGGCGTGATCCACGGCGGCGAGAACTCACTGCGCTTCACCCCGCACTTCGCGATGGCCGAGGACGAGCTGCAGCTGGTGCTGCGGCTGGTCAAGCGCGCACTGGTCGAGGGCCCGCGCCAGCAGAAGGCCGCGTAAACTCCGCCGGATGAAGGTCGTCGAAGTCCGCCACCCGTTGGTCCAGCACAAGCTGGGCCTGATGCGCCGTGGCGACAACAGCACCAAGACCTTCCGCGAACTGGCCTCGGAGGTGGCGACCCTGCTCACCTACGAGGCGACGGCCGATCTGGAGACCGAGGACGCCACCGTCGACGGCTGGGCCGGGCCCGTCGGCATACGCCGGATCAAGGGCCGCAAGGTCACCCTGGTGCCGATCCTGCGCGCGGGCCTGGGCATGCTCACGGGCGTGCTCGAGCTGATTCCTGCCGCCAAGGTCAGCGTCGTCGGCATGCGTCGCGACGAAGCGACGTTGCTGCCGGAAACCTATTACGAGAACCTGGTCGGCGACATGGCCGACCGCACCGTGATCATCCTCGATCCGATGCTCGCCACCGGCGGAACGCTGGTGGCGACGGTCGACATGCTCAAGCGCGCCGGCGCGACCCGGATCAAGGGCCTGTTCCTGGTCGCCGCGCCGGAAGGACTGCGCACGCTGGAAGCGGCGCACCCCGATGTCGAGGTGTACGTGGCTTCGATCGACGAACGGCTCAACGAGAAGGGCTACATCCTGCCCGGGCTGGGCGACGCCGGCGACAAGATCTTCGGGACGCGGGTGATCTAGCAATCGCGCCGCTATGAGCGGCGGCGGCGCTTCTTGCGCAGGACGATCGCCGCCACCGCAACCGGCACCATCGCCGCCAGGAAAATCCACCAGCTGCCGCCGCGCTCGCGGCGATCACCGGCCTGCTCCACCGCATCGGCGTCCTGCCCTGCGCTTGCCGCTGCGCCAGCCAGCAGCTGCCAGCGTCCATCGCGCAGTTCGATCCGCCCGGCCAGCGGCGGCAACACCAGTTCGCGCCAATGGATGCGCAAGTCGCCGACTTCCGGCGCCAGCGGGTTCAATGCGCTGCCCAGGCCATCGCCCTGCGGCTGGAACGTCGCCGCCAGGTTACCGGGGAGTGCGCTGAATCCCGGGCGGAATTCGCGCCACTGGCCCAGTGCCTGGAGCACCTGCGGATCCAGCGGGACACCGTCGACACTGACGCCGGACGCCGGCCAGCGCCGTGCCCGGATCGGAAACGCGGGATTTTCGTGGCCGGGCAGGAACGCGGACGAATCGATCCACGCATCGCTCCATGCGCGCGCGTAACC
>JALYWW010000159.1 GCA_030852515.1 Pseudomonadota bacterium
GCCGCCACCCGCATCGCGCGGGTCGAGCAAGCGTCGGCGCCGGTGGCCGTTGCCGTCAACGACACCGACACCGTCACCGTAAATCCGTTCGCGCCCGATGCGGCGGCGATCACGACTCGGCCGTGGCCGCGCGCGATCCTGCCCAACGCAGGCGGCGCCTTCAACGTCCGTTACGGCAATCTCCAGCCCGCCAGCGACGTCCCCGCCGAAGCGCACCCGTTCCGGCCTTCCAATCCGTCCCCGAGGTAGATCCACCGATGAACGATTCCCACCGCGCGCAACCGTTGCGCGCCAAGGTCGGCGCGCTGGCGCTGGTCGCCGTCGTCTCCGCCGCCACCACCGCCGTGGTCTTGCCGCAGGCTACCGCGCAGTCCCCGGCCGCCACCGCGCCCGCGCCGCAGCTGGTCCAGGGCCTGCCCGACTTCACCAATCTCGTCGCCCGGGTCGGGCCGGCGGTGGTCAACATCGAAGCCACCAGTGACGGCAGCAGCGATCGCGACGGCGCGCGCGCGATGCCGGGCGGTCCCGGCAGCGAGGAAATCCCGGAAATCTTCCGCCGCTTCTTCGGCCCCGAAGGCTTCCCCGACATGCCCCGCGGCATGCCGCAGCCGCGGGGGGAGGGCGTCTCGATGGGCAGCGGCTTCATCATCTCCGGCGACGGCTATGTGCTGACCAACCACCACGTGATCGAAGGCGCCGACAAGGTCGCGGTCAAGCTGTCGGATACGCGCGAGTTCACCGCCAAGGTGATCGGCAGCGACGAGAAGTCCGACATCGCCCTGCTCAAGATCGAGGCGAAGGACCTGCCGACCCTGCGCATCGGCGACTCCAACGCGCTCAAGCCCGGCCAGTGGGTGGTGGCGATCGGTTCGCCGTTCGGCCTGGACCATTCGGTCACCGCCGGCATCGTCAGCGCGGTCGGCCGCGCCGCCGGCGCGCAGCAGCAGTACGTGCCCTTCATCCAGACCGACGTCGCGATCAACCGCGGCAACTCCGGTGGCCCGCTGCTCAACACCCGCGGCGAGGTCGTCGGCATCAACTCGCAGATCTTCAGCAACTCCGGCGGCTACATGGGCGTGAGCTTCGCCATCCCGGTCGACCTGGCCATGAGCGCGGTCAAGCAGATCAAGGACACCGGCAAGGTCCAGTACGGAATGATCGGCGTTGGCCTGCAGGCCATGACCCGCGAATTCGCCACGGCCATGGGCCTGCCCGACAGTCGCGGCGCTTTGGTCCGCGACGTGACTCCGGGCGCGCCCGGCGAGAAGGCCGGACTGCAGCCGGGCGACGTGATCCGCAGCGTCGATGGCCACGCCATCAGCCAGTCCAGCGACCTGCCGCCGATCATCGGTGCCAAGGCCCCGGGCACCAGGGTCACCCTGGGCGTGCTGCGCGAAGGCAAGCTGCGCAACGTCGACGTGGTCCTGGCGCCGCTGGACGAGGACCTGCTGGCCGGCAACGACGGCGGCGACAGCGGCCCGGCGACCCCGGCCAGGGCCGACTACGAGTCCTCCAATCCGCTCGGCCTGGTCGGCAAGGCCCTGGACGCCGGCGCGCGCAATGCGCTCGACCTGGATGCCGGCCAGGGCGTCGGCATCGCCCGGATCGAGGGCGAGGCCGCGCGCCGCGCCGGCCTGCGCCCCGGCGACGTGGTCCTGCGGGTTGGCCGCACCGCGGTCGGCACCCCCGCGCAGCTCGACAGCGCCCTGCGCGACGTCAAACCCGGCTCGACGGTCATGCTGTTGCTGAACCGGCGCGGCAACGTCCAGTTCGTGGCGGTGACCATCGACGATGCCAAGGCCAAGGGCTGAGCCCGCGCGCATGCGATAATCCCGCGTTTGGCCCGACACTCCGGGCTCACCAGCAGCCCGGACCAATGCGGAACATTCGCAACTTCTCCATCATCGCCCACGTCGACCACGGCAAATCGACCCTGGCCGACCGCATCATCCAGTTGTGCGGCGGCCTGACCGCGCGCGAAATGGAAGCGCAGGTCCTCGACAACAACCCGATCGAGCGCGAGCGCGGCATCACCATCAAGGCCCAGTCCGTGTCCCTGCCGTACACGGCGAAGGACGGGCAGGTCTACCAGCTCAATTTCATCGACACCCCCGGCCACGTCGACTTCAGCTACGAGGTCAGCCGTTCGCTGGCCGCCTGCGAGGGCGCGCTGCTGGTGGTCGACGCCGCCCAGGGCGTGGAAGCGCAGTCGGTCGCCAACTGCTACACCGCGGTCGAACAGGGCCTGGAAGTCGTGCCGGTGCTCAACAAGATCGACCTGCCCACGGCCGACGTCGACAAGGTCAAGGCCGAGATCGAAGCGGTGATCGGCATCGACGCCGAGGACGCGGTCGCGATCAGCGCCAAGACCGGCTTCAACGTCGAAGCGGTGCTCGAGGCGATCGTCGCCCGCATCCCCGCGCCGCAGCCACGCGACACCGATCGCCTGCAGGCGCTGATCATCGATTCCTGGTTCGACAACTACCTGGGCGTGGTCAGCCTGGTGCGCGTCATGCAGGGCGAGATCCGCAAGGGCGACAAGC
>JALYWW010000099.1 GCA_030852515.1 Pseudomonadota bacterium
CCCCAGCCACGCCATCGCCTCCAGGATCGCGTCGATCGCGGCCTGGGTGCTGCGCTCGCGGTCGGTGTCCTCGATCCGCAGGATGAACTGCCCGCCGCGTCGGCGCGCTTCCAGCCAGCAGTACAGCGCGGTACGGGCGCCACCGATGTGCAGGTAGCCCGTGGGGCTGGGGGCGAAGCGGGTACGGCAGGACATGGGCGGCATCGTGGCTGGCGAAACCGCGATTTTACCGCCCTGCCCCTCTTTGCGCTTACCAGCTGAAACCCGCGCCCGCCGAGAGGCTGCCGTCGCCGCCCGAGAACGCCCCGCCCAGCGAAATGCTGGCATTGGGCGCGACCAGCCGCTGGTAGCCGACCGCCATGGCCGCGCGACCATTCTGCGTGCTCACGCCGATGCCCACGCGGTTCTGCCCCGGCAGGCCGGCGGTATTCATCGCGGCCGCGGACATCGCCCCGCTCATCGCCGCAACGCGATCGATGCGCTGGTCCATCCCGGCGAAGCGCAGGTCCACCTCCTGCCGGTACAGGTCGAGCGTTTCGTTCCAGGCGGCCATCCTGCTGTCGGTATAGGCGTTGGCGGTGTTCACCGCGGCCGAACTGCGGGTGTCGGCATAGGTCCGCGATGTCGCGAGGGTTTCTGCGTCGGCGGCGGCCATGTCGTCGCGGACCGCCGCCTCGCGGGTATCGGTGTAGTCGTTGGCCGTGTCGACGGCGGCGCCGGCAGTGGCCAGTGCGGTATCGGCGGTGGCCTGCGCCGCATCGGCCCGGCCAAGTGCGGTGTTCGCCGTGGCCTGCGCGGTGGCCGCGGCCACCAGTGCATTGTCCGCCGTGGATTGCGCGTTGGCGGCCGCGGCCACAGCGGTGTTCGCCGTTCCCTGTGCCGCGTTTGCCGCGTCCAGCGCCGCCTGGGCACCGCCGCCGGCGGCGAGCACCGCGGCGTCGAGTTGCCCGCGATTGACCGCGTCGGTCGCTGCGACGCCGTCGGCAACGCCGCCCACCACGTTGCCGCCCAGGTTGACCACGGTGTTGTTGATCACGGTGAAACTGCCGCCACCGCCGCCGACCGTCAGCCCATCGAACGTCGGGGTCGCGCTGAAACCGTAGGTGATGGTCTTGCCGCTGCGACTTACCGTGAGGTTGCCGTTGGCGTCGTCGGCCTCGAAGGCGACCGTTTCGCCATCCCCGATCGCTTCGCTGCTGACGCCGCCGTCGGCCGTCAGGCTCCAGCCCGTGTAGCTGCCTGCAGCGAGGACCGCGGCGTTGAGCTGGCGCAGGTTCACCGCATCGGTGTCGGCGGTGCCGTCGGCGAGGTGGATGATCTGGTGTTCCGCGCCCGCCTGGCCGACCGAGACCGCGTAGTCGCGATCGGCGATGGCCTGGTAACCGATCGCAGTACTGCCGTAGTTAAGCGCCTGCGACTGGTGTCCGAACGCGCTCGACCCGATGGACAAGGCAGTATTGTCGTAACCGAAAGCACTCGCGCCGGATCCGGCGGCATTGTTGTCGAAGCCAAAGGCGCTTGCGTTTTCCCCGTAGGCGCGATTCTGGACGCCAAATGCGTTTGATCGATAACCGAACGCTTCATTCAGGCCGCCGATGGCATTCGCCAATGCATTGCCCGCAGCGTTCAGGTAGCCGAAAACGTTGCTTTGAGTGCCTCCGGCGATGTTCCCGAAGCCGAACGCGCTGCTCTGCGGTTGACCCGCGTAGCTGGCGTAGCCATAGGCACTGGCGGTCGGCGCGCAGGTCGAATTCTCGCCGGTGGCGCCTTCACCGTCTTCGATGCCCTGGTCGGTCGATCCTCCACCGGAACATGGTGAATCGGCTGCCCACGCAGGCACGGCCGCGCATGCCAGGCACAGCAGCAACGGAAGCTGGAGGACGGGCACGTTGCAGCGTACCGACCGCGAAGCAGCAGGTGATGTCATCTGTATTCCCCGGGCATTGGTTTCAGGACGGCGGTACCCCGACCACCCGGCGACGTTAACCAGCCCGCTTCCCCCCGGAAACCCGCAATACTGGGGGACCGGCGACCTCAATCGGCGACGGGTCGCCCCAGCCACAGCGCCATCAACGACGACCGGTTGGGCACGGCGAACTTGCGATAGATGCGAGACGCATATTCGTGGGTGGTATGCGTGCTCATTTCGAGCCGGGCGGCGATCTGCTTGTCCGTCAGGCCTTCCAGCAACCCGGACAGCACCCTGCGCTCCAGTTCGGTCAACGGGGTAACGCCGATGCCGAGACCGTGGCCGAGCGTCTGCTGGCGATGGAACCAGCGCAAGCCGCGCAAGGCATGGGCGACGATGTCGCGTTCCGCTTCGGAAAACCATGGCTGCCCGAGGCCCCGGTACAGCCCGAAGTAGATTTCCGTGTCCCGGTTGATCGGCACCCCGGCCCAGATCGCGTCGAGCCAGCCCAGGCCCCGGTAGTAGTTGCGGTAGTAGTCGCCCTCGAACCATGCCGGCGGTACCAGGTCGACCAGCCGACGTGTTCGCCAGGTCCCTGCGAAAGAGACGTTGCGTATTGTCGACAGGTCCACGGACCCGGCATCGAGGTTCTGCGTCTGCTCCCGCACCGCCGAATGCAGCGTGTCGTTGTCGTGCAGGCGGTGGGAGATGCGCACGCGCCAGCCCGACACCGGGTCGCCCGGCTGCGCGTGGTCCATGCGCACGGCACCGACCCAGGATGCGTTCTGCGCGTCGACGAGCGCGCACAAGCCTTCGAGCAGCCTGTTGCGGGCATGTTCGACCCGCGAAATCTCGATGTCGGCCAGCGCATCCCAGAGCGCATGGATGGCATCCGTGGTGGACACTGCGTCGGACATGGCGCTTGCCAGGCTCAGGATCCGGGAGACTAGCTCACCAGCGGCCACCCGTACACAATGGGGCATGACCACGCTTTTCATTTCCGACCTGCACCTGGACCCGGAGCGGCCGGCGATCACCGAACTGTTCGGGCGCTTCGTGGATGGCGAAGCCCGCCAGGCCGATGCGCTGTACATCCTCGGCGACCTGTTCGAGGCCTGGGTCGGCGATGACGATCCTTCCGACACCGGCGCGTTCGTGGCCGACAGGCTGCACGGCCTGCGCGATTCCGGCGTGCGGGTGCATTTCATCCGCGGCAACCGCGATTTCCTGCTCGGCGAGGCATATGCAAGTCGCGCGGGCATGGCGATCCTGCCCGACCCGGCGGTGGTGATGCTCTACGGCAAACCGGTCCTGTTGATGCACGGCGACCTGCTGTGCACCGACGACGTCGCCTACCAGCAGTTCCGCGTCCAGACCCGCGATCCGGCGTGGCAGGCAGGCTTCCTGGCCCAGCCGCTGGCCGCGCGCCTGGCATTCGCCCAGCAAGCGCGCGCCGCCAGCAAGGCGCACCAGTCGGGATTGCAGGCACAGGGCCAGATGGAAACGATCACCGACGCCTCGCCGGCCACGGTGGAAGCGACATTTGCCCGCTACGGCATCGACCGCATCATCCACGGCCATACCCATCGGCCGAAGGTGCACGAGACCCCCGGCGGCGAACGCATCGTGCTCGGCGACTGGTACGAGCAAGGCTCCGTGCTGCGGGTCACCCCCGGCAAGTTCGAGCTTTCCGCGCTGTAGGGCCGAGCCATGCTCGGCTCTACATTGTCCCGAGGGCGGCCAGCTCGTCCGGATCGAAGCCGGCGGCGGCGCGGGCCTGGAGGTTGAAGGGACCGCGCAGGACGCCGTTGGCGTGTTCGGCCAGCAACTCGCGGAACCTGGCGCGCGGATCCACGCCGTCGCGCTCGCAGAACCAGCGGTACCAGCGCGAACCCGCGGCGACGTGGGCGACCTCTTCGCGCAGGATCGTTTCCAGGATGCCGACGGTGGCGATGTCGCCGAGCTGGCGCAGCTTGGCGATCATCCCTGGTGTCACGTCCAGGCCGCGGGCTTCGAGCACGCGTGGCACCAGCGCCATCCGCGACAGGCCATCGTGCGCGGTCTTCTCCGCCATTTCCCACAGCCCGTTGTGCGCGTCGAAATCGCCGTAATCGTGGCCGAACTCGCGCAGGCGCACGCGCAGCAGGTTGAAGTGGCGCGCCTCATCGGCCGCAACGCCGACCCAGTCGACGTAGTACTGCAATGGCAGGCCGCGGAAACGATAGACCGCGTCCCAGGCCAGGTCGATCGCGTTGAACTCGATGTGGGCGACGGAGTGGAGGAACGCCGCCATGCCCTCGTCGCTGCCGAAACCGCGTCGCGGAAGTTCGCGTGGCGACACCAGGCGCGGGCGCGGCGGGCGGCCGGGCATGGCGACGGGTTCAGGCGGCGGTGCCGCGTTGTCGACCAGGAGGTCGCCGCGGGCAAAGGCCGCCGCCGCTTCGGCGGTCCTGGCGACCTTCGCCTCGGGACTGGCCGCGGCGAGGCAGTGCCGCGCGGCTTCGAACAGGTTCACGACACGCGGCGGGAGGTCTTGGCGTCGTCGGAGCGCAGCTTCTGGATGCGTTCGAAGTAGCCCTGGTCGACGCCGGTGACATATTCGCCGTTGAAGCAGGAGGAATCGAAGCGGCCGATGATGTTCTTCGGCCCGGACACCGCCGCCTCGAGGTCGGCAAGATCCTGGTAGATCAGCCAGTCCACGCCCAGCAGCTTCTCGACTTCGTCCTCGCTGCGGCCATGCGCGACCAGCTCCTCGGCCGACGGCATGTCGATGCCATAGACGTTGGGATAGCGCACCGGCGGCGCGGCGGAGGCGAAATAGACCTTGGTGGCGCCCGCGTCGCGCGCCATCTGCACGATCTGCCTGGAGGTGGTACCGCGCACGATCGAGTCGTCGACCAGCAGCACCACCCGGTTGCGGAATTCCAGCGGGATCGTGTTGAGCTTGCGCCGCACCGATTTCGCGCGCTCGCCCTGTCCCGGCATGATGAAGGTGCGGCCGACGTAACGGTTCTTGACGAAGCCTTCGCGGTACTTCACCCCAAGCACGTTGGCCAGTTCCATCGCCGAGTCGCGCGAGGTGTCCGGGATCGGGATCACCACGTCGATGTCGTGGTCCGGGCGCAGGCGCAGGATCTTCTCGCCGAGCTTGACGCCCATGCGCATCCGCGCCTTGTGCACCGATACGTCGTCCATCATCGAATCGGGGCGGGCGAAGTACACGAACTCGAAGATGCAGGGCGCCGCCTGCTGCGGTTCGGCGCACTGGCGGGTGAACAGCTCGCCGCGCGCGGTCACGACCACCGCTTCGCCGGGCGCGACGTCGCGCATGCGCTCGAAACCAAGGATGTCCAGCGCCACCGATTCGGACGCGATCGCGTACTCGTCGCCTGCACCGCTGCTGCGCTTGCCCAGCACCAGCGGCCGGATCCCATGCGGGTCGCGGAACGCCACCAGGCCGAGACCGAGTACCGTGGCCACCACCGCGTAACCGCCCTTGGCGCGGCGGTTGACGCCTTCCACGGCGCGGAACACCGAGTCCGGGGTCAGCGCCTTCTGCGTATCGAGCTCGTGTGCGAACACGTTGAGCAGCACTTCCGAGTCGGACTCGGTGTTGACGTTGCGCCGGTCCTGCTCGAACACCTCGCGGCGCAGCGCGTCGGTATTGACCAGGTTGCCGTTGTGCGACAGCGCGATGCCGTACGGGGAGTTGACGTAGAACGGTTGCGCTTCGTCGTTGCCTTCGCTGCCGGCCGTCGGATAGCGGCAGTGGGCGATGCCGACCCTGCCCTCGAGCAGGCGCATCGCCTTGGCGTCGAATACGTCGCGGACCAGGCCGTTGCCCTTGTGCACGCGCAGGTGCGAGCCGTCGGCGGTGGCGATGCCGGCCGCATCCTGGCCGCGGTGCTGGAGCACGGTCAGCCCGTCATAGAGCTGTCCCGCGACGTCCTGCGTTGCCACGATGCCGATGATCCCGCACATGTCATGTACTCCCGAAATCGACCCGTTGCGCCGCCCAGGGCGGCAACCAGGTGCGCAGCCACTGCGCGCCGGGCAACAGCACCGGCACCACCCGCGACTCGCGCCAGCCCGGCTCGCGCGGCATCGGCGTGAAACCCATCAACAGCACCAGCACGCAGGCGACGAAGCCGCCGCGCACCAGCCCCAGCATCAACCCAAGCGCGCGATCCATGCCCGACAGGCCGATCGCGTGCACCAGCTTGCGCACCACCCAGCCGACGACGCCGACCACCAGCAACACGCACAGGAAACTCAATCCATAGCCCGCGAGCAACTGCCCGGAACTGGGCTCGTAACCGCGCGACAGCAGCAGCGCGACCTGCGCGCCGAACTGGAACGACGCCCACGCTGCCAGCAGCCATGCGGCCAGCGAGGCGAGTACGCCGATGAAGCCGCGCATCACGCCGAGCAACATGGATATACCGATGATCGCCAACAGCAACATGTCGGTGGCGGTCATCGCGCCTGGCTCACGGATGCGGTCTCACGACGCCGGCCATCGCCATCTTCGCCTTGGCCCGTGCCTGCAGCTGTTCGGCCTCGGCGCGGGTCGACACCGGTCCCAGCCGCACCCGCACCAGGTCGCCCTTGTCGGTGGCCACGGTTTCGGTGAACGCGCTGAAGCCCAGTGCACGCGCGCGGTCGCGCAGCTTGTTGGCATCGTCCTGGCGGCTGAAGGCGGCCAGCTGCACCGCGAAGCCGACATCGGCGGCAGCGGGCCTGGCGGCGGCGGGTTTGGCCGCAGCAGGTTTTTCGGCGACAGGCTTCGCAGCCGCCGGCGCGTCGCCTGCTTCGGTTTCGGCGTCGAGCGCCAGAACCTTGGCATCCTCGTGGCGGCCAAAGCGGGTCACGCGCTGGCGCGCAGCCTCGGCGTCGGCGCGGCTCGCGAACGGGCCGATCCGCACCCGGTGCAGCGTCTGGCTGCCCACCCGTGCCGCTTCGCGGTATCCCGGCAGCTGCGACGAGCGCAACGAGGCAACCGCGGCGTCGGCCGCGGCGGTGGTGGAATAGCTGCCATAGCTCACGGCATAGTCGCCCCCGGCAGTGGCCGCCGGATACATCTCGCCGCTGTCGCTGGGCAATTCCGGCACGGGCGTCGAAACCGGGGCCGGCGCAGGATCGGTCGTGTCAGCCGGCTGCGGCTGGGCCGGTTGCGGCTGTTGCGGGGTCTCCATCCCGACGACGCCTGCGTCGGGCCTGGCTTCCAGGTCCACCAGCGGCAGCTCGCGGGTTTCGAATTCGCCGGCCGGCGCGTCCGGCACATCCAGTGCCACGTCGGCGACGCCGCTATCCGGGGCGGGCCCCTGAACCAGCATCGGCAGGAAAATCACCGCCAGCGCCACCAAGACGCCGGCGCCGACAAGGCGCTGTTTCAATGCAGGATCCATCGGCGCTCTGGGGCTGCGGAAGGCCGTCGAATTATACGCGTTCGGCACTGCGGTCCCTTAACGCCTGCAATGCAGCCGCCGCCGTATGGAACGAGCCGAACACCAGCACCCGATCGTCCCGGCCGGCCTGCGCCAGCGCCGCAGCCAGCGCCTGGCCGACATCCGCGTGGCGGGCAC
>JALYWW010000005.1 GCA_030852515.1 Pseudomonadota bacterium
CTCCAGCAGTTCGGCCGCGAGGCCACGCCGGAGGAGCTGGCCAAGGAAATGGACATGCCCGAGGACAAGATCCGCAAGGTCATGAAGATCGCCAAGGAGCCGATCTCCATGGAGACCCCGATCGGCGACGACGAGGACTCGCACCTGGGCGACTTCATCGAGGACACAAACGTCGAGTCTCCGATCGAGGCGACCACCAACACCAACCTGATGGAAACGGTGCGCGACGTCCTCGCCGGCCTGACCCCTAGGGAAGCCAAGGTGCTGCGCATGCGCTTCGGCATCGACATGAACACCGACCACACCCTCGAGGAAGTCGGCAAGCAGTTCGATGTCACCCGCGAGCGCATCCGCCAGATCGAGGCCAAGGCGTTGCGCAAGCTGCGCCATCCCAGCCGCTCGGAGCAGCTGCGCAGCTTCCTCGACATCGAGTAACCGCCGGTTCCGCCAATTCCGGCACTGCCGGCCGGGGGGGTGCTCCCTTATAGTCGCGCGATCCCAGAGAGGATCGACATGAGGCAGCATTTCCCGACCATGCTTTTGCTGTTGCTTGCGGCGCCGGCCAGCGCAAGCGGCCCCGTGGCGATCCCGATCGAGGAAGTCGCCGATGCCTATGTGCATCCGCACCAGCGCATCGAAGTCGAACCCGGCCGCTGGATGAACCTGCATTGCCAGGGCAGCGGCAGTCCGACCGTCGTCTTCGATTCGGGCCTGAGCGACTGGTCCAGTACCTGGGCCCTGATCCAGCCGGCCGTGGCCACGCGCACCCGCGCCTGCAGCTACGACCGTGCCGGCATGGGCTACAGCGATCCTGCCCCGCGTCCCGCAACGCCGGCCAACGCGGTCAAGGACCTGCACACGCTGCTGCGGAAGGCGGGGATCAATGACCCGCTCGTCCTCGTCGGGCACTCGCTCGGTGGCTTCAACATGAAGCTGTACGCGGTGACGCATCCCGAAGACGTCGCCGGCGTCGTGCTCGTCGATCCGTCCGAGGAGCGCCTGTGGGACCGGATCGGCCCGGCGCTGGTACCGCGCTTCGGCGCGAAGCTGGTGGAAGAAGCGCGCGAGGACGACCGTACCGCGTTGCCCGCGCTGCTGAAGCATTTCCGGGACTGCGCCGAGACCACGCGCGCGGGCAAGCTCGACGACGCAGCGTACAAGCGCTGCACCGATCCGGAGCGGACGCCGCTGGGGCCGGTGATCCTCGCCGAGCGCAAGCGCCTGCAGCCGACGGTCGCCTACCAGGACGCGCAGGCCAACGAGCTCGCCCACTCCATGTACGTGCCGGACGCAGAGGCAGACGACGAGTACGCGCGCCTGTTCGGTGCACCGCGACCGCTTGGCGACAAGCCGCTCGTGGTCCTGACCCACAGCATGTGGGACATGGCCCCGCCGTTCGGCGAAATCGGCTGGATGTCGTGGGTCACCGGCCACCAGGCGACGGCTGCGTTGTCGACCCGCGGCACCCAGCGCATGGTCCCGCGGTCCCGGCACAACATCCAGATCGACCAGCCGCAGGCCGTCATCGACGCGGTGGCGGAGGTTCTCGATGCCGTAGTGCTGCAAGGTCCCCCGGAGTAGTTGCCGGTGCCGCTGCGGCATAATCGGCTGGGCGGGCCCATAGCTCAATGGTTAGAGCAGAGGACTCATAATCCTTTGGTTCCAGGTTCGAGTCCTGGTGGGCCCACCAACGCAGCACCCGGGGACCGGAAACGAACATGCGCGCACGCACGTGGCAATTCCTGGTCGTCGCCATCGCGGCGATCTGCGCGCTGGCGGGCCTGTCGTGGTGGTGGAACGCGACCCGCGACAGCGGCATCGATCCCGGGTTCGCGCAGGCCTTCATCGATGCCAACCGGCGCATGGACGACTCGGCGACCGCGGTCGCCTACGATCCGCAACTGAAGATCCTCGCCGTCGGCCGCGACAGCGGACGCCTCGAGTTGTGGGATGCCAGCAAGCGCGATGCCCGCATCGGGATCGACGCGCATTCGTACCGCATCGAACACGTCGCCTTCGGTGTCGCGGACGGCATCGTGATCAGCAGCTCCATCGGTTCGACGATCATGGGACTCGACCCGGACGGCATGCCCAAGGTCTGGGACGCGCGCAGCGGCGAACTGCTGCTGGCCCTGCCCGGCGAGTGGATCGGCGGGCCGGTCGCGGCGGCTCCGGTCGACGGGTTCTACCTGATCGCCAGCGACAACGAGTTGCGCCTGTACGACCACGCGCGCCGCGCCGTGGTCGGCGAGCCGCTGGTGTTCAAGGGTGGCGTGACCGCGCTCGGCGCCGACCGCGATTCCGGGCTGGTTGCCATCGGTACGTCGAGCGGCGAACTGGTGCTCGCACGAATCGATGCCGCCAGTGGGACGCCGCGCCTGGACATCACCTCCCGCACCTCCACCTACGGGCTCCAAAGTCGCACCGACGTGCTTGCGGTCATGCTGCGCGACCAGGGCAGGCGCCTGGTGACGGTGCACTGGCTGCCGGAGGCGATGCGTCATGACTACCCGCCCAACATCGCCGGGCAGCAAGCCGAAATCGTGCAATGGGACACGCGGGACTGGAGTCGCGAGCGCGGCTTTCCCTTCAGCCTGCAGACCGTGCGCTGGGCCTCGTATACGCCTGGCGAACCATGGGCGGTACTTGCCGGCAGCGAATCCACCCGCGGGCGGATCGAACTGGTGGACCTGGAGCGCGGCGTCGCGTGGCGCTACAAGGCCAACACCTCGCATCCGGAAGCGGTGCTGTTGCCGGAAATCCGCAGCGGCCTGATCCTGCAGAGCGGCGGCGCCACGCAGATCCGTTACCTGGACCAGGAATAGCATCACGAGCCGCATCACACGCACATGGCAGCATGTTGGGTGCATAGGCGCCCATTCATCCAAGGAGACTGCCATGGCTTCGACCGATGTCCGGACCCGAACACGGGCCACCCATCCATTCCATGCCGCCGCCGTGGCGGGCGCGTTTCCGCTGTTCCTCGGCGCATTGATCGCCGACTACGCTTACTGGACCACCCATCAGATCGACTGGAGCAACTTCGCTTCCTGGCTGCTCGTCGGCGCGATGGTCATGACCAGCATCGCCCTGCTGTGCGAGATCGCTGCGCTGGTCCGCGGCTATCGCAACTTCACCGGCCTGCTGGTGCTCGTCGCGACCTGGATCGTGGGCTTCTTCGATGCGCTGCATCACGCCCGTGATGCCTGGGCCATCATGCCGACCGCGCTGACGCTGTCGGTGATCGCCACGGTTCTGGCACTGGCGGCGACCTGGATCGGATTCTCCAGCCTGCGCGCAGGAGGTGCACGATGAACATCACGACCAGGGGCAGGAAACCCGCGATCGTTGCCGTGTCCGTGCTCGCCGCGGCGCTGGCCGCATGCAGCAGCGAGGCGCCGCAACTCGACCAGTACGGCGCAAATCCCGAAATCCCCGAGCCCAACCGCACCCTGATGCCGGACATGGTCATTGCCAAGCCGGCGGCCTGGGGCGAGCGCGTGCCGACCGTGCCCCAGGGCTACACCATCTCCGCCATCGCCACCGACCTGCTCATCCCGCGCCAGACGCTGGTGCTGCCCAACGGCGACATCCTCGTCGCCGAAGGCCGCGGCGGCAATGCGCCCAAGCTCAAGCCCAAGGACGTGATCGCCGGCAAGATCAAGGCCAAGGGCAATACGTCGGTCAAGAGCGGAAACCGCCTGAGCCTGCTGCGCGACGCCGATGGCGACGGCAGCTACGAGCTGCAGACGGTGTTCGCGGAAAACCTCAATGCGCCCTACGGGCTCGCGCTGGTCGGCAACACCCTGTACGTCGCCAACCAGGATGCACTGGTGAAGTTCGATTACAGCGATGGCCAGACCAGGGCCAACGGCGCACCGGTCAAGGTCACCGACCTGCCATCGGAGATCAACCATCACTGGACCAAGTCCCTGGCCGCCAGCGAGGATGGCCGCTTCCTGTACGTCGGCATCGGATCCAACAGCAACATCACCGAGCGCGGCATGACCGCCGAGGTCGATCGCGCGGTGGTGTGGCAGATCGATGCCGCCACCGGCATGCACAAGACCTACGCCACCGGCTTGCGCAATCCCACCGCACTCGCGGTCCAGCCCGGTACCGGCGTGCTGTGGGCAGTGGTCAACGAGCGCGACGAGATCGGCCCGAACCTGGTCCCCGATTACCTGACGTCGGTGAAGGAAGGCGGCTTCTACGGCTGGCCATACAGCTACTGGGGCCAGAACGTCGATACGCGGGTGATGCCGCAGGACCCGCAGAAGGTCGCGTCCGCCATCGAGCCCGACTATGCGCTGGGGTCGCATGTGGCCGCATTGGGGCTGTCGTTCTCGGCGCCGTCGATGGGAACGCAGTTCGCCAATGGCGTGTTCGTCGGCGAGCACGGCAGCTGGAACCGCAACCCGCCGTCGGGCTACAAGGTGGTGTTCGTGCCGTTTGCCAATGGCCGTCCCGCCGGCGAGCCGATCGACTTCGTCACCGGATTCCGCGGCGAAGACGGCCTGACCCGCGGTCGCCCCGTCGGCGTCACCGTCGATCCGCGTGGTGCGTTGATCGTGGCCGACGACCTTTCGAACACGATCTGGCGGGTGACACCCGGCATGTAGAGCCATCCCGGGGTCGACGCGGCGCTCCCGTTAGGCGACGATCACCCGTCGCCTCGCTCCCGGGAATGCCGTTGCTGCAACTAGACGCCGTCCAGACCCTCGCCCTCGCCGGGCTCGCCCTGTTCCTCGGATACGGCCTGTGTCGATGGATTCCCGTCCTCGGCCGCTACAACCTGCCGCCGCCGGTGATCGGCGGCCTGGTGTTCGCGATCATCGCCTGGATCGCGCATGGCCGCGGCACGGTGGTGTTCGCGATGGACACCAGCCTGCAGACGCCGCTGATGATCGCGTTCTTCACCACCATCGGCTTCAACGCGAGCCTGCGGTTGCTGAAGATCAGCGGCAAGCAGGTGGTGGTGTTCCTGGCGCTGGCCTCGGTCTTCGCCGTGGTCCAGAACCTGCTGGGCATGGCGGTGGCGGTCGGCTTCGACCTGCATCCATTGT
This sequence comes from Pseudomonadota bacterium, assembly GCA_030852515.1. GTDB lineage: Bacteria > Pseudomonadota > Gammaproteobacteria > Xanthomonadales > Xanthomonadaceae > Cognatiluteimonas. The sequence continues at coordinate 5,067 of JALYWW010000005.1, forward strand.
TCGGCGTGCTCGCCGGTTCGACCACGTTGACCGGCGGGCCGGCGACGGGCCTGGCGTTCGCGCCGCTGTTCGAGGAAGCAGGCATCCGTGGCGCCGAGTCGATCGCGGTGGCCTCGGCGATGGGCGGCATCGTGCTCGGCGGCCTCATCGGTGGGCCGGTAATCACCGTGCTGGTGCGGCGCTACCGGCTGATGTCCAGCCGTCCGCAGGACCACACGGCGCCCGCCGACGACATCAGCGGCATGGTCATGACCGAAGCGCAACGCGAGTTCAGCGCGCTCAAGGCGATCGTCGCGATCCTGGTGGCAATGTGGATCGGCGCATGGGTGAGCGACGGCATCTCGGCCACGGGCATCACCTTGCCCGCGTATGTCGGTGCGATGCTGGTTGGTGCGTTGATCCGCAACATCGACGATGCCAGCGGTTGGCTGGGCGTCCCGGTCGCAACAGTGGAGCTGATCGGCAACATCTGCCTGGCGCTGTTCCTGGCGGTGGCCTTGATGAACCTCAAGCTGTGGGAGCTGGCGGGGTTGGCGCTGCCGCTGGTGGTCAACCTGGGCCTGCAGGTCGTGATCGTGTCGCTGTTCTGCCTGGTGGTGTTCCGGATGATGGGTCGCGACTACGACGCGGCGGTGATGGGCGGCGGCTTCATCGGTTTCATGCTCGGCACCACCGCCAACGCCATGGCCGTCATGCGCACCCTGGTCGAACGTTACGGCGCCGCGCCGCGCGCGTTCCTGGTGGCACCCCTGGTCGGCGCGTTCTTCATCGACTTCAGCAATGCGCTGATCATCACCGGATTCATCAACTTCTTCGACTAGCCGGCGCGCCCAGTTGTGCCACAAATGTGCTACATTGCGCGTGCCATGAGCACCACCACCATCCGGCTGCCCGAGGAACTGAAGGCCCGCGTCGCCGACGCCGCCAGGCAGGCGGGCACGACTTCGCACAATTTCATCCTCGAAGCAATCGCCGAAAAGGCAGGCTTGACGGAGCGCCGCGCGGAATTCGATGCGCTGGCCGAGAAGCGATACGCGCACATTGTCGAGACGGGAGAAGCCGTTCCCTGGACAGAAATGCGTACCTACCTGGAGGGGCGCTCCGCCGGCAAGGCGGCACGGCGTCCCAAGGCCCGCAAGTTGGCCAAATAGCGTTTGGCACGCATCGAACTCGCTGGCGCGGTCGGCGAGGATCTTGAACGGATCCTCCAGCACCTCGAACAGCACGAATCGGCGCATGTTGCCGACCGGTTGAACGAGATCATCAAGGCTGTCGACGTACTTGCGTCCAACCCGCTGATCGGCAGGATCGCGGGCAGCAGCAACCGGGAGCTGGTAATCGGAAGCGGGTCGCACGGATACGTAGCGCTATACCGTTATGTTCCCGATCTCGACATCGTGTTCGTGCTGGCCATGCGCGGCCAACGGGAAGCCGGTTTCGCGCGCTAGGAATCAGCCAACCATTCATCGCTTTCCCCCATCATCTCCGCGCCTGCCGCGAACCGTCGCTCGACGAACCGGATGCCATGCTGCTGCACCAGCACCACCGTGCTGCAACGGGTGCCGTAAACCGGATCACGCACGAACGGCGGCGACAACCGCCGTTCCAGTTCAAGGCCGATGCCCGTATCGGGCAAATCCGCGTCACGAGCGGAGGTTTCATCGGCCAGTGCCGCCAGCAACGGCGACACGTCGGCATCACGCGCATCATCGGGCAGCCCTTTCTCCAGCCATGCCGCCAGCGCCCGGCTGGCCAGGTTGCTCTTCGGCCAGGGTGCATCGAAGGCGCCGTTCGACACTGCATGCAGGCCCGGCGCAACCGGGTGCCGGGCGAAGCGCGGATGGTTGCTGGCGTGGGCGAGCGAGCGGCCATCCCACAGCACCAGGTTGAATGGGCCGTACTCGCCTGCGGTAGGCGCCAACGCATCGAGCCACGCGTCGACATCGGCGTCGGCTGCAACAGAATCGCGGACCAGCGCGCCACGCGAACACGGATGCGTCGCGCCCAGTGGCTGCACCCGTACGTTGGTCACCGCCGCCAGCCGCCCGCGCCGCGACACCATCAGCCAGCCGCCGCCCTGGACCAGGTCGCGGCCGCCGTAGAGATCGACATTGCCCGGATCGACCCCGGCCGCTGCAGTCGGCCGCGCATGCAGCTCGTCGCGGTTGGCGATCAGCGCAAGCGGGTAGGCGGGATGGGCGTGGAGGGCGAGGGCGATCAGGCACATCGGGCATCACGCCGCCAGCGCGTACGCCGCCAGGCAGAACGAAAGTGCGGCCACGGTCGCAGCCACGATCGCCACGGTCCTGGCCACGGCCAGGCTCGCTTGCAGCGCGACCACGCTGGTCTGCAGCGCGTCGATGTACTTCTGCGTGTTCTCTGCGAAAGTCTCGAGCGCTTCGGCATTCTTGGTGATCGCCTCGGCATTGGTGCGCGCCGAGTCCTGCAACTCCGCCACGGAGGCGGCCAGGTTCAATCCATCCACCGGCTTCTTCGAGAAGTAAGGCGTGGCCAGCCGGATCACTTCGGGGATCAGCGGAATCGCGGTGGTGATCCAGGCGGCCATTTCGTTCTTCCTCCGGGGCATGGCGGGAGTATGCCTCATGCCCAAACAAGCCTTTACACATAATGGGCTGCGGAATACCTTCTGCGGGTGGAGGCTAGGTCCTGTCGCACCCCGCGACGTATCCGGGAGCCCTTCGATGTCCATGTCCCTCAAACCCCTCGGCCTGGCCGTGGCGCTGGCACTGGTCGCCGGCTGCAACCAGGCCGCGCCGCCGGCCGAAAATGCCGACGCTTCCGCAGCCGAGGCGATGGAAGCCGCGCCGACCACGATCGACGCGCACACGCCCGCTGCTGCTGCGGCCGATGTCGCCGCACCGCAACTGCTGGCGGCGATGCGCGACCTGTGGCACGGCCACATCGTCCATGCCCGCGAATACGCGCTGGCCGTGCATGCCGGCAACGACGCCGATGCCAAGGCCGCGGCCGATGCCGTGGTCGAGAACGCCAGGCAGATCGCAGGCGCGGTCGCGGGCTTCTATGGCGATGCCGCGGGTGACGGCATGCTGAAACTGCTCGCTGGCCACTGGGGCGCGGTAAAAGCGCTGAACGATGCCCGCGTGGATGGCGATACCGCCGCGGCAAGCCAGGCGATGACCGACCTGAGCACCAATGCGGGCGAGATTGCGAAGTTCCTCGCGGGCGCCAATCCCAACCTGCCCGAAGACACCGTGCGGGCCTTGCTGCTGGCGCATGGCGCGCACCACTCGCAGCAGATCGACCTGATCCTGGCCGACGACACCGAAGGCGAAGCCGCCGAGTGGACCGCGATGCAGGCGCACATGGACATGATCGCCGATGCCCTGGCTGCAGCCATTGCCAAGCAGTTCCCGGACAAGGCGAACTGAGGCAGCGTGACGCACGGGCTCGCACAGTTCGGCGACACCCAGCAGCGCCTGCTGCGGCAGTTGCTGCTCTCGCGCGAAGGCGCGGGTGTCGAGGACCTGTGCGGGCGCCTGCGCATCAGCCACAACGCAGTCCGCCAGCACGTCACCGCGTTGACCGTGCGCGGGCTGGTGGAACGGATCCAGCCGCGCGCGACCGGCGGGCGGCCGCAGGCGCGTTACGCGCTCACCGCGGAAGGCCGCGAACTGTTTCCGCGCAACTACGGCGCCATTGCCGCGGCGCTGATATCGCAATTGCATGCCCGTCTGGGCGAAGCGGAAATCGGTGCGATGCTGCAGGAGCTGGGGGCGACCGTCGCCGCGACCCAGGCGCCGTTGCTGGAAGAATCCGGAGAGGCATTGGCGCGCGCGCTGGCGCACCGGCTGGACGCGCTCGGCTATGAAGCGATTCCAGCGCGCCATGGCGACGACTGGCAAGTGGAAGCCTTCAATTGCGTCTTCCACGGCCTGGCCCGGCAACACCCGCAGGTCTGCAGGTTCGACCTGGCTTACATGGAGGCGGCCACCGGCCGCCGCGTGCACCACATGGAATGCATCGTCCGCGGCGGCCAGGTGTGCCGGTTCAAGCTGGGTCCGGAGGTCTTCCGGTAGCTACAATGGGCCATGGATGCCCATCTGCTCGAAAGCCTTGAACAGGACACCGGCCGTTCGCCCGAATGGAGCGTGCTGTGGCTGCATGGCCTGGGTGCCGATGGCCACGACTTCGCGCCGATCGTGCCGGAGCTGGTGCGGCCCGACTGGCCGTCGCTGCGTTTCGTGTTTCCGCATGCGCCGATGCGCGCGGTCACCATCAACAACGGCATGCGCATGCGTGCCTGGTACGACATCCGCAATTTCAGCGCCGACGAGCTGGCCGGCGGCGATCGCGCCGACAGCACCGGAGTGATGGAATCGATCGAACAGGTCGAAGCGCTGATCGCCCGCGAAGGCGAGCGCGGCATTCCGCCACGGCGCGTGATCCTGGTCGGATTTTCACAAGGCGGGGCGATCACGCTTGCGGCCGGCTTGCGCCGGGCCACGCCGCTGGCCGGCCTGGTGGCCTTGTCGACCTACCTGCCGATGGCGCCGCAGGCGCGCGACCACCTGCAACCGGCCGCGAACGGGCAACCGCTGTTCATGGCCCACGGCGAGCTGGACCCGGTGGTGCCCTTCGTTGCCGGCGAGCGCAGCGCGGAAGTGCTGCGCGGACTCGGGTTCGCGGTCGACTGGCACCAGTACCCGATGGGCCACGCGGTGTGCGCGGAAGAAATCCGCGATCTCGGCGACTGGCTCGGGCAGCGGTTCGCCAGCGGCTGAGCCATGCACAACCACGCGCCCGCGCCCGATGAGCCCTGGCTGCCGGACTTCTGCCGGCTGCCCCGGCTGGCGACCATGTTCGGCGTCGCCGAGCTCGCGGTGCTGGTGGTGGCGTTCGCGCCGGACGGCGGGGCGGAGTGGAACACCGGTCGCTTCCTCTCGGCGAGTGGCTTCGCCTTGTGGCTGGCGATGACCATTTCGGTGTTGCTGTGCGCGGCGCGTGCGCCGTTGTCGCGGTTGCCGGTGGTGCTGGGTTCGATCGCGGCCATTGCCGCTGCGTCGCTGGTGGCACTGCTGGGCGCAGCGATGCTGTTCCAGGTCGACAGCCTGCTCGGTTATGCGCTGGTGCCGTCGGACGTCAGCCTTGTGCGCTTCGCGGCCGGCAGCGCGGCGATCTCGGCACTGATCACCGCCGTGGTGTTGCGTTACCTGTACGTCATCGACGGCTGGCAGGCGCAGGTGCGCGCCAGTGCGCGCGCCCAGGCAGACGCACTGCAGGCGCGGATCCGCCCGCATTTCCTGTTCAACAGCCTCAATGCCATCGTCGGCCTGGTGCGCCGCGATCCCATCGTCGCCGAGCAGGCATTGCTGGACCTGTCCGACCTGTTCCGCGCAGCGCTGGGCGCAGGCGAATCCAACTCGAGCCTGCGCGAGGAAGTGGAACTGGCCGAGCGCTACCTCGCGATCGAATCGTTGCGCCTGGGCGAACGCCTGCAGGTGGCATGGCGCAAGGACGAGCCGCTGCCGTGGGAGACGCCGCTGCCGCGGTTGCTGTTGCAGCCGCTGGTCGAGAACGCGGTGCTGCACGGGGTGTCGAAGCTGCCCCGGGGCGGCACCGTGGAGATCGCGCTGGCGGTCGAAGCCGGCGTGTTGCGCGTGGCCATCGGCAACCCGGCGCCGCACGAGCGCAAGGGCGACGACAGTGGCGGTGCGCGCCACGCGCAACGCAGCATCGGCGATCGGCTCGCGTACGCCTTTGGTCCACGCGCGCTCCTGACGGCCAGTCGCGAGGAGGGCTACTATCGCTGCGAGATCAGCGTTCCCCTGGCACCGGTGCCATCGACATGAAAGTGATCCTCGTCGACGACGAACCCATTGCCCGCGAGCGCATGCGCCAGCTGCTTGCGGAGTCAGGCGATGTCGAGATCGTGGCCGAGGCCGGCGACGGGCTCGAAGCGCTGCACGCCTGCGCCGAACACGATCCGGACCTGGTGTTGCTGGACATCGCCATGCCCGGTGTCGACGGCCTCGAGGTCGCGCGCCACCTGGCTGCCTTCGAGCCGCGCCCGGCGGTGGTGTTCTGCACCGCATTCGATGCGCACGCATTGTCCGCGTTCGAAGCCCAGGCGATCGACTACCTGGTCAAGCCGGTCCGCGCCGAACGCCTGGCAGCGGCGCTGGAACGCGTGCGTACCTTCGCCGCCGGCCGCCAGCAGGCCGGGGCCGCACACGGCATCGAACGCACCCACCTGTGCGCGCGCCTGGGCGGCAGCCTGCGCCTGATCCCGGTGGAGGAAGTGCACTACCTGCAGGCCGAGGAAAAGTACGTCGTGGTGCATCACGCCCGCGGCCGCGACCTGATCGAGGAATCGCTGAAGTCGCTGGAGGACGAGTTCGGCGAGCGCTTCGTGCGCATCCATCGCAATTGCCTGGTCGCCCGCCACGAACTGCTGGAACTGCGCCGTGCCGGCGACGGTCACGTCCAGGCCGTGCTCCGCCACGGGGAGCACCCGCTCGAAGTCAGCCGCCGTTGCCTGCCCCAGCTTCGCACCCAGGTGCGCATGGGATAATGGCGCCATGCCCAAGCTCCGCATCGCCACCAGGAAAAGCCCGCTCGCCCTGTGGCAGACCGAACACGTCGCCGCACGCCTGCGTGAAGCCCACCCGGGCCTGGATGTGGAACTGGTGCCGATGACGACCCGCGGCGACCAGGTGCTGGATCGCTCGCTGGCCGCGATCGGCGGCAAGGGGCTGTTCCTGAAGGAGCTCGAGCTCGCCATGCAGCGCGGCGAAGCCGATTGCGCGGTGCACTCGCTCAAGGACGTGCCGATGGAGCTGGAGCCGGGCTTCACGCTGCCGGCGATCCTTGCACGCGCCGACCATGCCGATGCCTTCGTCAGCAACCACTTCGACAACATCGAAACGCTGCCGCAAGGCGCGCGCGTCGGCACCTCGTCGCTGCGCCGCCAGGCGCAGTTGCGCGCGCGCCGCCCCGATCTGGAACTGCTGGACCTGCGCGGCAACGTCAACACCCGCCTGGCCAAGCTCGACGCCGGCGAGTACGACGCCATCATCCTCGCTTGCGCCGGCCTGCAGCGGCTGGGGTTCGACGCGCGCATCCGCGCGCGCCTGGACGCGCCCGACTGGTTGCCCGCGCCGGCGCAGGGCGCGATCGCGATCGAATGCCGCGACGACGATGCTGCGATCGCCGCGTTGTGCGGCGTGCTCAACGATGCCGATACCCGCACCTGTGTCGAAGCCGAACGCGCCATGAACCGCGCGCTGCATGGCAGCTGCCATGTTCCGGTGGCGGGATTCGCGCGCCTGGAGGGCGGAACCCTGCATCTCGACGGCCTGGTGGGGTCGGCGGCGGACGGCCGCATCGTGCGTGCTGCGGCGCAAGGCCCGGCCAGCAAACCGGACGCACTCGGGGGTGAGGTCGCGCGCCAGTTGCTGGAAGCAGGCGCCGCCGAGTTCCTGTAGAGCCGAGCAATGCTCGGCTGATGTCAGTAGTAGAGCGTCACCATATGCCGGGCCTGGGCAAAGAACAGCCAGCGCTCGACGAACGCGCCCGCCAGCGCGAATAGCGCCGCCATCCATAGCCATGCCGCCGGGCCGACGCCGTCAATGCGGCCGATCAGGAACACCAGCAGCATCGGCGCGATTGCGAACAGCAGCAATGCGGTCCCACGCAGTCGGCGCGCATGCGCGCGCGCGACCACGAACGCCATCTCGCGGGTCAGGTAGTTGGCTTCGGTGTGGGGGCGTTCGAAAAGGCCGACTTTGCGCCCCGGCATGCCCACCGCATCGCCGCGGGTCGCCGGCAATGAACCACCGTCGATGCCGCGCCAGTAGCGCAGCTTGAGCGCGCCGAGCAGCGCTGCCAGGAAGATCGCGCCCTGGGCCGCCAGCGGAATGGGAGCCAGGCCGGTTTCGGTGGCGAGCAGCGCCGACAGCAACAAGCCGCCACACAGCAGGGCGAAACCGAAGTACACCGGCAGCACCAGCGGATGGCACCAGGCCGGGATCGGCTTGAGCGAGGCATAGATCATCGCCGTGCAGGCGATGGTTGCCAGCGCGCACAACAGCAGCAACACGGCCACTGCATCGCCGCCCATATCCACGGCGAACAGCAACGCCGGCACATAGGTCACCACCGCGGCCACGCCCTCGCGCGACAACCATGAGGTACGCCACTGCGAGAACGCGCGCCACGCGCGCATCGGCTTGCCCAGGTGCCAGAACGAAGCCAGCAGGCCGGCGCTGGCCAGGACCAGCGCGAGCAAAGTGGCGACCAGGCGCGTAGCCGGCGGCAAGCCGTCGCCCAGCGACGCGATCGCCAGCCAGGCGAGCAGGCCATAGCCGGCGCCGGACAACGTGGTGAAGAAGATGACCGAAAGGGCGGGATGCATGGCTTAGCGGTTGAGGATGCGGTCGAGCCACTTCAGGGGCGAGCCGGCGGCGGGCTCGGTGGGATCGCGGCTTCCGCCGCTCCTACCTGGAGCATCGGCACCATCCTCGTTGCCTGCGCGGCGCGGGCGCGGCGGGAGATACTTGTTGGTCGGCTGATAGCCGAGCTGCGGCATCAGGTCGAGGCCGCCACGCGACGCAACCAGCTTCGAAATGTCGGAGTCCGGATCGCCGAGGTCGCCGAAGTGGCGCGCGCGGCTCGGGCAGGCCTGCACGCAGGCCGGCTGGCGTTCGCTCTCGTCGAGGTTCTCGTTGTAGATGCGGTCGACGCACAGGGTGCACTTCTTCATCACCCCCTCGACTTCGCTGTACTCGCGCGCGCCGTACGGGCAGGCCCAGCTGCACAGCTTGCAGCCGATGCACTTGTCCTCGTCCACCAGCACGATCCCGTCCTCCGCCCGCTTGTAGCTCGCGCCCGTAGGGCAAACCGTCACGCATGCAGGCGTCTCGCAATGCAGGCACGACCGCGGGAAGTGCAAGGTCATCGCCGGCTGCGACGCCTCGGGCGCCACCTCGTAGCTATGCACCCGATTGAACCAGACCCCCTCCGGCTCCTTCCCGTAGGGATCCGTATCCGTCAATGGCCCCGCGATCCCGCCGCTGTTCCACTCCTTGCAGCTCACCGCGCAGGCATGGCAGCCGACGCAGGTGTCGAGATCGATCACCAGGCCGAGCTTGATCTTCGATGGAGGCGGCAGCGCGGTCATCGTGGTTTCTCCGGTGCGGCCTTGCTGCGGTGTTCCTGGTTGCGGAAGCGGGCGCCGTAACGCAACGGGCGTTCGCCGGACTCGGCGTAGGCCAGTTCCGGCAGTTGCGGCTCGCTCTCGCCGAGCGCAACGTCGGTAGCCGGCCGGATCGACACGCGCAGGTCGAACCACGCCGCCTGCCCGGTGACCGGATCGGCATTGGCGTAGTCGCCCTTGGGCGTCACGTCGGAGATCAAGTGATTGAGCAGGAAACCCTGCTTCGACTCCGGCGCGTCCTTGTCCAGGCGCCACGCGCGCTTGCGCTTGCCGATCGCGTTCCAGCTCCACACCGTGTCGGGCTGCACGTTGGCGGCGAACTTCGCCTGCACCGTGATCGTGCCGTGGTGCGAGGTCACCTCGATCCAGTCCTCGTCGGCGATGCCGTGGCTCGCACCGGCTTCAGGATGCAGGTACAGGAAGTTGCGGGTGGCGATCTGCCGCAGCCAGGCGTTCTGCGAACCCCAGGCGTGATACATGAACATCGGCCGCTGGGTCACCGCATTGAGCGGATAAGTCTCGCGGCTGGTCTGGTCGTGCTCGAACGGCTCGTACCACAGTGGCAGCGGATCGAAATACTGTTCGACCCGGGCGCGATCGCGCTCCGGCGGCTGCACCGGGCCATGGCCCTGCGCCGCAAGGCGGAACTTCTGCAAGGGTTCGGAGTACAGCTGGAGCACGATCGGTGCGGTCGAGGCGACGAAGCCGAAGCGCTGCGCCCATTCCAGGTAACCGCGGTTCGCCATCTTGAAGTAGCGCGCGTGCTCCGGGATTTCCTCGCGCCAGAAACCGTTGTTGGCGATGTAGGCATCGAGCTGGTCCGGATTGGGCGCACCCTTGCCGTGTTCTTTGCCGTCGGCGCCGCGCCAGCCGGCGAGCAGGCCGACGCCCGGCGCGCGCTCGTGGCGGACGATGTAATCGGCGTAGTCGCGGTACTTCGCCGAGCCGTCGGCATGGACCATGCCCGGCAGTCCCAGGCGCGCGCCGAGGTCGAGCAGCACCGACTGGAAACCGCGCACATCGCGGCCGGGCGATTGCGTCGCCGCATCCAGCACCGGATGGCGGATCGCATCGGCCACGCCATCGGCGTCTGAGATCGGCCGGTCGAGCAGGCTGATCGCGTCGAAACGCTCCAGGTAGGTCGTGTCCGGCAACACCAGGTCGGCATAGGCAACCATCTCCGACGCATACGCATCGGAATAGATGATGCGCGGGATGCGGTACTCGCCGTCGCCGTCCTTGTCGGTCAGCCAGTGCAGGGTCTCGCGGGTGTTCATCGCCGAGTTCCAGCTCATGTTGGCCATGAACATGAACAAGGTATCGATCCGGTGCGGGTTGCCGGCGTGCGCATTGCGCAGCACCGTATGCATCATCCCGTGCGCGGCCAGCGGATACGCCCAGGAGAACGCGTGGTCGATCCGGCGCGGATTGCCCTCGGCATCGACCAGCAGGTCCTCGGGCCCGTGGATGTAACCGAGCGGACCGGCATCGAGCGTGCCGTCGGCCTTGCGCGCCTTGCCCGGGCGATTGGGCAGGGGAATCGGCTTGGGGTAGGGCGGCTGGTAGCGGAACGAACCCGGCGCGTCGACTGCGCCCAGCAGCATCTGCAGCACGTGCAACGCGCGGCAGGTATGGAAGCCGTTGCTGTGCGCGCTGATCCCGCGCATCGCATGCATCGCCACCGGCCGGCCGATCATCTCGGCGTGCTCGCGGCCCCAGGCATCGGTCCAGGCGATCGGCAACGAGAACTTGCTGTCGAACGCGGCCTGCGCCAGCTCGCGCGCGATCCGGCGGATGGTGTCGGCGGGAATGCCGCAGCGTTCGCTCACCGCATCCGGCGCGTACTGCGGATCCAGGTAGCGCTCGGCGAGCAGCTGGAACACCGGCACCGCGCGGCGGCCGTCGGGCAGGGTGTATTCGCCGATGACGGTAGGCGAGATATCGATGGTGTTGGCGTCCACCGCCGTGTCGGTGTTGCGGTCCAGGCACAGCACGTTGCCGTCCGCATCGCGCGCGAACAGGCCGTCATCGGCGCCACCCGGATTGCGCAGGACCAGCCAGTGCGCATTGGCATGACGCACCAGGAAGTCCAGGTCGATGCGGTCGCTGCGCAGCAGTTCGTGGATCAGGGCGAAGGCGAACAGGCCGTCGGTGCCCGGGCGGATGCCGATCCATTCGTCGGCGATCGCGCCATAGCCGCTGCGCACCGGGTTCACGGCGACGATCTTGGCCCCGCGCGCCTTGAGCTTGCCCAGGCCGAGCTTGATCGGGTTCGAGTCGTGGTCTTCGGCCACGCCCCAGAGCATCAGGTATTGGGTGTGGTCCCAGTCCGGCTCGCCGAACTCCCAGAAACTGCCGCCCAGCGTGTACAGCCCGCCGGCGGCCATGTTGACCGAACAGAAGCCGCCATGGGCGGCGTAGTTGATGGTGCCGAACTGCTGCGCCCACCAGCCGGTGAGCGCCTGCGACTGGTCGCGGCCGGTGAAGAACGCCAGTTCGTCGGGATTGCGCTCGCGGATCGGCGCCAGCCAGGAGCGGGCGATCTCCATCGCCTCGTCCCACTCGATCTCCCTGAACTCGCCGCTGCCGCGCTCGCCCACCCGCAGCAGCGGCTTCTCCAGCCGCGCCGGCGAGTAGTGCTGCATGATCCCGGCCGACCCCTTGGCGCAGAGCACGCCCTGGTTGACCGGGTGCGCGGGGTTGCCCTGGATGTAGCGGATCTTCCCGTCGGCCAGCCACACCTTGATGCCACAGCGGCAGGCGCACATGTAGCACGTGGTGGTCTTCACCTCGTCGCCCGGCGAGGGCGAGGTGTTGAGCTGGGGCTCGCGCATGCGGCCATTGTGCACGGCGGCCCCGTGGCGCGCCATAATCCGGCCATGGACCGCTATGAACGCATCATCGCCCTGCACCGCATCCTGCGGGGCGCCCGCTACCCGGTGACCGTGCCGCGTCTCCAGGATGAGTTGGCCTGTTCGCGCGCCACCGTCTACCGCGACCTCGCCTTCCTGCGCGACGCACTGATGGCGCCGGTGATCGGCGACGGCGAAGCCGGTTTCCGCTACGACCCGGACGAGGTCGGCCGGTTCGAGTTGCCCGGCCTGTGGTTGAACTCCGAGGAGCTGCACGCGCTGCTCGCCGCCCAGCAGTTGCTGGCGCGCAGTGGTGGCGGCCTGTTGTCGAGCGCGCTGGCGCCACTGCAGCAACGCATCGAGAAGCTGCTCGACGAGCATTCCCACGCCCGCGACGGCGCGCCCAAGCGCTGGCCGGTGGAGCGCGTACGGGTGATCCCGCACCGCACCCGCAGGATGGATGAAGCCGCCTTCCGGGTCGTGTGTTCGGCGGTGCTGGAACGTTGCCAGCTGACGTTCGAGTACCGCGCGCGCTCGACCGGGGAGAAGACGAAACGCACGGTATCGCCGCAGCGTATCACCCACTACCGCGACAACTGGTACCTGGACGCCTGGGACAACGAGCGCGAGGCGCTGCGCAGCTTCTCGGTGGACCGCATTACCGGTGCGCGCATGCTCGACGAGGTCGCCCGCGACATCGACGAGGGGACGCTCAACGAACACCTGTCCGGCAGCTACGGCATCTTCTCCGGCGCGCCCAAGGGCTGGGCCACCATCGTCTTCAACGAGCGCGCAGCGCGCTGGGTCGCCGACGAGCAATGGCATTCGCAGCAGCAGGGCCGGCACCTGCCGGACGGCCGCTACGAACTGAAGGTGCCCTACAGCAACGCGCGCGAGCTGCTGATGGACGTGCTGCATTACGGCAGCGACGCGGAAATCGTCGAGCCGCCGGCGCTGCGCGAGCAGGCACGGGCGCTGTTGCAGCTGGCCCTGTCCAATTACGAGCGCTGAGTCCGTGCGCAACGGTGGCGACAAGCCCCGGATCGGCCTGGTGCTCGGCTCCGGTGGCGCCCGCGGCCTGGCCCAGATCGGCGTGATCGAAGTACTGGAGGCACGCGGGCTGGACATCGTCGCGATCGCCGGCACGTCGATCGGCGCGCTGGTCGGCGGCCTGCACGCCGCCGGCAAGCTCAATGACTACCGCGACTGGCTGCTGGGCATGGATCGCAATGCGATGTTGCGACTGCTGGATCCGGGTTGGGGCCGCGCCTCGCTGTTCACCGGCAACCGGCTGGTCGCCGCGTTGCGCGAGGTCTGCGGTTCGCCGCTGATCGAGGAATTGTCGATCGACTTTACCGCGGTGGCGGTGGACCTGCAGCGCCATCGCGAGGTCTGGCTGCGCCAGGGCGACCTGTGGGATGCGATACGCGCCTCGTTCGCGATCCCGGGGTTGTTCACCCCGCACGAGGTCAACGGTCGCGCGCTGGTGGACGGCGGCCTGCTGGCGCCGCTGCCGCTGACCGCGATGCGCATGTCCGGCGCCGACACCGTGGTCGCGGTGGACCTCAACGGTCCGCCGCGTGCGCAGGAGCAGCAGGCGGCCACCGAGACCGAAGGCGGAACCAGCGCGCCGGCTTCACGCTGGTGGCCGTTGCGCCGCGCATCGTCCGGCGATGAAGCCCGGACCGGTGCGCGCCTGGGTTTCGTCCAGCTGATGACCGATTCGCTGGACACCATGCAGGCCCGGATCGCGCGCGTGCAACTGGCGCTGGATCCACCGGGCATCGAGGTCCGGATCGCCCGCGATGCCAGCCAGTTCTACGAGTTCTGGCGCGCCAGCGAGCTGATCGAGCTGGGCCGCGAGGAAGCCGGCAAGGCCCTGGACGCGGCCGGGTACTGACGCCAGCGGCGCGCCTGTGGCCTGCGCCGACGGCGGACGGCGGCCACCGGTGCGTGGCCGTCAGCGGCGCGCGGCAGGCGAAAACCGTGCAGCGCCCAGAGGCTGGCCAGCGGCATCGCCAGCAACCACAGCGGCATCGCCCCCAGCCACGGGTTGTAGCCGCGTGCGGCGGGCACTGCCAGGACTAGCCCGGCGCCGATGATGGCGGTCCGGCGCAGGATCAGGACGAGGCGGGGGTCGGGGCGGTTGTCCAGGCGGTTGTGTGGACGGTTGTCTAGGATCGGCTTCATTGCGGGCGCTCCTGTCTCGGTTGAGCCGAGGCTGCGCCGTTCCCATCTCATGGCATGCGAATCGCGGGACCCAGACCGTTAAGCTGGGCAAGTCGATCCACCCGGTCCCTTGCCTGGAGCCAGCATGTCCAAGTTCACGTCCGCCAGCCGCGCCCTGATCGCCTCGGCGGCCCTCGCCCTGGCCATTCCCGCGGCCATCGCCCAACAGAAGGAAGCAAGCAACGTGGTCGATCCGTACCTGTGGCTGGAAGACGTCACCGGCGACAAGGCCCTGGACTGGGCCAGGCAGCAGAACGCGCGTACCGATGCCGAACTTGCGGCCGGCCCGCAGTTCGCGCAGATGAAGTCCGACGTCCTCGCCATCCTCGACTCGGACGCGAAGATCCCCGACGTCGGGAAGATCGGCGACTACTACTACAACTTCTGGAAGGACGCGCAGCACGAGCGTGGCCTGTGGCGCCGCACCACGCTCGAGGAATACCGCAAGGCCGAGCCGAGGTGGGAGACCGTGATCGACCTCGACGCGCTGAACAAGGCCGAGGGCGAGAACTGGGTCTGGCACGGCGCCGATTGCCTCAAGCCCGCCTACGAGCGCTGCCTGGTCGCGTTGTCGCGCGGCGGCGCCGACGCCGACGTGACCCGCGAGTTCGACCTGCCGTCGAAGCAATGGGTGGAGGGCGGTTTTTTCCGGCCCGAGGCAAAGGGCGGCCTCGGCTGGATCGATCGCGACAAGGTGTTCGTGTTCACCGACTTCGGCGATGGTTCGATGACGTCCTCGGGCTATCCGCGCATCGTGAAGACACTGCAGCGCGGCGCGCCGCTCGCATCGGCGGTGACGGTGTACGAAGGCAAGCCCGATGACATGTACATCGCCGGCTACCACGATGACACGCCCGGTTTCGAGCGCAACTTCGTCAGTCGCACCATCGCGTTCTACAACGACGAGCTCTACCTGCTAGGCGATGACGGCAAGCTGGCGAAGATCGATGCGCCCAACTCGGCGAGCAAGTCGGTGCACAAGGACTGGCTGCTGCTGCAGCTGCGCGAGCCATTGAGCGCCGCGGGCATGGAATATGCGGCCGGTTCGCTGCTGGCTGCCGATTTCGACGATTACATGGCCGGCGAGCGCAAGTTCACCGTGCTGTTCCAGCCCACCGAGACGACATCGCTGGAGGGTTACACCTGGACGAAGTCGCATCTGGTGCTGAACGTGCTCGACGACGTCAAGAACCGCTTGAGCGTGCTGACGCCGGGCGCGGATGTCTGGGCCAGGTCGGAATTCGTCGGCGCGCCGGAGATCGGCACCCTCGGCGTCCGCGCCGTGGACGCCGACGAAAGCGACGCGGTATGGCTGACCGCGACCAATTACCTGGCACCGACGACCCTGTCGCTGGTAGAGATCGGCAACGCGCCGGAGCAGCTCAAGTCGATGCCGGTGTTCTTCGACGCCAGTGGCCTCGTGTCGGAGCAGCATTTCGCCACCAGCAAGGACGGCACCCGCGTGCCGTACTTCATCGTCCACCGCAAGGACCTGGCCCTCGATGGCAAGGCGCCGACCCTGCTGTACGGCTACGGCGGCTTCGAAGTTTCGCTGACCCCGTCCTACAACGGCACTGCCGGCAAGGGCTGGCTGGAGAAGGGAGGGGTGTTCGTGGTCGCCAACATCCGCGGCGGCGGCGAGTACGGCCCGCGCTGGCACCAGGCCGCGCTCAAGCAGAACCGGCACAAGGCCTATGAGGACTTCGCCGCCGTGGCGAAGGACCTGGTGGCGCGCAGGATCACTTCGCCCCGGCACCTGGGCGCGATGGGCGGCAGCAACGGCGGCCTGCTCGCCGGCAACATGCTCACCCAGTACCCGGAGCTGTTCGGCGCGATCGTGATCCAGGTGCCGCTGCTGGACATGAAGCGCTACAGCCACCTGCTGGCCGGCGCCTCGTGGATGGCCGAATACGGCGATCCGGATACCGCCGACTGGGACTACATCAGGACATTCTCGGCCTACCACCTGTTCGATCCGGGCAAGGACTATCCGCCGACCTTCATCTGGACTACCACCCGCGACGACCGCGTGCATCCGGGCCATGCGCGCAAGATGGCGGCGAAGATGCTCGCCGCCGGCAAGGACGTCCGCTACTACGAGAACACCGAAGGCGGCCACGGCGCCGGCGCCACCAATGCGCAGAGCGCGCACGTGTGGGCGCTGACCTACCGTTTCCTCTGGGACACACTGATGAACGACAACAACAAGGCAGCCAGCCTGCCCACGCCGCCCGACGTCGCGCGGAAGCCGCATACCGTCACCGCTCCGTTCGGTGCCGAGCGCCAGGACGAGTACTACTGGCTGCGGGACGACAAGCGCGAGCAGCCGGAGATGCTGGCCTACCTCAATGCGGAGAACGCCTACGCCGACAAGGTGATGGCGCCGCTCAAGCAGGTC
Source organism: Pseudomonadota bacterium (assembly GCA_030852515.1). Taxonomy (GTDB): domain Bacteria; phylum Pseudomonadota; class Gammaproteobacteria; order Xanthomonadales; family Xanthomonadaceae; genus Cognatiluteimonas. The sequence continues at coordinate 21,742 of JALYWW010000005.1, forward strand.
GAGGACAGGCTGTACGACGAGATCGTCGGCCGCATCAAGCAGGACGACAGCTCGGTGCCGTATCGCGAGCGTGGCTGGTGGTACTACAGCCGCTACGAAACCGGGCAGGATTATCCGATCCATGCGCGCCGCCCGGACGTCATGGGCAGCTACGACGAGTCGGCGCGCGAGGAATTGCTGCTCGACGTCAACGCGATGGCCGAGGGCAAGGAATACTTCAGCGTCGGCGACTACGAGGTCAGCCAGGACAACGCGATCCTGGCCTGGGCCGAGGACGACGTCGGCCGCCGCCAGTACACCATCCGCTTCCGCAACCTGGCCACCGGCGAGGTCTATCCGGACGTCGTCACCGGCGTATCGCCGAACCTGGTCTGGGCCGACGACAACCGCACCCTATTCTACGTCGAGAAGGACCCGGAAACGCTGCTGACCGTGCGCGTGCGCAAGCACGTGCTCGGCACGCCGGTCGCCGACGACCCGCTGGTGTACGAGGAGCAGGACGACAGCTTCTACATGGGCATCGACCGCACCCGCGACGACCGCTTCATCTGCATCGGCGTGGAAAGCACGGTCTCCAGCGAGCTGCGCTGCGCACCGGCCGCGAACCCGGACACCTTCACCGTGCTGGCGCCGCGCGCGCGCGACGTCGAGTACCAGGCCGATCACCTCGGCGACCGCTGGGTGATCCGCACCAACGACAAGGGCGCCAGCAACTTCAAGCTGGTCACCGCGCCGACCGGGGCGACTTCGCGCGAGCAGTGGGTCGACCTGGTGCCGCACAGTGACGACGTCTACATCGAGGGTTACGACCTGTTCGACGATTTCATTGCGATCGGCGAGCGTTCGGGCGGCCTCGAGCGCATCCGCCTCCTCAAGAGTGACGGCAGCGACGAATTCGTCAAGGCCGACGAAACCGCCTACTCGATGGGCCTGTCGACCAACTCCGAGCCCGACACCGACTGGCTGCGCTACGACTACACCTCGCTGACCACGCCGCAGACCACCTACGAACTGAACACCAGGACCGGCGAGCGCCGCCAGCTCAAACAGCAGCCGGTGCTCGGCTACGACCCGTCGAAGTACGAGACCCAGCGCCTGTGGGCGACCGCGCGCGACGGCACGAAAGTGCCGGTGACCGTGGTCCATCGCAAGGATTTCAACCAGGACGGCACCGCTGCGCTGCTGCAGTACGCCTACGGCAGCTACGGTTCGTCCACCGACCCGGGTTTCAACCTGACCGTGGTCAGCCTGCTCGATCGCGGCATGGTCTACGCGCTGGCCCACATCCGCGGCGGCCAGGAGATGGGCCGCGCCTGGTACGACGACGGCAAGCTGCTGAACAAGAAGAACACCTTCACCGACTTCATCGATGTCACCGACTTCCTGGTGAAGCAAGGCTATGCCGCGCCGGATCGCGTGGCGGCCTACGGCGGCAGTGCCGGCGGGCTGCTGATGGGCGCCATCTCGAACATGGCGCCGGAAAAATACCGGGTGATCCTGTCGCAGGTGCCCTTCGTCGACGTGGTCACCACCATGCTCGACGCCAGCATCCCGCTGACCACCAACGAGTACGACGAGTGGGGCAACCCGGAGCAGAAGCCGTACTACGACTACATGCTGTCGTATTCGCCGTACGACAACCTGTCCAGGCAGGACTATCCGGCGATGTTCATCGGCACCGGCCTGTGGGATTCGCAGGTGCAGTACTGGGAGCCGGCCAAGTACGTGGCTCGGCTGCGCGACGTCGACAGCGGCGGCCAGACCATCGTGTTCCGGACCAACATGGACGCCGGCCATGGCGGCAAGTCCGGTCGCTTCCGTCGCTATCGCGAACGCGCCGAGATGTACGCCTTCATGCTCGACCAGCTCGGGGTGAAGGCACCCTGAGGATGGCAAGGCCGCGGCCGCCGGTGCGCTTTCGCTGGGCATGGTGGCTGCTGGCCTATGCGGCGCTCGGCCTGGGCCTGGTCGGGATCGTGGTGCCCGGCTTGCCCACAGTGCCGTTCGTGCTGCTGTCGGCGTACGCGGCCGCGCGCGGTTCGCGCCGCCTGCATGCCTGGTTGCGGCGCCACCGCCGGTTCGGTCCGATGATCCGCGACTGGCAGTCGCAGGGCGCGGTCAGCCGGCGGGCCAAATGGCTGGCCACGGTGATGATGGCGGCCTGCGCCGCGATCATGTTCCTGACCGCGCCCGAGGCGTGGATGGCGGCGACCGGCACCGCGATCATGGCGATCGTCGCGGGGTGGTTGTGGCGGCGTCCGGAGCCTCGTCCCCGCGCCGGCGGCCGCGCTACACTGCCGCCATGAAAAAGACCGCCGTGGTTGCGTTGATCGCGCTGTCGCTGCTGCTCGCCGGCTGCGGCAACAAGGGTTCGCTGGTGAAGCCTTCGCAGGCAGTGGCCGCCACGGGCGCCGGCAACGGCTGAACCCATGGCGAGCCGCGTGCGCTTCACCAAGATGCATGGCGCCGGCAACGACTTCGTCGTGCTCGACCTGCGCGACGGGTCGCCGCCGCCTTCCGCCGCGCTCAGCCGCTTCCTCGGCGATCGCCACAAGGGCGTCGGCTGCGACCAGATCCTGACCATCGAGCTCCCGCGCAGCGCGGGCGCGGTGGCGGCGTACGGCGTGTGGAACAGCGACGGCAGCACGGCCGGGCAGTGCGGCAACGGCGCGCGCTGCGTCGCCGCCTGGCTGGTGCGCGACGGTGCCGCGACGGCCGACCGGTTCAGCATCGACAGCCCCAGCGGCATGCACGCGGTCGAGCGCCTGGCCGAAGGGCGCTATCGCGTCGACATGGGCCTGCCGCGGTTTGCCCCCGTGCATGAGCATGTCGCGGACATCGATGGCCGCCGGATCGGTTACGGCGCGGTGTCGATGGGCAATCCGCACGCGCTGGTCGAGGTCGACGACATCGATCGTGCCGACGTGGCCGGGGTGGGGGCCGCGTTGCAGGCGGACCCGGCGTTCCCCGATTCGGTCAATGTCGGCTTCGCCCAGATCGAGGCGCGGGACCGCATCCGACTGCGCGTGTTCGAGCGCGGCGCCGGCGAAACCCTGGCCTGCGGCAGCGGCGCCTGCGCGGCCGCCGCCATCCTGATGCGCCGCGGCCGCATCGATCGCGAGGTCGAGGTCGCGCTGCCCGGCGGCACCTTGCGCATCAGCTGGCGCGACGACGGCGCGCCGATCACAATGGCGGGACCGACCGCATTCGTTTTCGACGGGGAGCTTGCACCCACATGACCGAGAAACTCGGCGCGCACGAGGTGGCGGCGTTCCTGCGCCGGCATCCGAAATTCCTGCAGCAGTTCCCCGACCTGGCGGTGAGCATGGTGGTGCCGCGCGAGGACGGCCCGGCCGCGTCGTTGGCGAGTTACCAGCTGGAAGTGCTGCGCGACAAGAACCGCGAGCTGTCGCGGCGGCTGCACGAGCTGTTCGCCAATGCGCAGGAGAACGAGCGCCTGGCCGTGCGCACCCACCAGCTGACGCTGGCCATGCTCAAACAATCCGATGCGGCGACCACGCTGCGGGCGATGGCTGCATCGCTGGCCGAGGATTTCCAGGGCGACCTGGTGCGGATCGTGCTGTTCGACGCGGTCGACGGGCTCGACGACGTCGACTGGTTGCAGGTGGTGCCGCGCGGCGATGCGCGCGTGGCGCCGTTCCGCGATTGCCTGGCCGCCGGCGAGCCCCTGTGCGGACGCTTGCAGCCGGAGAAGAACGAGATCCTGTACGGCGATCGCGTCGAGGAAGTGCAATCCAGCGCGCTGCTGCCGCTGGTCGGCCCGGGTGGCGCGCCGGCAGTGGGCCTGCTTGCGGTGGGCAGCCGCGACCCGAATCGCTTCTATCCGGGAATGGGCACGCTGTTCCTGCGGATGATGGGCGAGGCGCTCACCACCGCCCTGCTGCGCTTCGACGGCGACGCGTAGGAGCGGCGGAAGCCGCGAACAATGTCCATGACCGCGTCGGACGTAGACAACTACCTCGACCATCTCCAGGTCGAACGGATGATGTCGCCCAACACCCTGGACGGGTACCGCCGCGACCTCGCCGCGCTGTCGGCGTGGGCCGAGGCGCAGGCGCACGACCTGCTGCAGCTCGGCGCCGAGGACATCCGCGCCTTCGTCGCCGCCGAGCACCGCCGCGGCCTGTCGCCCAAGAGCCTGCAGCGTCGCCTTTCGGCGGTGCGCAGCTTCTACCGCTGGTTGCTGAAGCACGGCCGCATCGCTGCCAGCCCGGCGGCCGCGATCCGCGCGCCGAAGGCGCCGCGCAAGCTGCCGCAGGTGCTGGATCCGGACGAAGCCAAGGTGCTGGTGGAAGTGCCCACCGACGTGCCGCTGGGACTGCGCGACCGCGCGTTGCTGGAGCTGTTCTATTCCTCGGGGTTGCGTCTGTCGGAACTGTGCGCGTTGCGCTGGCGCGACCTCGACCTGGCCGACGGCCTGGTGACCGTGCTGGGCAAGGGCAGCAAGCAGCGCAGCGTGCCGGTGGGTTCGCATGCGCGCGACGCGCTCGCGGCCTGGCGCAAGGACACCGGAGGCGCGAATGACGCACCGGTGTTTCCCGGCCGCAACGGCGCGATCACCCCGCGCGCCGTGCAGTTGCGCCTGCGCCAGCTCGCCCAGCGCCAGGGCCTGTTCAAGCGCGTGCATCCACACCTGTTGCGGCATTCCTTCGCCAGCCACGTGCTCGAATCCTCAGGCGACCTGCGTGGCGTCCAGGAGCTGCTCGGCCACGCCGACATCGCCACCACCCAGATCTACACCCATCTCGACTACCAGCACCTGGCCAAGGTCTACGACGCCGCCCACCCCAGGGCCAAGCGCAAGAAATAACCCCTTGCCCTGGCCCGGAGCCGGCCCCACGTCTGGGGGAACAGCCCCCGGAGGCCCGCATGGACCCCAGCCAGAATCCCAATACCTTCCACGCCACGACCATCGTGTCGGTGCGCCGCAACGGCCGCGTGGTCGTCGCCGGCGACGGCCAGGTGACCCTCGGCAACACGGTGATGAAGGGCAATGCGCGCAAGGTGCGGCGGCTCGGCAAGGACGGCCAGGTGCTGGCCGGTTTCGCCGGCGCCGCCGCCGATGCCTTCACGCTGTTCGAACTGTTCGAGGCCAAGCTCGAGAAGCACGGCCAGCTCACCCGCGCGGCGGTGGAGCTGGCCAAGGATTGGCGCACCGAGCGCCGCTTCGGCAAGCTCGAAGCGCTGCTGGTCGTGGCCGATGCCGAGTCTTCGCTGGTGATCTCGGGCACGGGCGACGTGATCGAACCCGAGGACGGCCTGGTCGCGATCGGGTCGGGCGGTTCGTTCGCGCTGTCCGCCGCGCGCGCCCTGGCCGCGCACACCGAACTGGATGCGAAGGCGATCGCCACCGAGGCGCTGAAGATCGCCGGCGACATCTGCATCTATACCAACGGCAACATCGTGGTCGAGGAGCTTTGACCGATGCAGAAACTCGAGAACACGTCGGCCACCATGACCCCGCGCGAGATCGTGCAGGAGCTGGACAAGCACATCGTCGGCCAGCAGGACGCCAAGCGTGCGGTCGCCATCGCCCTGCGCAATCGCTGGCGGCGCATGCAGCTCGAGCCGGACATGCGCAACGAGGTGATGCCGAAGAACATCCTGATGATCGGGCCGACCGGCGTCGGCAAGACCGAGATCGCGCGGCGCCTGGCCACACTGGCCAACGCGCCGTTCGTCAAGGTCGAGGCCACGCGCTTCACCGAGGTGGGCTACGTCGGCAAGGACGTCGAGCAGATCATCCGCGACCTGGCCGACACCGCGGTCAAGCTCTACCGCGAGCAGGCCAAGGCGCGGGTGCGTACCCAGGCCGAGGAGCGTGCCGAGGACCGGATCCTCGATGCGCTGCTGCCCAGGCGTGAAGTGCCGGCCAGCGGCTTCGGTTTCGGTGCCAATGCCACCATCGACATCGGCGCCGAGCCCTCCGCACAGCACAACGCTGGCGAGAGCGACACCCGCGCCAAGCTGCGCAGGCAGTTGCGCAGCGGCGAGCTGGACAACCGCGAGATCGAGATCGAAACGGCGGTCAATGTCGGCGTCGACATCATGGCGCCCCCCGGCATGGAGGAAATGGGCCAGCAACTGCGGCAGATGTTCTCGCAGATCTCCGGCGGCAAGACCCACAAGCGCACCCTGAACATCGCTTCGGCCCGTCCGCAGCTGGTGGAGGAGGAAGCCGCGAAGCTGGTGAACGAGGACGACGTGCGCGAAGCGGCGATCGAGGCCTGCGAGCAGCACGGCATCGTGTTCATCGACGAGATCGACAAGGTCGCCAAGCGCAGCGAGGGCATGGGCGCCGACGTCAGCCGCGAAGGCGTGCAGCGCGACCTGCTGCCGCTGGTCGAAGGTTCGACGGTCAGCACCAAGTACGGCCCGGTCCGGACCGACCACATCCTGTTCATCGCTTCGGGCGCGTTCCATCTCGCCAAGCCGTCCGATCTGATTCCGGAGATGCAGGGCCGCTTCCCGATCCGCGTGGAACTGTCGGCGCTGAGCAAGGACGATTTCGTGCGCATCCTGACCGAGCCGCGCGCCGCCTTGACCACCCAGTACGTCGAACTGCTGCGCACCGAGGGCGTGAAGCTGCAGTTCGCGGCCGATGCGGTCGAGCGCCTCGCCGACATCGCCGCCCAGGTCAACGAACGCCAGGAGAACATCGGCGCGCGTCGCCTGCATACCGTGCTGGAGCGCCTGCTCGACACCCTGAGCTACGAAGCCCCCGACCGCGACGGCGACAGCGTCGTCATTGACCGCGCCTACGTCGACGCCCACCTCGGCGACCTCGTCCAGGACCCCGACCTGTCCCGCTACATCCTGTAACCGGCGTCAATCCTCGCCGATGTCCTCGTTCCAGGTCTCGGGGTTGGCGGCGATCCAGCTGCCGAGCATCTCGATGCACTCGGCGTCCTGCAGGTCGATGACGTTGACCCCGGCCTCGCGCAGCCAGTCCAGGCCACCGTCGAAGTTGACCGATTCGCCGACCACCACGGTGCCGATGTTGAACTGGCGCACCAGGCCGCTGCAGTACCAGCACGGCGCCAGGGTGGTCACCATGATCGTGTCCTTGTAGCGGCGCTGGCGGCCGGCCTTGCGGAAGGCATCGGTCTCGCCGTGCACCGACGGGTCGCCTTCCTGCACGCGACGGTTGTGGCCGCAGCCGAGCAGGCGCCCGTCCTGGTGGTAGAGCGCGGCGCCGATCGGGATACCACCCTCGGCCAGGCCCTGGCGGGCTTCGGTGACGGCGGTGGCGAGCAGGGCGCGGTAGTCGGGGGTGGCGATCAAGATGGCGGCTCCGGGAAGGTCTGCCGGCCAAGATAGACCACGCCCGCCAGGAAATGGACCCCATGGATTTAGCTGCGATAATCGCCCCATGAGCGAGCCCGGCCACCACGACGACACCACCCACTTCGGTTTCCGCGAAGTGCCCACGGCGCAGAAGCAGAAGCTGGTCGGCGAAGTGTTCTCATCGGTCGCCGGCAAGTACGACCTGATGAACGACCTGATGTCGCTGGGCATCCACCGGGTCTGGAAGCGCTATTTCGTCGGCACCGCGCAGGTCGGCAAGGGCGATCGCGTGCTCGATCTGGCCGGTGGCACCGGCGACATCGCCGCGCTGCTGAAGGACCGGGTTGGCGAAACAGGGCAGGTCGTGCTCGGCGACATCAATGCCGGCATGCTCACCGTCGGCCGCGACCGCATGACCGACCGCGGCAACGTGCGCGGCTTCGAGTACGTGCAGTGCAATGCCGAGAAGCTGCCGTTCCCCGATGCCAGTTTCAACCTGGTCACCATCGCCTTCGGCCTGCGCAACGTCACCGACAAGGACGCCGCGCTGCGCGAGATGCTGCGGGTGCTCAAGGTCGGCGGTCAGGCGCGGATCCTGGAGTTCTCGGAAGTCACGGCCGAGTGGTTCCGGCCGATCTACGACTTCCACTCGTTCAAGGTGTTGCCGAAGCTCGGGCAGCTGTTCGCAAGCGATGCCGGCAGCTATCAATATCTCGCCGAGTCGATCCGCAAGCATCCGCCGCAGGCGGAGTTGAAGGCGATGATGGAAACCGCCGGCTTCGAGCGCGTGAGCTACCGCAACCTCAACGCCGGCATCGTCGCCATCCACACCGGCTACAAGATCTAGAAACAGTTCTTTACTGCCAGCCGTAGCTGAGCTTGACGAAGGCGGCGCGGCCGCTGTTGAACAGGTCGGGGTTGTCGTCGTCGAGGAAGGCGCCCAGGGTGCCGCCGGCGTAGACCGCGGTGCGCGGGCTGAGTTTCCAGGAATAGACGATCTGTGCGGCAAGGTCGCGGGTGTACTCGTTGACCGGATCCAGGTACAGCGCCGGATCCTTGTCGATGCGGCTGGTCTGGACCGCGATGCGCAGGCGCTGGCGGGTATCGATCTGCCAGGAGAAGCGGGTGTCCATCACCGTCGCGGCGAACGCGGTGCCGCCGTCGCGCTCCAGGCTTTGCCGGAACAGGTCGAATTCGACGCTGTGGGCGATGCCGATCGACATCTCGCCCCACACGTCGATGTAACGCCCCTGTCCGGTACGCGATGCGAACAGGTCGATCTGCGGACCGATCCGAACGTTGCCGCCCAGCTGCACGTTCGACAGCGCAAAGAAGTTGCCGAACACGTTGACGTACGACTCGTCGAAAACCTCCCCATCCCAGTAACGGTCGCGGGCAAGGCCCTGGACGCCGAAACTGCTCTGCATCGGGCCATCGAAGCGGACCTGCGCTTCGACCTCGCGCTCCAGCAACTGGCCGTCGTGCCGGTGGGTGATGTCGAAGTCGGCCGACAGCCGCGTACTGGTGATCCGCGCATCATCGTCGCCGAACCAGGTGTGGCTGCCGCCGAACAGTGACTTGTCGTAACCGACCTGGCCGATGAACCCCAGGTCCGCGCGGAAGCCCGGATCGACCACCGTGTGCCAGGCATTGAACGACCAGTTGCGCAGGTCGTACCCGTAATCGAGCTGCCAGGCATTGCCCTCCGGCTCGGGGTCGATGAGCCCCAGCGCATCCGGATACTTCGACTGGCTGCGCAGCACCTGCGCGACCGCCGTGTGGTTGCCGCGTTGCCAGCGCCCGTCGAAACCGACCACGCCGTTGTGGTAGTCGTTGCCGCGGCGAACGGTGGCGACGACGCCGACGCTGGCGTGCTGGTTGATGTCGTGGCGATAGCGGCCGGCCGCGACGTCCGCGGTCTGGTCCAGGATCGCGATGGTCGAACCCAGCGCGTCCGGCAACAGCAGTTGCGTCGTCGCGTCGCGGGCGACGAACGCGCCATAGGCGCCGTTGTCGGTGCGCCCGGTGATCCGCAGACCGTAATCCGGATCCGCGATCTGGCGTGTGTACACGACCTGGAACGGGGTGTTGAAGTAGTCCGCACCTTCCATGAAGAACGGCCGCTTCTCCGGGAAATACAGGGCGAAATTGCTGGTCAGGTCCAGCTGTGCCTGGTCGGACTCCACCTGGGAGAAGTCGGGGTTGATGGTGGCGTTGAGGGTGAGGTTCGGCGACGGCGCCCATGCCACGTCCACGCCCGGCTCGAAGGCCACGCCGTCGCCGTGCCAGCGGCCGTTCCTGGCATCGCGCGAGCGCGCCTCGGTCACCGTCAACGTCGGCACGATCTCCAGGTTGCGACCCTGGCGCACGCCGGTCATGCCTTCGATCGTGGCCGACTGGCACAACAGGCAGTTGCCGCCGCGCGGGACCACCACGTTGGTGAACTGGTGGCGCACGTTGCGCGGGTAGTTGCGGTAGGCGATCAGTCCCCAGCGGCGCACGTCGGCGGTGTCGCGGAAACGCAGCGTGGAGAACGGAATCCTGATCTCGACCTCGTAACCATCCGCGGTGATGCGTCCGGCGCTGGTCCACAAGCCGTCCCAGGAATCGTCCTCGTTGCCGGTCGACTCCTCGCGGATCAGGTCCATCTGCACGCCCAGCGGGTTGACGAAGAACTCGTAGTTGCGCCGGTTGTCGTCGAAGGTATCGAGCATGACGCCGACGAAATCGTCGTTGAACGCCGTGTCGCGATCGGTCAGGTGCGCGCGGATCAGCGCAGGATCCGGATCCCGGGCGTGGAAGGCCAGGTACAACGCATCGTCGGTGTAACCCAAGCGCATCGTGGTCGAGGCCGGTGCCGGGATGTTGTCGCCGGGCTTGATCTCGTACGCCAGCGCAATGCTGGCGGCGCCGTCCCATGCAGCGTCGTCGATGACGCCGTCCACGACGATGCCGTCGGCCAGGCGCGGAACGCCAACGGACGGTTCGGCGGCATGCGCCGCGGGAACAAGCAGCAGCAGCAAGGACAACAGGCGGGCAGGCGTCACATGGGCCCAATGGCGCGGGACAGTCGGGCGAGTTTAATGGCCTCCGCTCCCTTTGCGGAGGTGCCGGAGGTCGGTAGTACACTGCCGGTCCGCTCCCGAAGGCCCTTTCCCGATGCGCCAAGCCCTGTTGTTGCTCTCCACCGTCGTCGCCTTCGCAGCCGCGGGCTGCGCCCGCGAATCCGCGCCGGCTGCCGATGCCGAAGCGCCCGCCGCCACGCCGGAGGCCGCCGTGACTGTCGATCCCGCCCGCGACGAGTACTCCTACGCCGAGCCGAAGAAGGTCAGGACCAGCGACCTCGCCCTCGACCTGGCCGTCGATTTCGAGAAGAAGCAGATCGGCGGCACCGCCACCTACACCCTGGAGTGGATCGATCCGCAGGCGAACGTGCTGGTGCTCGACACCCGCGACCTGAGCATCGACAAGGTCGAGGCTGCCGGCAAGGACGGCACCTATGCGCCGCTGCAGTTCGAGCTGGCGCCCGCCGACCCGCTGCTGGGCAGCAAGCTCACCGTGCAGGTGCCCGAGCGCAACACCACCGTGCGCATCGCCTACCGGACCTCGCCGGAGGCTTCCGGCCTGCAGTGGCTGGCCCCGTCGATGACTGAAGGCAAGCAGCAGCCCTTCATGTTCAGCCAGTCGCAGCAGATCCATGCGCGCTCGTGGGTGCCGCTGCAGGACACCACCCAGGTGCGCTTCACCTACAGCGCCCACGTCACCGCGCCGAAGAACGCGATGGTGCTGATGAGCGCCGACAACGATCCGAAAGCCGAGCGCGACGGCGACTACAGCTTCAAGATGCCGCAGAAGATCCCGTCCTACCTGCTGGCGATCGCCGCCGGCGACCTGGTGTTCAAGCCGCTCTCCGAGCGCAGCGGCGTCTGGGCCGAGCCGGCCATGGTCGAAAAGGCGGCCGCCGAGTTCGAGGACACCGAGCAGATGATCCAGACCGCGGAGGCGCTGTACGGCCCCTACCGCTGGGGCCGCTACGACATCCTGGTGCTGCCGCCGTCGTTCCCGTATGGCGGCATGGAGAATCCGCGCCTGACCTTCGCCACCCCGACCGTGATCGTCGGCGACAAGTCGCTGGTGTCGCTGGTCGCGCACGAGCTTGCGCACAGCTGGTCCGGCAACCTGGTGACCTTCTCCACGTCGCGCGATGCCTGGCTCAACGAGGGCCTGACCAGCTACGTCGAGAACCGCCTGGTGGAAGCGCTGTTCGGCAAGGACCAGGCCGCGATGGAAAGCGCGATCGCACGCGAGGAACTGAAGCAGGAGTTCACCGACGAGAACAAGCCGCTGCAGCGCCTGTCGGTCAAGCCCGGCGATCTCGACGACCCCGACAACAACTTGACCGGCACCGTCTACACCAAGGGCGCCTGGTTCATGGAAGCGCTGGAGCAGCGGTTCGGCCGCGAGCAGTTCGACGCGTTCCTGCGCAGCTACTTCGACCACTTCGCGTTCCAGAGCATCGACACCGCCCAGTTCCGCGACTACGCCATCGCCAACCTGCTCGAGAAGTATCCGGGCACGATGAGCCAGGAAGAATTCGATGCGTGGCTGTACGAGCCCGGCATCCCGGCCGGCGCGCCGCAGGTGCGTTCGCAGCGCTTCGCCGTGGTCGACGCCGCGCGCATCGCCTGGACCGGCAGCGGCGAGCTGCCGGCCAACCAGGTGACTGCAGCCTGGAGCACGCAGGAATGGGTGCGCTTCCTGGAAGGCATGCCCGACACGCTGACCACCGAGCAGATGGCCGCGCTCGACGCCGCCTACAAGTTCACCGGCACGCCCAACGGCGAGATCGCCCAGCGCTGGTATCCGCTGGCCGCGCGCAGCGGCTACCACGCCGCCGACGGCGAGATGGCCGCGTTCATGCAGCGCGTCGGCCGTCGCAAGCTGATCATGCCGATCTACAACGCGCTGGTGCAGACGCCCGAAGGCCTGGTGTTCGCCAAGGGCGTGTTCGAACGCGCCGAGCCGGGCTACCACCCGATCACCACCGGTTCGGTCAAGGCCGCGATCGCCCGCGGCGAAGAGGCGCAGGCGCAGTCGAAGGCCAGCGCCCAGTGACCCCGCGCCGCGCCATCGCCGCCGCGGTACTGCTGTCGGCGCTGGTCGCGGCCGGCGGCTGCAACCGCGAGCAGCGCATGGCCGAAGAAGCGGCTGCCCGCGCAGCCGCCGTGGAAGCGCAGGCGGAGCAGGGCGAGGCGGCGTTCGAAGCCGCCCTCGCCGATGGGAACTGGGCGCTGGCCAAGGCCCAGGGCGATGTATTGCTGGCTACGTACCCCACCAGCGAAGCCGCTGCGCGCGTGGAACCGAAACACGCCGAAGTCGTGGCCAAGGCCGAAGCCCAGCGCGAAGGGCAACGCCTCACCGCGCTATGGCTGTACCAGTCTCAAGCCGCGGGCAAGGGCGAGCAGCGCACCGCGCTGATTCATGCGATGGAGCCGGTCGATGTCGGTGCCGGCGAGCCGAGCCCGGTGAAGCTGATCTTCCGCGACCACCCGGAATGGGGCCGCAGCAGCTACCTCGTGCTGCAGGCCGGCGACTTCGACTGCTACGGCAGTTGCAAGGTCAAGGTGACGGTCGACGAACAGGCGCCGGAATCGATGTCGGCCTACCGTCCGAAGACCGACGAGGCCATCGCCATGTTCATCAACGACGACCGCGCCCTCTGGCGCATGGCCCAGGACGCGAAGACCCTCAGCGTCGAATTCCCCGTGAAAGCCGGCGGCACCCGCACCGCCACCTTCGAAGTCGAAGCCCTGAACCCCTCACGACTGCCCTGGTAAACGGGCAAAAATAATCCTCAAGCAGCGATCAGAGCGCGTAGCCGAACTGCTGCTTGAACTGCTCGGCGAATTCTTCGTAATCGAACCGCTGGTTCTGGGTGCCCGGGTGCTCGACCTTGAGCGCGCCCATCAGGTTGCCGATGCGGCCGATGGTGAGCCAGTCGTAACCCTTCTCGATGCCGAAGATCAGGCCGGCGCGGAACGCGTCGCCGCAGCCGGTCGGATCGGTGATGCGGCGTTCGTGCGCCGGCGGCACGTCATGGATCTTGCCGTCGGCGTGGATCACCGCGCCCTTCGGGCCACGGGTCGCGATGTAGGCCTTGACCTTGCCGGCGATGGTCTTCTCGTCCCAGCCGGTTCGTTCCTGCAACAGGTTGGACTCGTAGTCGTTGACCGTGACGTAGTCGGCCTGGTCGATGAACTCGCGCAGTTCGGCGCCGTTGAACAGCGGCATCGCCTGGCCGGGATCGAAGATGAAGGGGATGCCGGCTTCGGCGAACTCGCGTGCGTTCTGGATCATGCCTTCGCGCCCGTCCGGGCTGACGATGCCGATGCTGACGCCGGGCACGTCGCGCACGTGGTTCTCGTAGCTGCGCATCATCGCGCCCGGATGGAAGGCGGTGATCTGGTTGTTGTCCAGGTCGGTGGTGATGAAGGCCTGGGGGGTGAACAGCTCCGGGATCTCCTTGACCCGCGACAGGTCGATCTCCAGCTCCTGGAAATACTCGCGGTAGGGGCCGAAATCCTGGCCGACCGTGGCCATCGGGATGGGCTGGCCGCCGAGCAGCTTGAGGTTGTAGGCGATGTTGCCGGCGCAGCCGCCGAATTCGCGGCGCATCCGCGGCACCAGGAAGGACACATTGAGGATGTGCACCTTGTCCGGGAGGATGTGGTTCTTGAACTGGTCGGGGAACACCATGATGGTGTCGTAGGCCAGGGAACCGCAGATCAACGCAGGCATGGGCAGGCCTCGAATGGGACGGGTGTCGCGGTCCGGTGGACCGGCGGCGCGCTAGGGTACCGGCTGGCGCCTGCGGAGGCCAGTTTTTGCTAGGCTAGACCGCCGATTTCCGCCCCTGCCGGACGCCCCCACAAGATGTTCAAGAAGTTCCGTGGCATGTTTTCCAATGACCTGTCGATCGACCTCGGCACGGCCAATACCCTCATCTATGTCCGCGGGCAGGGCATCGTCCTGAACGAGCCGTCGGTGGTCGCCGTGCGCCAGGACCGCCTGGTCGGCAATTCGCGCTCGGTCGCGGCGGTCGGCACCGAGGCCAAGCAGATGCTCGGCCGCACCCCGGGCCACATCACCACGATCCGGCCGATGAAGGACGGCGTCATCGCCGACTTCACCTATACCGAAGAGATGCTCAAGTACTTCATCCGCAAGGTGCACAAGTCGCGGATGCTGCGGCCGAGCCCGCGGGTGCTGGTGTGCGTGCCGGCCGGCAGCACCCAGGTGGAGCGCCGCGCGATCAAGGAATCGGCCGAGGAGGCCGGCGCGCGCGAGGTGTTCCTGATCGAGGAACCGATGGCCGCCGCGATCGGCGCCGGCATGCCGGTGACCGAGGCGCGCGGTTCGATGGTCGTCGACATCGGCGGCGGCACCACCGAGGTCGCGGTGATCGCGCTCAACGGCATCGTCTACTCGCAGTCCGTGCGCATCGGCGGCGACCGTTTCGACGAATCCATCATCGCCTACGTGCGCCGCAGCCAGGGCATGCTGATCGGCGACGCGACCGCCGAGCGGATCAAGCTCGAGATCGGATGCGCCTACCAGCAGGACGACGTGCGCCAGATCGAGATCTCCGGCCGCCACCTCGCCGAAGGCGTGCCGAAGATGATCACCATCGATTCCAACGAGGTGCTCGAGGCGTTGCGCGAGCCGCTCGCGGGCATCGTGGCCGCGATCCGCCAGGCGCTGGAGCAGACCCCGCCGGAACTGTGCGCCGACGTCGCCGAACGCGGCATCGTGCTCACCGGCGGCGGCGCCATGCTGCGCGACCTGGATCGTCTGATCAGCGAGGAAACCGGCCTGCACGTGCAGGTGGCCGACGATCCGCTGACCTGCGTCGCCCGCGGTGGCGGCCGCGCGCTGGAGCTGGTCGACATGCACGGCAACGAGTTCTTCGCCCCGGAATAACGTGCCCTCCTACGCCAGCACTTCCGGCCAACGCCCAGGCGACGTCGCCGGCACCCTGCGCCTGCTGGCCTACCTGGCGCTGGCGATCGCACTGATCGTCTTCGACCACCGCGGCGGCTGGCTGTCGCAGGTGCGTGCGCAGGCGACGGTGGCGATGCAGCCGCTGTGGTGGCTGGCCGGCCTTCCGTCGCGGATCGGCGATGCGCTCAACGACAGCGCATCGACCCGGACCCGCCTGGCCGACGAGAACCGCGTGCTGCGCAATGCATTGCTGGTCAGCGGCGCACGGGTCGCGCGGCTGCAGGCCGCTTCCGCCGAGAACTCGCGCCTGCGCGGATTGCTCGGCGCGGCCGAACGCGGTGGCCTGGACGTGCAGCTGGCACCGATCCTCGACATCGACCTGGATCCCACGCGGCAACGCCTGGTGCTCGACGCGGGCAGCAGGGACGGCGTCACCATGGGCCAGAGCGTGATCGACGCCGGTGGCCTGGTCGGCCAGATCATCGCGGTGCGGCCATCCAATTCCATCGTGCTGCTGCTCACCGACCCGGACCACGCGGTGCCGGTGATCGTGGCCCGCAGCGGCGTGCGCCTGGTTGCCTACGGCAAGGGCCGCAGCACGCTGCTGCAACTGGCCAACATCCCGCTGTCCAGCGACGTCCAGGTCGGCGACATGGTCATTACCTCGGGTCTTGGCGGCCGCTTCCCCGCGGGCTTCCCGGTCGGCACGGTCACCGCGCTGCATCCGGACGACAGCCATGCGTTCCTGGTCGGCGACGTGGCGCCCGCCGCGCAGCTCGACCGCGGCCGCGACGTGCTCCTGCTCAAGAACAAGGCGGCGCCATGAGCCGCCAGCACAACGCCTGGCTGCTGCCGGTGAGCGTGATCGCGGCGCTGCTGCTCGGCCTGCTGCCGCTGCCGGGCTGGATCCAGCCGTTCCGCCCGTACTGGCTGGCGCTGGTGCTGGTGTACTGGCTGATCGAAGCGCCGGACCGGGTCGGGATCGGGTTCGCCTTCTTGGTCGGCATTGCCGCCGACCTCGCTTTCGGCACCCTGCTCGGCGAGCAGGCGTTGCGGCTGACGGTGATGACCTTCATCGTCCAGCGCTTCCGTTCGCAGTTGCGCTTCTTTCCGCTGACCCAGCAAGCACTGGCGATCGCCGGCCTGCTGCTCAACGACCGCGTGGTCGGCGCCGCCGTGCACCTGGCCCTGGGCGAGCCGCAGTTGCCCACCGCCTTCTGGTGGGCGCCGCTGGTCGGCATGCTGCTGTGGGGCCCCGTATACCTGCTGCTGGACAGGCTGCGCATGGGCGGCAGGGGCTGAGCGCGTGGCACTGCGCCGGCGCCAGCTGAAATCGCCGAGCGCCGAAGCGGCGCAGTTCCGGGTGCGTGCGGCAATCGGATTCGCGGTGGTGGTCCTGGCGCTGCTCGGGCTCGGCGGCTGGTATTTCAAGCTGCAGGTGATCGATCACGCCGACTACGCGACCCAGTCGGAGGCCAACCGTTTCCGCCTGCGCCCGGTCCTGCCGGGACGCGGCCTGATCCTGGACCGCAACGGCAGGGTCCTGGCCGACAACGTGCCGGCCTATCGCCTCGACGTGATGCCGCTGGAGGCCGGCGACCCCGAACAGTGGCTGCGCGCGCTGCGCGGCATCGTTGCCCTCGACGACGATGACGTGGCGGAGTTCCGCGAGGCGGTGCGCACCGGCCGGCGCTTCAAGCCGTTCACGCTCAAGCCGCGGGTCGAAGCCGAAGAGGCGGCGCGCTTCGCCGTCGACCGCTGGCGTTTCCCCGGTATCGAGCTGGTGCCGTACCTCAACCGGCGCTATCCGCATGCCGAGCTGACCGCGCACATCGTCGGTTATGTGGGCCGCGTCGACGACGAGGACCTCAAGCAACTGGGCGAAGCCAACAGCGCGTTCACCCACGTCGGCAAGGCCGGGCTGGAGCGCTATTACGATTCGATCCTGCGCGGCCGGATCGGCTACGAGCAGGTCGAGACCAATGTCGAAGGCCGCGCGCTGGGCACGGTCGGGCGCGAGCCGGCGGTGCCGGGCAGCGACCTGCGGCTGTCGATCGACCTCGACCTGCAGCAGGCGATGGTCGATGCCTTCGGCGACTTCGACGGTTCTGCTGTGGCGGTGGATCCGCGCACCGGCGAGATCCTGGCGATGGTCAGCCTGCCGGGATACGACCCGAACAAGTTCGTCAACGGCATTTCGCACAAGGATTTCCGTGCGCTGATGGACAATCCGTCGCGGCCGCTGTTCAACCGCAACGTGCTCGGCGGCGGGCCACCGGGTTCGACGGTCAAGCCGTTCATCGCGCTGGCCGGACTCGACACGGGCCTGCGCAACGCCGGGGACCGGATCATGTCGACCGGTGAATTCCACATCCCGGGCCAGAGCCGCGGGTATCGCGATTCGCACGCCGGCGGCCATGGCTGGACCGACCTGCGCAAGTCGATCGCCGCATCGGTCAACACCTACTACTACCAGCTCGCGATGGACATGGGCATCGCCCGCTTCGCCGCATGGATGCACAAGTACGGATTCGGCGAGCGCACCGGCATCGACCTGGTCGGCGAGAGCGTGGGCATCGTGCCGTCGGCGGAATGGAAGTCGCAGAACAGCCGCGAGCCGTGGTATGTCGGCGAAACCGTCATCGCCGGCATCGGCCAGGGCTTCTGGAAGGCCACCACGTTGCAATTGGTGCGCGCGACCGCGGCGCTGGCCGACGATGGCCAGCTGCGCCGCCTGCACCTGGTGCGCGACCGCCGCGACGGCTATGAAGCGCCGTGGCGGGCGATACCGCAGCCGCCACCGCGCAGCATCAGCGACAGTGCCGAACACATGCAGGCGGTGCGCGAGGGCATGGAAGGCACCATGCAGCCCGGTGGTACCGGCTGGTTCGCTGCCGGCCGCGACACGGAATACCCGATCGCGGGCAAGACCGGCACCGCGCAGCGGGTGAGCCGCAAGGGCGCGGTCAGCGTCGATCCGCACCAGTTGCCGCTGGCACTGCGCCACCAGGCCTGGTTCATCGGCTATGCGCCCGCGGACAACCCGACCATCGCGGTCGCAGTCGCGGTCGAACACGGCGGTTTCGGCTCCAGTACGGCGGCGCCGATCGCGCGCAAGGTGATGGATGCGTGGGTGCTGGGCGCGGCCCTGCCTGGAGCCGCACAGTGAACGCGATCCTCGGTTTCCTGTTCGACCTCATCGCGCGGCTGGTGCGCACGCTCGACGGCTGGCTGTGCCTGGCGCTCCTCGCGCTGATGGGCATCGGCCTGGCGGTGCTGTACAGCGCCGGCGGCGAGTCATCGAACCTGGCCGTCGCCCAGGGCGCGCGTTACGCGGTCGGCTTCGTCGCGATGTGGGCGCTGTCGCGGGTGCCGCCGCTGCGCCTGCGCAACGCGACGCCGATCGCGTACGCGGTGAGCATCCTGCCACTGCTGCTGGTGCTGGCGATCGGCACCGGTCGCCACGGCAAGCACTGGATCGATCTTGGCGTCTTCTACTTCCAGCCGGCCGAACTGCTGAAGCTGACCCTGCCGATGATGATGGCCTGGTACCTCAACCGCGAGCCGCTGCCGCCGCGCTTCACGGTGGTGCTGATGGCCATTGCCATCATGGCGATCCCGACCCTGCTGATCCTGCTCCAGCCCGACTTCGGCACCGCCATGCTGGTCGCCGCCAGTGGCGCCTTCGTCCTGTTCCTGGCCGGGCTGTCGTGGTGGTGGTTCGTGGCCGCCGCCGGCGGCATGGCGGCCGCCGCACCTGCGGCCTGGTTCTGGCTGCTCAAGCCGTACCAGAAGGACCGCATCCTGACTTTCCTCAACCCGGAATCCGACCCGCTGGGCGCCGGCTGGAACATCATCCAGTCCAAGATCGCGATCGGTGCCGGCGGGCTGACCGGCAAGGGCTGGGGGCAGGGCTCGCAGTCGCACCTGGATTACCTGCCCGAACACACCACCGACTTCATCTTCGCCGTGCTCAGCGAAGAATTCGGCTGGGCCGGGGTGGCCACGGTGCTGGCCCTGTACCTGTTCATCATCGGCCGCTGCATGTGGATCGCGGCTTCCGCGCGTGAAGGCTACTCGCGTTTGCTGGCCGGCAGCCTGGGCCTGTCGCTGTTCGTGTACGTGATCGTCAACGGCGGGATGATCTCGGGCCTGCTGCCGGTGGTCGGGGTGCCGATGCCGCTGCTCAGCTATGGCGGCACGTCGGCGGTGTCGCTGCTGGCCGGGCTGGGCGTGGTCATGGCGGTACGCGCGCACAAGCCCATGCACGGACACTGAATGCAGCGTTCCGAGTGGCTTCCCCTGCGTGATAGTCTCGCGACGATGAAGTACACCCCCATCCTGTTGCTCGTTTTCCTGGCTGCCGGTTGCGCGACGGCGGCCCCACCCCCGGCGATCCAGACCCCAGTGGTGACGGCGACGCCGGCGCCGGTGCCGCAGCCGCCGGAGCGGCCGGTCGCACCCGAACCGGTCACCGATCCGGCGATCCCGCAGGCGCAGCGGATCGATGCGTTCGTCGACTACGCGGTGCAGGCCTACGGCGTCGACCCGGCGCGGGTGCGCGATACCCTGGCCCAGGCCGAGCACAAGCAGTCGATCATCGACGCGATGTCGCGACCCGCCGAGAAGGTCCGCACCTGGGCCGGTTATCGCCCGATCTTCCTCAACGACAAGCGCATCGACGGCGGCATCTCCTTCCTGGCCGAGCATCGCGACGAGCTCGAGCGCGTCGAAGCCGCCACCGGCGTGCCGGCCGAGTACATCGTCGCCATCATCGGCGTGGAAACCAACTACGGCAGGATCACCGGCAACTATCGGGTCATCGATGCGCTGTACACCCTGGCCTTCGACTATCCCAAGCGCGCCCCGTTCTTCGCCGGCGAGCTGGCGCAACTGTTCGCGCTGGACAAGGCCGAAGGCGGCATGGACCTGGCCGCGCTCAAGGGCAGCTATGCCGGCGCGATGGGCTGGGGCCAGTTCATGCCTTCCAGCTATCGCCTGTGGGGCCGCGACGGCGACGGCGACGGCAAGCGCGACCTGCTCGGCGACGCCGATGACGTGTTCGCCTCGATCGCCAATTACTTCGTGGTGCACGGCTGGCAGCGCGGCGGCCCGGTGGTGGCGCGCGCGGAGCGCTCGACAGCTGAAGTGTTCGCGCCGGACATGCCGGATCCCGCATATACGCTGGCCGAACTCGCGCAACACGGCTACACGCCGGCGCCGGGCGAGCCGGTGGTGGGTTCGGACGAGGGCGCGACCGTGTTCAATTTCGAAGGCGACGATGGTCCGGAGCAGTGGATCGGCTATCGCAACTTCTACGTGATCACCCGCTACAACCACTCGCCGATGTACGCGATGGCCGTGCACCAGCTCGCGCAGGCGATCCATGCTGGCCACAGCGGCGCCGGCGGCGACACCAACGCCAGCGAATGAAGCGGCTCGCCGCGGCTGCGACCTGCCTGCTGCTGGCCGCCTGCGCCGGCAACCCGGCCCGGCAGGCGCAACCGGTCGTCGCGGTTCCCGATGCCGCGGCGCCTTCGGATGTCCCGCGCGGTTCCCCCTACGCACCCGCGCAGGAAGACCCGTCGAAACGCGGCAACTACACCGCCGGCGGCCTGTATGCGCCTGGTGTCGCCGACAGCGCGCCGAGCGGCGGAATCCCCGACGTGCACCTGATCCCGGAACCGGAGGTGGTCGCCGAACCGCGTTCGCGCTATGGCAACCGTTCGCCTTACAAGGTACTGGGCAAGCGCTACACCGTGCGCGACAGCGCCGAAGGTTATCGCGAGCGCGGCATTGCCTCGTACTACGGCAAGAAATTCCACGGCCGCCGCACCTCCAACCTGGAGGTGTACGACATGTACGCCTTCAGCGCCGCGCACAAGTCGCTGCCGCTGCCCAGCTATGCACGCGTGACCAACCTGGCCAACGGCGCGTCGGTGGTGGTGCGGGTCAACGATCGCGGACCGTTCCATGAAGGACGGATCATCGACCTGAGCTACGCCGCCGCGGTGAAGCTGGGCGTGGATCGCGCCGGTACCGCGAAAGTCGAAGTGGTCGGGTTGAGCGCGGGCGAGAACGCGCGCCAGGACTACGACGCCATCGCGCAAGCAGCGCCGCAGCCGCCTGCGCCCGTTGCCCCGCCGCCGGTGCCGGCCAGTGCCATCGATCGCCTAGTCGCGGCCTTGCCCGTGGCCGGCGCCGAGGCCGCGGAACTGGGCGGGCCATCGCCGCTGGCGTCGACTGCCACCGCTCTCGTCACCCTCCAGGTGGCGACGTTCGCCGAACGCGCCAATGCCGAGCGCGCACTGGCCACGATCAACGCCGCCGGCATCGCCGGCGCCGGCCTGCAGGAAGGCGAAGCCGGCGGCCGCCCGGTCTGGCGGCTGCGGGTCGGACCGGTGTCGTCCGATGCCCTCGAAAGCACGGCGCAGCGCGTGCGCGACCTCGGTTTCGGCCAGCCGCGCGCCGTGCGCGAGTAGACTTGTCAGCCTGATTTGCCGGAGTTCGTCGTTTTGAAGAAAACCCCCGCTTTCGCCGCCATCCTCGTTGCCAGCGCCTCGCTGGCCATCGCCTTCGCCCACGCGCAGCCGCAGCCGGCCACGCCCCAGCCGGCAGTCCCGCAGCCTGCGGCACTGAGCGATTCGCTGCCGGTTCCGCCGGCGCCCGAGCCCTCGACCGCCGCGGCGTGGCTGGTGATGGACTACACCACCGGCCAGATCCTGGCCGGCGAGAACATCGACATGCGCCGCGAGCCGGCCAGCATCACCAAGGTCATGACTTCGTATGTCATTGCCGCCGAGATGGCGGCCGGCAAGATCAAGCCCGACGACCAGGTGATGATGACCGAGAACGCCTGGCGCGAAGGCGGCGCCGGTACCGACGGCAGCTACAGCGGTTTCCCAGTGAACCAGACCGCACCGCTGGTGCAGATGGAAAAAGGCATGGTGGTGCAGTCCGGCAACGATGCCGCCATCGCCCTGGCCGAGCACGTCGCCGGCAGCACCGAATCGTTCGCCGCGCTGATGAATGGCTATGCCAAGCGCATCGGCATGCGCAATTCGCACTTCGTCAATCCACACGGGCTGTCGGCCGAAGGCCACTACTCGACCGCGCGCGACCTGGCGCTGCTCGGCCGTGCGCTGATCCGCGACTATCCCGAGGCGTACTCGTACAACAAGATCAAGGAATTCACCGTCGGGCCGATCACCCAGCCCAACCGCAACGTGCTGCTGTGGCGCGACAAGTCGGTGGACGGGATCAAGACCGGCCACACCAGCAACGCCGGCTACTGCCTGATGGCGTCGGCCAAGCGCGGCGACCAGCGCCTGGTCAGCGTCATCCTCGGCGGCAGCAGCGAAAAGCAGCGCGCCGCCGATTCGCAGGCGCTGCTCAACTGGGGTTTCCGTTTCCACGAGACCCACAAGCTGTACGACGCCGGCAAGCAGATCGCCGCGCTCAAGGTGTGGAAGGGCGAGGCCGACCAGGTCAGCCTGGGCGTGGCAGAGCCGCTGCTGGTCAGCCTGCCGCGCGGCCGTTACGCGCAGCTCAAGCCGACCATGGACGTGCCCAAGGCGCTGGTGGCGCCGATCGCAAAGGGCCAGAAGATCGGCATGGTGAAGGTGTCGCTGGACGGCAAGGTCATCGCCCAGCGCCCGCTGGTGGCGATCGAGGCGGTGGAAGAGGGCGGTTTCTTCAAGCGCCTGTGGGACGAATTCTGGATGTGGTGGGAAAGCGAGTAAGTCATGGAAATCAAGTCCGACAACCCCGATCACGGCTTCCAGTTCCCCGGCGAGTTCGAGATCACAGCGATGGGGCCGGCCGGCAGCGGCCTGGAAGAACAGATCCCGTCCCTGCTCGAAGCCGCCGGCCTGCCGGTGCTGCGCGAGACCGTGGCCACGCGCGAGTCCAGCGGCGGCAAGTTCGTCTCGATCAAGCTGAGCTTTCGCGCCGAGTCGCGGGAACAGTACGACGTGGCGCATGCGGTGCTGCGCGAGCATCCAGAGGTGAAGTGGACGCTGTAGTGCGCGACCTGGAAGTCCGCGACCTGGGGCGGAAAGCATACGAACCCGTGTGGCGCGCCATGCAGGCGTTCACCGATGCCCGCGACGACAACACGCCCGACGAGCTTTGGCTGGTCGAGCACGACCCGGTGTTCACCCTCGGCCAGGCCGGGCGCCCGGAACACATACTGGCACCCGGCGACATCCCGGTGCTGAAGGTGGACCGCGGCGGCCAGGTGACCTACCACGGCCCCGGACAGATCGTGGCCTATCCGCTGCTGGACCTGCGCCGGCTGAAGCTGTGCGTGCGCGACTACGTGTGCCGGATCGAGCAGGCGGTGATCGACACCCTGGGCGAATGGAACATCGAGGGTCGCCGCCGCGACGGCGCCCCGGGCGTGTATGTCGACGGCGCCAAGGTCGCCGCGCTGGGCATCCGCGTGCGCCGCGGCTGCGCCTTCCATGGCCTGGCCTTCAACATCGCCATGGACCTGGAGCCGTTCGCCCGGATCAACCCCTGCGGCTATGCCGGCCTCGAAGTCGTGGCGATGGCGGACCTGGGCGGTCCGAACGGCCCGGAGGCGGTGAAACCCGTACTTCTGCGCGAACTGGGGACCCAGCTGGGCCTGCGGTTGCGCGTGGCCGATGCGACAATGGCGGCATGAGCACGCCCCCGAACGCCAAGGCCATCCCGATCACCACCCTGGCGCCGGCCAGTCTCGAGCCGGGCGCGCGCCAGGTCGCCGGCGACAAGATCGCACGCTCGCCGGTGCAGTTCGCCGATGCGCCCGTGCTGCGCAAGCCGTCGTGGATCCGGGTGCGCATTCCCTCCGGCAACGCGGTCGCCAGGCTCAAGGAAAAGCTGCGCGCCAACCGCCTCGTCACCGTGTGCGAGGAAGCCAGCTGCCCGAACATCCACGAGTGCTTCGGCCACGGCACCGCGACCTTCATGATCCTCGGCGAGGTCTGCACCCGCCGTTGCTCGTTCTGCGACGTTGCCCATGGCCGGCCCAAGCCGCCGGATCCGGCCGAACCGCTGCACCTGGCCCAGACCGTGAAGGACATGGGCCTGAAGTACGTGGTGGTGACCAGCGTCGACCGCGACGACCTGCGCGACGGCGGTGCCGGGCACTTCGTCGACTGCATCAGTGCGATCCGCGAGATGAGCCCGGGCACGAAGATCGAGATCCTGACGCCCGATTTCCGCGGCAAGGGCCGGATGGAGCGCGCGCTGGAGATCCTGGCCGCCAACCCGCCGGACGTGTTCAACCACAACATCGAGACCGTGCCGGACCTGTACCGCAACGTGCGCCCGGGCGCGGACTACCAGTGGTCGCTGACCCTGCTGCAGAAGTTCAAGGCGCAGCACCCGCAGCTGCCGACCAAGTCCGGGATCATGCTCGGCCTGGGCGAGACCATGGACCAGGTGCAGCAGACCCTGCGTGACCTGCGCGCCCACGACGTGGACATGGTCACCATCGGCCAGTACCTCCAGCCCAGCCCGCACCACCATCCGGTGCTGCGCTACTGGACACCGGATGAGTACAAGGCGCTGGAGGTGTTCGGCATGGGTTTAGGCTTTGCTCACGTTGCCTCTGGCCCACTCGTGCGATCCTCCTACCACGCCGATCGCCAGGCCGCCGATGCCGCGCAACTTTCGGCACTGGCCGGCGGTCCAACCGCGGAACCATCCTCCCCCTAGCGCCCTCTCCCAGGGGATGCGAGAGCAGAAATGAAGCTTCCCCACAGCCTGTTGATCCTCGCCCTGGCCACCCCGCTGGCCCTGCTGGCGCGTGCGCCCGATGCCGACAGGATCGCCTCCGGGCCGACCGCCGACCAGGCCGCGACTTCCAAGCTGGTGTACGGCCTGCTCTCCGACAGCCGCTTTGCGTACCGGCCGCAGGCGCTGGACGACGCGCTGTCGCAGGACATCTTCAAGCGTTACCTGGACGCGCTCGACGGCAGCAAGATGTTCTTCACCGCCGACGACGTGGCGAAGTTCTCGAAGTACAAGCTGCACTTCGACGACGCGATCAAGGGCGGAAAGCTCGACCCGGCCTACGCGATGTTCGCGCTGTTCAAGCAGCGCGTCGCCGAACGTTCGGCCTACGCGACTGCGTTGCTGCAGAAGGACATCTTCGACTTCGGCAGCGACGACCAGTGGCACTACGACCGCGAGGATGCGCCGTGGGCCACCGCGGCCGAGCTCGACAAGCTGTGGAAGCAGTCGGTGCGCAACGACTGGTTGCGGCTCAAGCTCGCCGGCAAGGCGCCGGACGAGATCCGCAAGGTCCTGGCCAAGCGTTACGGCAACTTCGCCGAGTCCACCGACGAGCTGGACTCGACCGACGCGTTTTCCAGTTTCCTCAACGCCTACACCGGGTCGATCGACCCGCACACCGATTACCTGGATCCGCGCAGCGCCGAGCGTTTCAACCAGTCGATGTCGCTGTCGCTGGAAGGCATCGGCGCGCAGCTGCAGAAGCAGGACGACGTGGTGGTGATCCGCGAAGTGCTGCCCGGTGGCCCGGCGATCAAGAGCGAGCAGCTGCATGCCGGCGACCGCATTGTCGGCGTCGGCCAGGGCGCGAGCGGGCCGATGGAAGACGTGGTCGGCTGGCGCATCGATGACGTGGTGGAAAAGATCAAGGGACCCAAGGGCACCCAGGTGCGGCTGGACATCGTGCCGCCGGAAGCCGGCCTGGACAGCAAGCCGATGCGCGTCACCCTGACCCGCGACAAGATCCGCCTCAGCGCCGACGCGGCCAAGTCCAAGATCATCGAGATTCCGGCGCGCGGCGAGTTGCCGGCGCGCCGTATCGGCGTCATCGAACTGCCGGGCTTCTACCAGGACTTCGAAGGACGCCGCAACAACGCCAATGGCGACTACGCGTCGGCCACCCGCGACGTCGCCCGCCTGCTGGGCGAGATGAACGCGAAGAAGGTTGATGGCGTGGTCATGGACCTGCGCAACAACGGCGGCGGTTCGCTGGGCGAAGCGATCGAGCTCACCGGCCTGTTCATCGACAAGGGTCCGGTGGTGCAGGTGCGCGAGTCGGGCGGCCGGGTCAGCGTCGAAGGCGACAGCAAGGGCGGCGTGGCCTGGGAAGGTCCGCTGGCGGTGCTGGTCAACCGCGGCTCGGCCTCGGCGTCGGAGATCTTTGCCGGCGCGATCCAGGACTACGGCCGCGGCCTGATCATCGGCGAGCAGACCTTCGGCAAGGGCACGGTGCAGAACCTGGTCGACCTGGACCGCTGGCCGGCCAACGAGAAGGCGCGCTTCGGCCAGGTCAAGCTGACCATCGCCCAGTTCTTCCTGCCCGGCGGTGCCAGCACCCAGAACAAGGGCGTGCTGCCGGACATCGCCTTCCCGGTCACGGTCGACGCCAGCGAGTTCGGCGAAAGCACCTACGACAACGCGTTGCCGTGGACCCGGATCGCCGCGGTGCCGCACGTGCGCTACGGCAACTTCACCCCGATCCTGGCCAGGCTCGACCAGCTGCACGACGCGCGCGTCAAGAAGAACCTGGAGTTCCAGTGGTGGGCCCAGGACGTGGCCGAGTTCCGCGAGGAGCGGGCGAAGAAGTTCGTCTCGCTCAACGAGGCCAAGCGCCGCAGCGAGCGCGACGCCGATGCCGCCAAGCGCAAGGAGCGCCAGGCGATGCGCAAGGAACTGGGCCTGAAGCTCGACCCGCTCGCCGCCGACAGCGCGGACGATGGCCTGCAGGCCAACGAGCGCAACATCATCGCCGACGCCGCGCGCGAGAAGGCGGCCGAGGAGCGTCCCGATCCGCTGCTGCGCGAGTCCGCCGCGATCCTGGCCGACGCCACCGCGATGCTGGGCAAGGACAAGCAGCTGGCGGCCCTAGTGTTGCCGGAAACCGGGCGTGCCACCCACTGGGCGGAGTAGTCCAGGGCCGGGCGACAAGCCTACAATGTGAAGAATCGGATAGCGGGGG